>JBMNVT010000017.1:0-50836 GCA_050947015.1 Acutalibacteraceae bacterium
ATGCGTTCCGTCCACGAATATGGCCTCTGTGTCCAGATAGCCTTCCTCCGCGGCTGCTTTCAGCACCTAACGGAATACATATTCTACCGTCGCGTGGTTGAACCGGTGCTTGAAATGATAACTCACTATGGAAAAGTGCGGTACCGCTTCGTTCAGCGGATACCCGATAAACCACCGGTACGCCAGGTTCATGCTCACTTCTTCCAGCGTCCGGCGAAGTGAAGAAATCCCGTAGATATCCTTGGCGATGATAACACCGACCTTAGCGTTCTCGACCAACTCAATCATTCGTTTCCAATCTGGTCTGTTGAAGTTAGCACCGGAGTAACCATCGTCCACGAAAAACTGGATGTTTCGGAAACCTTGTTCTTGTGCGTATTTTTTGAGAATCGCCTTTTGATTGACAATGCTGTTGCTCTCTCCTGCGAGTTCGTCATCACGACTGAGTCTACAGTAGATCGCAGTTATTTTGTCAGACTGCCTGTTCATTCGCGCAACGGGCAACAACGAGGAAATGGTCCGTGTCTCTTCCATTAACACCGACGCAATGAAAGTTTTGGCGTTGGCGATCTCCAACGCGCTGGTCGCTTTTTCCGGCGGATTACTTGCACAATTTCAAGGCTTTTCGGACATCAATTCCGGCAGCGGCATGATCGTTATCGGGCTTGCCTCTGTCATCATCGGCGAAGTCATCTTCGGCCGACGCTCGCTGACGCTCGGACTGATTTCCGCTGTCGCCGGTTCGGTGATCTATCGCCTGATCCTTGCACTGGCACTGCAATACAGTTTTCTTTCTGCCAATGCGCTCAAGCTTGTCTCCGCAGTCATCGTGGCGGCAACCCTCTCCGTTCCTGCGGTAAAAAAGCTATTGCAAAACGCTGGATCAGACTGGAGGCTTCAAAATGTTGAAGATCACCGCACTGGAAAAAACCTTTTCAAACGGGACGCCCAACCGCCACACTGCGCTTTGCGGGCTGAATTTAACGCTGCAGGACAGCGATTTTGTCACGATTCTCGGCTCCAACGGGTCAGGAAAATCCACCCTGTTCAACGCAATTGCAGGAACCTTTTTCTGCGACCGCGGCCGAATTGAGCTGGACGGCAGGGATATTACGTTTCTGCCGAAGCATAAACGTGCGCGGATGATCTCGCGCATTTTTCAAGATCCGATGAAGGGCACCGCGCCGGCGCTGACCATTGAAGAAAATCTGGCTCTCGCCTATGCGCGCGGCGCCGGACGCCATCTTTTTTCGACCTCTTTGACTAAAAAAGATCGCGGCCGTTTTCGCGAACTGCTCGCATCGCTGGAAATGGGGCTGGAAGACCGGATGACAACGCCGATCGGCCTGCTTTCCGGCGGGCAGCGTCAGGCGGTCACCTTGCTGATGTGCACTGTTGTTCCGCCGCGCCTGTTGCTGCTGGATGAGCACACTGCAGCGCTTGACCCCGTAACTGCGGAAAAGGTTCTTTCTTTGACACGGCAAATTGTGCAGAGAGATTCCATCACAACGATGATGATTACGCATAACCTTGCTTCCGCGTTGGCAGTGGGCAACCGTACCATTATTCTCAATCACGGCTCCGTCGTTATGGATTTGGACGCCGAAACGCGGGTCGGGCTGGACGAAATGGGTTTGCTCTCCTTGTACCGTTCCGCCTGCGGCAGCGGCTCAATCGGCAACCGCACATTACTGACGGAAGCAAACGAATCATCTCCTGCCGTCGGATTCGGCCGGTAAATCAGACGGCCCTCCTTCCTTGTTTTTCCCCCTTGGCGTCGCAAATTCTATGATCCGGAAGCACCGCAATTTTGTGCAGCTGCCACAGGCGAAGGAGCAACGCGGATCGGGTTACGCCCAAAAGTGCCGCAAGGGTGTCCAACATCCGGCTATCCGCCGCTGAAAGCCGACCGCGTCCGTAAACGCAGACCGGTGCGTCGGCATAAAAAAGGCTGAGTATCGTATTCAGCACAGTCGGCGGCATCAAAAGTGCCGACGCCAGCGCGTTGACCTCCCACTCGTTAACCACGCAGGAAGCGCGCAGCTGTCGCGGCGTTACCATCGACTGTGCCGGAAGCATCTGTGCTGCACGCGCTTCCGCGTTCGGCTCCTTCCAGAATAACAGCTGCCGCGCACATTCCCTCGCAATGGTCAGATTGCGCCGACCGCGTTGCTTTTCGCCGCGCAGAGAACTGTCAACCAGAATCGTTCCCGCAGGAATCAGGCGGACAGAATCGTCTGCAAAGCGCAGGCAGGTCTGTTTCCAGACACTGACAGACTGCAGGGAAAGCGGCTCGTAACGAACGGAAAGCCCAAAATATTCTGTTGCCATCCGTTCCATGTCCACCGCCTGCAGCATTCCAAAATTACCGCCCAGATATTCTTTCAGCATCATTTCCGCTTTTGCCTCCAGGCCTTCCGCTGTAATCCGCTTTTTTGTTCCGTTCATTGTTTTCTTCCTTTCCTTCCGACTCTTTTTCGGGTTCGATTCCGCAAAAATTCCAATTATTTTCTTTCAAACGCTTGACAAAACGTGCAGCTTGCGTTATGATATATGCATGTTATCCGCATGTTTTTATTATATGCAGATAACTTGCATTTGTCAATTGTTTTTTGCCTTTATGTGCGTTTTTTGGCACATTTTGTTTCGATTAATTTCCGAAAAGAAATACTGCTGGTTCTGCGAAAGGAAGGATCCGTCCTATGAAATTTGGAGAAAAGGTTCGTCGGCTACGCCGGGAAGCAGGGCTGACGCAGGCTCAGCTTGCTGCACAGGCCAAGCTGGGACTGCGGACTGTTATCAGCTATGAAAAAGGGGAAAGTTACCCCAAAAAAAGAAGCGTTTACGACGATTTGGCCGCCATTTTCGGTGTGGATGTCAATTATCTGCGCACAGAAGATGAGGAGTTTTTGACTGTTGCGGCTGAGCGCTATGGAGCCGCAGGCCAGCGGGGCGCCCGAAACGCACTGGAACAGGCCAAGGTTGCCTTTGCCGGCGGCGAACTCAGCGAAGAGGATCGTGTGGCCTTTATGTTGGAAATCCAGAAGCTTTATCTGGAATCCAAGGAAATTGCGCGCGAAAAATTCTCTTCATCCGGGAAATAGCTTTTCAAGTACGGATTTGAGGACAGATTTTCTGCAATAATCATTTCAGACCCGCAGCAGGAAATCTTGCAGGAGGTGCTTCGTCGTGAATGCGCTGGAAATTTATAACCGTGTACAGAAAATTAAAGAAAAATACCGCACGGACGACCCCTTTGAGCTGCTAAAATCGATGGGCGTTTATGTGCGCTGGACAGATGCCTTTTCTGCGGAGGGGCTGAAGGGCTTTTGTTATTTCGCCAACCGTATTCTTTTTGTGGTAATCAATGAAAAGCTGGACGAGCACGAGCAGCGGCTAGTTGCCATGCACGAAGCGGCGCATATTGTTCTGCACCGCAGGGAGCTGATGGTGGCGCCTCTCCGTGATTTCGGGCTGTTCAACATGGTAACGCAGACAGAATCGCAGGCGAATTACTTTGCCGCCGATTACCTGATCGACGACGCCGATGTCCTTTCTCTTGCAGGAGAATACGGATATGACTTTTTTCAAACTTGTCAGACTCTCTGCGTCCCTCCCGATTTGATGACCTTTAAGCTGTACAGCATGACACAGCGTGGACTGCATTGCAATATTCCATTGGAACTCAACAACCGTTTTCTGGGTAAAAAAAATCTTTGCTGCTGAATCTGCGGAAAAACGGGCGGCTTATCAGAAACATTCCCGATAAGCCGCCCGTTTTTATTCTGTTTTGAACATCAGCTGTTGTAGCCGTCCGGATTCTGGCTCTGCCAGCGCCAGGAATCGGCACACATATCTTCTATTCCGTACTGTGCCTCCCACCCAAGCTCTGCTTTTGCGCGGGAAGCGTCGGAATAGACGCAGGCAAGGTCACCCTCCCGGCGCGGCCCAATCTGATACGGCACATCCTGCCCGGTTACTTTAATAAAGGCATTGACGACATCCAGCACACTGTACCCACGCCCGGTTCCAAGATTATAAGTAAACAGCCCGGTATCTGCCAGTGTTTTCTGCACGGCGTTGATATGTCCGCGGGCGAGATCCAACACGTGAATATAGTCACGCACACAGGTTCCGTCCGGCGTGTCATAATCGTTTCCGAAAACGGTCAGCTGCTTGAGCCTTCCGACTGCCACACGGGAAATATAAGGCATCAGATTGTTCGGAATTCCGTTGGGATCCTCCCCGATCCGGCCGCTCTTGTGCGCTCCGATCGGATTAAAATAACGCAGCTTGCAGATGCTCCAGCGATCATCGGATGCGTAAAGGTCGTTCAGAATTTCTTCAATCATCACCTTGGTGCGGCCATAAGGATTGCTTACACTGCCGATACGCATATCCTCCACCAATGGGGATACATTTTCGGAACCGTAAACCGTTGCGGACGAGCTGAACACGATTCTACGCACATCATGGGCTGCCATGACTTCCAGCAGAGCAACGGTGCCCGAAACGTTATTGTCAAAATATTTCAGCGGAATATGGCAGGATTCGCCCACTGCTTTCAACCCGGCAAAATGGATCACTGATTCGATTTTCTGTTCTGAAAAGATTTTATCCAGCCCGGCGCGATCCCTGATATCACAATTGTAAAACACCGGATCTTTTCCCGCCAGTTCGCGAATCCTCTCTAAAACCACCGGCTTGCTGTTGTAATAGTTATCGGCAATTACCACGTCATAACCGGCCTCGATCAATGCAATACAAGTGTGGCTGCCGATATATCCGGTTCCTCCTGTTACAAGAATTGACATCTCAAAACCTCCTGAACTGAATTTTACCAACGGTTGAATACCGCAAGATAGCATCTGACCTTATTGTAGTATCCGAAAAACAGAAATGCAACGCCGCAGAAATGGATTGCGACAAAAATACATGAATTTGTAACAATTTCACAGCCAGCCATGGTATAATAAAAAAGAAAAAGAAACGGAAGAAACAGGGACAATACAAATAAAAACTGCCCCGGAAAAGAAGGGAATAAAAATTTATGCAAAATTCAGCTCCGATCACTCTGGAACAGATTCTGCACGACCCCGAAATCAACACTTATATTCAGGCAGGCAACAGCGTACTTGGCGCCATCGGCTTTACGGAGCACGGATTTGCGCACGCGAAACGTTCCTCGGACTATGCGGCGGCCATTCTGCGCCAGCTGGGTTACAGCGACCGCACCTGTGAACTGGCCGCCATTGCCGGTTATATGCACGATATCGGCAATACTGTCAACCGAGTTGACCATGCGCAAAGCGGCGCGCTGATGGCGTTTTCCATTTTGAACCGCCTCGGGATGCCGGCCGAAGAAACTGCACAGATTGTAACTGCTGTCGGCCATCACGATGAAAACACCGCCGCCGCGGTCAGCCCGATTGCCTCTGCGCTGATTCTTTCCGACAAAAGCGATGTGCGCCGCACGCGTGTGCGCAACAAAAGCACCGTTTCCAACGATATTCATGATCGCGTCAACTACGCTGTGGAAGAAGCCGTTCTGCAGGTGCAGGCCGAGGAAAAAACGATTACGCTCCAGATTACCATCGACACTGCAATCTGCCCGGTAATGGAATACTTCGAGATTTTTCTTTCCCGTATGGTGCTGTGTCGCAAAGCTGCCGCCTGTCTGGATCTAACATTTGAGCTTGTCATCAACGGGACACGGCTGCTGTAAGATCAGAACGCGCGCTCACCGTCAAAGCCGTCGTGATCCGGGCTGTCCATTTCGTGTGCAGCCGGGTCGCAGCAGCCGTTTCCGCTTTCCAGGATTTCGCCCAGACGCACGTTGCGTGAAATCTTCATCTCTTCAACCTGCCGGTGCATCAGTTCTTTCACCTGGCGGGGGTTTTTTATGTTTTTAAGCTCCAGAACCGGATTTGATTTATCTGAGGATTGTAAGATCACCGTACCGACGCCAAAAATTCTTTGTCCAAACGAACGCTTCAGCGTAATATCCCGAACGCGATACAGCAGAATTTCCTCCAGTGTTAAATTCAGGAAGCCGGTTTCCAGAAAAATACGGTCATCGCTCATAGAATAGCGTGTAAATGAAAGCGGCATCCCCAAATGGCGTTTACGGTCCTTCCAAAGCAGCTTGATATTTTCCATACTGTTGTCCCCTCCTGACATGTTTTGGGTTTATAATTTTTTTTGCGTCCATTTTCCGCCGTTGAATCGCAGCTTGTTCAACACCATGCGCATGGTCTGATCCACCAGCAGCGTGACCCACGCACCGACAAGTCCCCAGTCAAACGGAAAGCAAAACAGATAAGTAAGCAGCGGACGAACCAATCCGATGCTGAGAAAAGAAACGCCCGCCACAAAACGGGTATCTCCCGCTCCGCGCAGACAACCGGAAAGGATAACCTGCGCCGTCTGGATGTGTGTGGTAAAGGCGGCAATCACAAGCAACTGACTCCCCGCTTGGATAATCGTTCCGTCATCAGTGAACAACCCAACCAGAAAGAAACGTCCAAAAAAGAAAATTAAAAAAATAACAGTGGAAAAGCAAAACGCAATCCGCTGCGCGATCGTACAGTAAAGCTTTGAAAGATCAGGTCGCTGCGCGCCAAGGTTTTGCCCCACCAGCGCAGAGGACGCAATGCTCAACCCGTCCCCGACCGCAAACGACAGATTCAGAATATTCATGCAAATCTGATGGGTGGCGTAGGCGTTGGTTCCCAACCGGGCAACCATTGCAGCGTATAGAAAAAAACCAATACGCATAAAAACCTGCTCCACGGCTGCACTGGAGGCCACATTCAGCAGACTGCTTACCGTTGCGCGGTCAAATCCCCATGAAACGGACGAAAACAGCTTCAACGTCGCCTTTTTCCGGCAGACCGAACGAACGGAAAGCAGCATAGCCACCAGATTGCCGAGAGCGGTTGCAACAGCGGCACCGGTAACGCCCAGTTCCGGAAAAAACCAGACGCCGTTAATCAGCAGCCAGTTAAAAAACAGATTGACCACATTGGCGATCAAATTGGTTGTCATAGAAATTTTCGTGTTTCCAACACCGCGCTGCGCCGCATTGATCGTCAGGCCGATGTTGCTGAACAAAGCGCCAATCATCACAATGCGGAAGTAATCGGTCGCATAATCGACGGTATCGCTTTCCGCTCCCGCCAGCATGACCAGTGGTTCCGCAAGAAAAAACGAGAGCAGCGTCAGCACCAATGACGCTGCGGCCGAAATGGCGACAGCCTGTTTCAGGCAGCGCTGCACCCCTTCTTCGTCTTCCGCGCCTTTTCGGCGGGAAATTACCGCGGTAACACCGACGTTAAAAGATAGAATCAGCGCCAGAAAAACAAATCGCGGCTGTGTGGTGAGGCCGACCGCCGCAATCGCTGCAGGGCCGCAGCCGCCAACCATCATGGTATCCACCGAAGAGATCAGGCTGATCAGCACTGTTTCCACAATCGAAGGCCATGCAATGCGGAAGGCAGTGGAATAGCCTTCGCGGATGCTCGGGAGCGGACCGCGGATTTCTCCCGGTTTGAGCGTCCGATCACAGGCAAGAAAACGTTCTATCAGCTGAGTCACAGAATCGGCTCCTTTGCAAAAAAATAATCCGGTCGCGGCTTGGAAAACCGAGTCCGGCAGTGTGTGAAAACTCTTTTTATTTTTACATGAACCGTTCGTTTTGTCAATGAAATTCCCGTTTTCTTCCTTGAAAATGGTTCTGCGCCCGCCATTGTACGGATAGGGAGAAAAAATTTTGCGCATACTAATTTTGATTCCTGTAAAAGCGGCAGCTGTCTTTACAAAACATGTTGTTCAAAGCCTCATCTTTGTTCCCCCACAGTCTTCCGCTTCGGAATCAGAATGAGTCCGCACAGAAATGCGCAAATGAAAAAGAAAGGATGGCTGCCGCATGATGGATCCCAAACCATGGAACGTTCCGGAGCTTGATCCCGACGCCGGGGAAGAAAAGAAAAAACGCCGCAGAGAGTGGGAAAAAAAGTACGGATATATGCAGCAAAATATTGATGGAATGACCGAAGTTTTTCCGAAAATGAACGACGGTCCGATTTTGTCTGATGTGCTTGGAAGCTACACCGGAAGCCCTGACGACGGTCTGCAGCCTACACAGGACGCAGACGATCTTTAGGTTTTTAAAACGGCAGGAAGATGTTTGAAACGGCATTCGCGCCGGGCTGGCTTTTCAGCCTCTCCGGCGCGGATGCCGTTATTCGATTTCTCCATATTTTTTTAAAACCCTGCAAAGCTCCGCAAAATCCAAATGACGTACCGAGCAGCGCCGCACCTTTTTCCCCCGCAAAAAAATGTCCACCGTACAAAGTCCTGCACGCCTTTGAAACCACGTTCGCCGAATGCGGACACCGGTAATGTTTTTCCGATCCACACAGGTGCAAAGCAAAGAAAGCCCCTGCATGCGGGAAAGTCGAAACGTTTTTGCATCCAGCTCCAGGGCGGCAAACGGAATTTCTGCAAAGCGCACCAGCGCACGCCAGAGAAAAAAAATCAGCACCGGAAACAGCAGCACGGAAACAAAGCCCGGCGCCCTGAGCATACGGATCAGAATCAGCAGCAGCGCGGTCAGCATCAACGGCCAAAAGACCGGCAACAAATACCGATGTTTCGCACGTGCTGGCGGGTGTAGCACCGAACCTTCCACAGGAGAAATGATTTCATACATCCATTCTTCAACTGCTTTCTGCCGCGCAGCGGCAACCAAAAGCGGTCGACAGTCTTTCTGCCGTTCATCTCCCGGGACGTGCGCTAAAAGCGAAGAAACGCCGCAGATTCGCATCAGCAAAGTTTGACGCACGGTAACGGCAGCCATCCGGCGTGTACGGAACAAGCGCAGTCTTTTGGGGATCATGCCGCAGCGCACCATGATAAACGCGCCAGCAAAGCTGCAGGAAAACGGCGTACAGGCCAAAAACTGCCGCAAAAAAGCCGCAGCCCAGCCAAGCAGAAGAATCCATGCAATCGCCGCTGCCAGTGGCGGCACTCCCACGGAAACCAACCGCATTCCCGGATTCAGTTGTTCCAGAAGCAGCTGCTGAACCTCCCGCCCAAACACCTGTCCCGCTTTTTGCACAAAAGGTGCGGCAACCAGCAAGCCGGACGCCGCGTTTGACCACGAAAGCGCGCAGATGAGCAGTGACCCGATTCCACAGCGAAACCGAAGGTTTCTGTTCTGCGGCAAAAAACGGTTCATAATGCTTTGCAGCCGGCGTGTGGAAAGAAATACCGAACAATCCGGCTCACGGGTAGCCGCTCCCGTCTCCAATTCCAGCAAGCCCGCACCAAACAGCGCAGAGAGAGGCGAAAATGTAACCGAAAGACCGTCCACCTGTGAAAACGGCAGAAGAAACTCTTCTCTCCGCCAAATTCCGCGGCGAAAAAGCAGTCGGTTCCGCACAACGGAAAAACGTGTGGAACGCCATTGCCAAACAGAGCAGACCGAAATAAGCACCAACAGCAAGGCAGCGTTTAAAAGGCTCCCAAGACTTTCCCACAGAGTTTCGGGGCGCAAAACCGCGCGTTGCAGCAACGGAATCAGCAGCAGCCATGAAAGCCGCAGAAACGTGGAAAGCCCCTGCACCGGGTGAGCCGCCAACACAGATGCGCGGCGTTTTTTCATTTGGCCGTCCACTTCCCTTTCTTCATTCTGTCACCGCCCGGCACCGGCTGCCAACGAAACGCGCAGCAGCGCTGCCAGCTGAAGCGCCTCGGAACGATTCAGCATCGGTACGGTTATCTTCCCTCCGGAGGTCATCAACCGCAGAGAAACGACCCCGAACGCACGCTGCAGCGGCGTGGAAAAAAGCGCCGCATACCGAATTTTATGCCGTGACAAAAAGGCCGCGCTGTACCAGAATATTCCCCGCTCCACACGAATTGCCTCCGCTGAAGCCTGAAAGCGTGCCGCGCGGCACCACGCCGGAAGCCAAAACGCCGCGGCAAACGGATATGCCGCAGCCAGAAAAATCATCAGAACACCGGCAGCAGCCGGGGCAAACACGGCCGCTGCTCCCAGCAAAAAAGCGGTCGCAGCTAAAGCGGCCGCCATGCGCAGCTGAAGCACCGCAAGCCCTTTGCGGCCAACGCATCCCTTCAAACGACAGCACCTCCCGCCGGATGGCTACCGGTAGTGTATCCGGCGGGGAAAAAAACATACGGCAACATTTTGCATGAAATTACGCTTTGCTGAATTTCATGACAAATCCATGCGGCAGCAGCTTGGCCAGGACACGATAAAATTTAAAGAAAAATCTGTTGGTATACACCGCTTTGCCTTGCTTTGCACTGCGCAGAGCAACGGCCGCCACTTGCTCCGGGTTGCAGTAAGGAAGCGTGTCAAACGTTTTGGAATTGCCGGACTCAATGCCGGCAACGGGCAGAAACTCCGTACGCATTGGCCCCGGGCAGACCGCCAAAACATTGATGCCGCGCGGTTTAAGTTCCTCCCTTAAAGAGCGCGAAAAGCTCATGACATACGCTTTGGTGGAACAATAAACCGTCATGCGCGGATTCGGTGCAAAGGACGCGATGGAACAGACATTTACCACCACGCCGCCGCGCTTCATAAATGGCAGCGCAGCCTGCGTCAGCGCCGTCAGAGCCCGCACGTTCAAGTCAATCATTTTTGTCTGCGTGGAGCGCTCCATGGAATCAAAATTGCCAAGCGTTCCGAAGCCCGCATTGTTGACCAACAGCTCAATTTCCGGCTGTCGCTGCTGAAAAAACTCTTCCAGCGAAGCCACACTTTCTTCCATGGTCAAATCCATTGGCAGAACCATGGTCTTTTTCTGCGGCAGCAAAGCCGAAAGCTCCTTCAGCTTTTCTTCCCGGCGGGCAATCAGCCAGAATTCCTCCACCTGCGGAAACTGCTCCGCTGCCGAAAGAAAAAATTCCCGTCCCAATCCCGACGACGCGCCTGTAAACACCGCAATTTTCATCCTAATCCGCCCTTTCCTTCAATTTCTGCCGCGGCAACTGTACCACAGCGGCTCTCCGCACGACTGTGGTTCATCCCACCCCGTATTGCTTTATCTGCTCCTCATGTTCTTCCAGCGTTTCGGAATAATGGTTCTGCGCATCCTTTCCGTAGAAAAAATAATAATAGTTTGAAGATGTCGGGTTTTTGGCTGCGTTGATAGCCCTAAGCCCCGGGCAGCAGATCGGCCCGGCAGGCAAACCCTTGCGTTTTCCACAGGTGTTGTAAAGCGCGGCGTATTTTGCCGGCGATGCAACCAGCGAATTTCCGGTGATAAACTGATTGACGTAATCACGCGTGGGGTCGGCGTCCAGATATGGAAATTCCGCGGCGTTGTTCAGCCGGTTGCGGAACACCGAGGAAACCAGCTTCATGTGCTCGTCGCTGCGCGCTTCTCTTTCAATAATTGAGGCCAAAATCAAAGTGTCCTCCGACAAATTTCCCACCTTTGCATGATAATTATTCAACATTTTGATCAATACATTCTGCGGGTTGTCGTTTTTGTAAAAGGTATAGGTATCGGGGAAAAGATAGCCCTCCATGCGGAAACAGCGGTCGGCGCTGGTGGAAATGGAAAAGGATTTAGGCGTATAGCTCTGGCATGTCCGGTAAAAATCTTTTGCACTGCAGACACCCTTCTGTTCCAGCAGAGAGGCGATCTGCATAAAGGTATATCCTTCCGGAACCGTCACGCTGACCTCACGGTTGACAGCGCTTGAGGCCGGCGTCTGAGAGGAAACCGGCTCCGGCACCGCCTGCGAGGAAACCGGCATCACCCTGGATGAGGAAGGCTCCTGCCGGGAAGGTGTGGCACTTGCTGCCGTTTGAGAAGAAACCGGCACCGGCTCGGCGGAGCTTTGTGCTTCGGACGCTTCAGACGCTGGCACCGGTTCTTCGGAGGAACCAGCCGAAACCGGCTCCGGCTCCCCAACCGAAGAAACGCCCTGTTCCGACGCTACCGGCAAACTACTATTTGCACACCCCGCCAGCCAGACCGAAACGCACAGCAGCACATACACTGCTCCCGTCCATATTTTTCTGCTTCTCATAAGAACCACCCTTTCTGCATGCCGCAGCCCTAATAAAAATCACAAGTACAAATCAGAATATCGCCTTATTCCGGCGTCGTCAACAATTCCGAGCGAAGCAGTGCAAGTGCGTTGCCGCGGCTGACCTTTTCATAAGCCGCAAAGCTGATTTTCCCGCTTTCGGCCAGATCGTCCAGAAAACCGGAAAGCTCCAGCATCGGATTATCAATATTTTCCGGTCTGCAGATATCGGTTCCGAAGAAAAGGCGATCCTGAAATTCTTCCAGAAACGAAGCCGCAAACTCCGGGTCACGCATCAGGGCATTGCAGCCGCTGCCGGCGGAAAGGTCGCCGCAAAGATTGGGATAGCGGCGCATCAATTCCACCACACGGCCGCCCGGCTGTACCTTTCCCTGCGGATATCCGCTCCGCTCCTCCTCGGTCAGCCTGCCGCCAATCTCTGCCCAGAATTTTTGCGAGTGGCCGAGAAATTTCAGCCGCGGAAACATCGCAAGCACCTTTTCCAGCCGTGGAAGCCCGATTTCGTCAACCAACCCGTAATCATATCCGCCGGGGGCGCCGATGTGAAAGGTTACCGGCAAACCGCATTGTTCCGCATGATGAAACAGATTGCAGACATAAGGGTCGTCGAACGGTCGATTAAGGGTAAGCTCTCCAATCCCTTTTGCGCCCTTTTTGATTAACTGATTCAGATAAAAGGAAAGATCTGTGTCCGTCGCGTTCTGACCCATCAACGGGTTAATGTTGCAGAACCATCCGGCAAAGGTCTGCGGGAAGCGGCGCACCATTTCGCAGGCTTCCCGCTGGGAGATCGTATCATAGGAGCATTCAGGGTGCGCACCCTCCGGCAGAAGAACGCCTGCTTCAATACCGAACCGGTCGTACATGTACCTCAGCTCCTCCGGCGTCGCATACCCGCCGTCCCGCTGCAGCAAAAAGCGCTCCGGAACCGAATGAACATGGATATCGATTTTTTTCAGCTTCTGCATCAGAAGAACCTCCTCTGTTTTCGTCTTTATGCTTGGGATTTGATTTCAGCATAGCACTTTGCATGTGGATTTGTCAATCACAACAAACAAACTCCCATAAAATTCCTTTCCCCCGGACTGTTGAGGATTTTTTAGGCATTTTCACGCTTTTTTTAGAAGATCATTTGCCTGCTTGCCTTTTCGCCTGCTTTCGTGGTATTCTAATATGATGTAAAAGCAGCAGGTGAGTTTTGTAAAAAAAGAATCCTGTTTTGAGGAGAGGGACGGTAATCAACCATGAAGATCGGGTTTGACAACACACTTTACATGCAAAAACAAAAAGAGCACATTCTGGAGCGGATCGACCGGTTTAAAGGAAAGCTTTATCTGGAATTTGGTGGAAAGCTGTTTGATGATTTCCACGCTGCCAGAGTACTGCCCGGTTTTGAACCGGACGCCAAGATCCGGCTGCTTTGCGATCTGCGCGAGCAATCTGAGATCGTGTTCTGCATCAGCGCCGGTAATATTGAAAAATCCAAAATCCGCGCCGATCTCGGCATCAGCTATGACCTCGATCTCCTGCGGCAGATCGACGACATTACCGCCATGGGGCTGAGCGTGAACAGCGTGGTCATCACGCAGTATACAGGACAGCCGGCGGCTGATCTGTTTGCGCACAAGCTGGCCGCCCGTGGAATGCGCTATTATATTCATAGGCCAATTGCAGGGTATCCGTCGGACGTCGATCATATTGTGAGCGATGAGGGTTACGGCTCCAACGCATATATTGAGACGACCAAGCCGCTGGTCGTCGTCACCGCGCCCGGCCCCGGCAGCGGTAAGCTGGCCACTTGCCTTTCTCAGGTGTATCACGAATTTCGCCGCGGCGTGATGGCCGGTTACGGAAAGTACGAAACCTTTCCAATCTGGAATTTGCCGCTGAAACACCCTGTTAATCTGGCTTACGAAGCCGCTACTGCCGATTTGCAGGACGTGAATATGATTGATTCGTTTCATCTGGAAGCGTATGGAAAAACGACTGTGAATTACAACCGGGACGTGGAAGCTTTTCCAATTGTGCATACCATTCTTTCCCGCATTACCGGTGATGATGAATGTTACCGTAGCCCGACGGATATGGGCGTCAATATGGCCGGCTATGCCATTGTGGACGACGACGCATGCCGCGAAGCCAGCCGCCAGGAGATTATTCGCCGTTACTGCACTGGTCTTGCCGATTTTCGGCAAGGCAAGGAGCGCCCCGAGACCGTGGAAAAACTGAAGCTGATTATGCAGCAGCTGAACCTGCATATGGAGGATCGAGCCGTGGTATTGCCCGCGCGCGGCAAACGCGATTTGTGCAGTGCCCCTGCGGCCGCGATTGAACTGCCGGACGGACGCGTGATCACCGGTAAGGCCAGCGCGCTGATGAGCGCCTGCAGCGGCGTCATGCTCAACAGCATCAAGGTAATGGCCGGCATTCCGAAAGACACCCTGTTGATCAGTCCACAGGTACTGGAACCTTTGCTCCATCTGAAGATTGATCTGCTGAAAAGCCGCAGCAGCGTGCTGAAATCGGACGATGTTCTGGCCGCGCTTTACATCTGTGCCGCAACGGACGAAACCGCCGCGCACGCTGTGGAACAGCTGCCGAAACTGAACGGCTGCGAGGCGCATTCCACACAGCTGCTTTACGCCGGTGACAAGGACACGCTCCGTCGTATGGGACTGCACCTTACCTGCGATCCCGAATTCCCGGACAAAAGCCTGTATTTCTGATTTCCCCCAACAAAAACGCGTTCCGAAACGGCAGATCACAACCGTTTCGGAACGCGTTTTTTGCAGAAAGGTTCAGTGCTCAGTTTTCTACCTCCGGGTCCACGCCGCGCGGGCCAGTGTGAGTGGAAAACACGATCTGTGTACTTGTTTTGCCAAATTCCTGGAGCTGGCCGATAAAAGAGTCCAATTCCGTCATGCTGGGAAATGCAACCTTAAGCAGCATGGAAAACGGACCGGTCACACAGCTGCATTCCAGAACGTTTGGGCAGCGTTCCGCAAAAGGATAAAACGTTACCTTTTGCGGCGGCTCAACCTGAAGGTTAATAAAAGCCAGAATATGATATCCGAGCGCAAACGGGTTGACCTCCGCGTGATACCCCCGGATAGTCCCTTCTTCCTCCAGATGGGCGATTCGGGCCGAAACCGCCGGCGGCGAAAGAAAAGTTTTGGCTGCAATCACCTTCAGCGGCGTACGGGCGTTTTCCTGCAGAATTTTTAAGATTTGTCTGTCAATTTGATCCATGCCGATCTCCTTTGACTGGTTTACCAGTCGCTGAATTTTTATTCCTGTATTCATTTTACCTGATTTTCGGCGATTCTTCAATAAAAACCGCACCGAAGATTCACAGTTATTTTTAGCGAAAACATAATTTAATGAAGGAGGGTACTTCAAAATTGATGTTTCGTTCGCAAGTTTATAAATGGGCTTTACCTTTTAAATTGAGTGTGCTATTCTTCGTATACAAAATTGATTGTGAAGGAGATCTTTGTGATGTCCGTTTCTGAATTAACAAGAATTGAAAGCGATTCGATCGGCAGCCTGGAGGTTCCCGGCAACGCATATTACGGGGTGCAGTCGCTGCGCGCAAAGCAGAATTTTCCGATTACACAGCGCCCGCTGAACCAACGTTTTGTGCAGAATCTGGCACGCATCAAAAAAGCGGCGGCCATTACCAACCGACGCGCACAGGAGCTGGATAGTTCCAAGGCGGAAGCCATTGTGCGCGCCTGTGACGAGATTCTGGAGGGCAAGCTGCTGGATCAGTTTATTGTGGACGCGATTCAGGGCGGCGCAGGCACTTCGGCAAACATGAACGCCAACGAAGTGATTGCCAACCGCGCAATCGAACTTCTCGGCGGGCAGAAGGGCGATTATTCCGTTGTGCACCCGAACGATCATGTCAACATGGCGCAGTCCACCAACGATGTGATTCCCTCCGCCGGAAAGCTGACGGTACTGGATCTGGTGCCGCAGCTCACCGCTCAGCTCCATCGTCTGGAAGAGGCTTTGCTTGCCAAATCCCGCGAATTCGACCATGTGCTGAAAATGGGGCGTACTCAGCTGCAGGACGCGGTTCCGATGCGTCTGGGACAGACGTTTCATTCTTACGCATCCCTTATTGCTCGCGATATCCGCCGGATTGAGTGCGCGCAGCACCCGATGTACACACTGAATATGGGCGGCACCGCCATTGGAACGGCGATCAATGTCAGTTCCTTCTATTTTCATAATATTGTCCGTGAGCTTGGAGAAGAAACCGGGTATCCGTTGATGCAGGCCGCAGACCTGTTTGACGCAACCGAAAATTTGGATGGATTTGTTGAGGTTTCCTCTGCTCTGAAAACGTGTGCCGTCGATCTTTCCAAAATGTGCAATGACCTTCGGCTGCTTTCCAGCGGACCGAAAACCGGTCTGGCAGAGATTAATCTGCCTGCCAAACAGAACGGTTCTTCCATCATGCCCGGCAAAATCAATCCCGTAATTCCCGAAGTTGTATCGCAGGTGGCTTTTTCCGTCATCGGCAACGACATGACCATTACCATGGCAGCGGAAGGCGGTCAGATGGAGCTTAATGCATTTGAACCGGTTGCGTTCGACCGTCTGTTCGATTCACTGGAATCCATGACGCATGCCGTCCAGACGCTGGTAGACAACTGCATCACCGGTATCACCGCCAACGAGGCTCGCTGCAAACAGCTGGTGGACGGTTCTGTCGGTATGGCAACTGCGCTCTGCCCGTTCGTCGGTTACAAAAAATCCGCCGAAGTTGCAAAGCTTGCGCTTAAAACGGGCAAAACCGTGCGTGAGGTGGTGTTGGAGCAGAAGCTCCTGACCGCGCAGCAACTCGACACCATCCTTGATCCGCGCCGCATGACCACTCCGCTGGCCATGCACGAACCGATCGCGATGGCGGAATAAATGAACTTGCTTACACCTAATTTTTCGTTTACCCCAAACCCCCTTCTTAATGACGGAAAACCGAGCCATGCTGGTGGCTCGGTTTTTCCGTTTTATAAAATCTTTTGGAATACCTCTCCCTCAAATTCCGCTTCCTCAATGTGCTGAACAGATAATAAACTCCTGAAAATCCTTTAAAAGCATTTTTTCATCTCTCGATTCATAATAAAAATGACCCGATTCACGCAGCATTTTCACAATCGCATTTGTTTTATCTTTCAGAAGCACCGCTGTTTTCGGAGATACCATTTCATCCTTTGCAGATAGATAAACATAGCATGGCGTTTGCAGTTTTTTTATTTGCTTCCTTGTTTTTCTGATTTCGGAAAAAAGCTCCGCGTATCTTGGAATCCAGCCAATATAATGAAAAATATTATTATCCGGGGCAATGCTGTAAGCCTTTTTGGCCGCCATGACCCATCGTTCACCTGCGCCGGTCTTATTCCGAAAAACTTGCCAACAGGTCTTTACCAACCTTGCTGTAATCCGTACTTTTAACGGAACATCCAACAAAAACAAGGCCTCGACAGAGGCTTCGCCTGCCTCCTGCAGCGCAAACAGCGTCCCCATGGAATGCGCCACTATATATATTTTCTTGCCCATGGAACGCAATTCACACAACGCTTCGCTAACCTGCAGTTTCCACACCGCCATAGACGCTGCCGAAAAATCTTTTGCTGTTCCGCAATGCCCTTTTAATGTCAGATTCCGAACCGTCCAGTCATTGGGAATCAGCTTGATAAAACGCTTGAAATGCTCCGGTGTGCCAAGAATTCCATGCACAAATAAAATTGCTGCATCTGAATCTCTCCTGTAAATGCTTTGTTCGTTTTCCATTTCTGCCGCACCTGCAAATCTGAAGTATTACGTTCCTATTATAACAAAGCTCCGGCCGGAAAACAATCGTCTTTCTGCCGGAGCTTTGCTTCTTCTTCTGCCGGAGCTTTGCTTCTTATAAATACCCGCGATTATCGGTTCACCTTTTCCAACAGAGAAATGATCTCTTCAATTTTTTCCTGCTCTTTTCCGCTTTCAAAGGCCTCTTTGACGCAATGGCTCATGTGAGCCTGCAAAATTTCCCGGTTTGCTTTACGCAGAATCGCCTCGGTCGCCAACAGCTGATTGGAAATATCGATGCAGTACCGATCCTCCTCGACCATGCGCAGCAGCCCGTCCAGCTGCCCCCGGGCGGTTTTGAGCAGCCTCAAAACCTTCGTCTGATCCGCCATCATTGCTTTTCCCTCCCGTTTTCCTGTTTGCAGAATCAGCCGAAAATGCCTTTTTTCTCGGTCACTGCGCCGGGTTGAAATCCTGCTTTTTCCACCGCATCCCGCAAAAACTGATCTTCCACCGGGGCCGAAAGCGTCACGACCGCCGTCTTCTTTTTCAAGTCAACGGCTGCAGACGAAACGCCTTCCACAGCGGCAAGCGCTTTTTCGACGCTCATTTTGCAGTGTGCACAATGCATACCTTCCACGGCAATGATCTTTTTCATCAGATGATCCTCCTGTTTTTCAATTTCTATTTTATTTTTCTCTTCACCCGGCAGCCTTGCGGAATTGGATGCCGCATCGCCGAATGAAGGTTTGAACCAGCGCAGGCGCAAAGCGTTTGTCACAACGCAGACCGAACTGAGGCTCATAGCCGCCGCGGCAAACATTGGGCTTAGCTGCCAGCCGGTGAGCGAAATAAAAACGCCTGCCGCGAGCGGAATTCCCAAAGAATTATAAAAGAATGCCCAAAACAGATTTTCGCGGATATTGCGGATAACGGCGCGGCTGAGCTGAAATGCGGCAACCGCATCGAGCAGGTCGCTCTTCATCAGTACAATGTCTGCGGATTCGATCGCCACATCGGTTCCCGCACCAATTGCAATACCGACATCTGCGCGTGAAAGCGCCGGCGCATCGTTGATCCCGTCGCCGATCATGGCAACTTTTGTGCCGTTCTTCTGCAACGAACGGATAACGCTTTCCTTTTCCTGCGGCAGAACCTCTGCCACAACGCGATCGATGGAAAGCTTTCGGCGAATTGCCTCGGCGGTCTGCCGACGATCGCCGGTCAGCATGACGACTTGCATTCCCATCCTCTGCAAAGCACGCACCGCACGCGCACTCGTCGGCTTCAGCAGATCGGCAGCGGCTATTACACCAAGCAGCCGCGTTCCAGCAGCAAACCAGAGCGGCGTTTTGCCGTCGTTTTCCAGCTGTAAAGCTTGTTTCCTCAGCTCTGCCGTATCAATCGACGCTTCGAGCAGCATGGCTTCGTTGCCTGCAATCAGCCTTCTGCCCTGCACCAGAGCCGAAACGCCACGACCCGGATGAGCCTCAAATTCCTCTGCAGCCAAAATCGGGATCTGCTCCGCCGCAGCCGCTTCCAAAACGGATTCAGCCAGCGGGTGTTCGGAACGGCTTTCCACCGATGCGGCAAGCTGCAGCAGCTCCCGCGCGGACACTCCCCCAGCCGGCAGAATATCCGTTACATGCGGTTTTCCTTGGGTAACTGTTCCCGTTTTGTCAAGCACAACGGTCTTGACCAGATGTGCGTTCTCCAGCGCTTCGGCCGATTTGATCAGAATTCCGTTCTGCGCACCTTTTCCTGTACCGACCATAATGGCGACCGGTGTTGCCAGACCCAACGCGCAGGGACACGAAATAACCAACACCGCAATCCCGCTCGTAAGCGCAAATTCCACACTGCTGCCCAGAAGCAGCCACATCACCGCCGTAAGCGCAGCAATCGCCATGACAACCGGCACAAACACCCCGCTGATCCTGTCGGCCAGCTTCGCAATCGGCGCTTTGGAAGACGAAGCCTCTTCCACCAGCCGGATAATCTGAGAAAGGGTCGTATCCTCTCCCACCTTTTCAGCACGAAATTGCAGATACCCGGTTTTATTGACGGTAGCTCCTGTCACTAAATCTCCGACTCGTTTTTCCGCCGGGATGCTTTCCCCCGTGACGGCAGATTCATCCACTGCAGAGCTGCCCTGTGTTACCACGCCGTCCACCGGGATCTTTTGCCCAGGACGAACAATTACAAGATCTCCGACAACAACCTCTTCTGCAGGAATTGTGACCTCCTGCCCTTCCCTGAGGAGCGTCGCCGTTTCAGGCACCAGACCAATCAGCTTTTCGATTGCCTCGCCGGTTTTTCGCCGGGAACGCGACTCAAAATATTTGCCGAGCGTAATAAGCGTCAGGATCATGCCTGCCGATTCAAAATAAAGATTCTGGCTGTACTGTGATGCCATCGTAAAATCATGATGCCCCAACCCCCAGCCGATACGGAAAATGGCAAAGATGCCATAACCTGCAGCCGCCGCTGCACCAAGCGCTATCAGTGTATCCATATTCGGCGCGCGGTGCCACAAGCTGCGAAATCCACCGGAAAAGTAATTCCGGTTCACCAGCAAAATTGGCAGCAGCAGCAAAAACTGCGAAAAAGCAAAGGTTACTGCATTTTCCGGGCCGTGCAGCCACGAATCGAGGAACTGTGGCGTCGGCTGCCCAATCGCCATAAACAACATATGGTACATCGATATGACCATCATGGGAATCAGGCATGCAAACGAAACCCACAGCCGCAGCCGAAACGATGGAGCGTCCGCTTTTTTCTTTTTCGCCTCTCCCTTCTTTTCACGCGCTGCCGAATCCGGCAGAGAAGCGCCGTAGCCGGCCTGCTCCACCGCACGAATCACCGCAGAATCATCCGCCTGATCAGCGTCAAATGTGACCGTCACACTGTTTGTCAACAGGCTGACTTCCGCCTTTTTCACATGCGGCAGTGCGGAAACAGCCTTTTCCACATGCGCTGAACAGGAAGCACACGTCATTCCTGAAACAAGATATTTCTTCTTCATATTCAAGCCCTTTCTTTATACACCACCCCCGTGGGGTATAAACAGTATAATATTTTTTACTCGTTTTGTCAAGAATAGTTTTGCCCCGAAAAAAGAAAAATCCCGCACCGGTCGGTTGGATGCGGGACGGAACGGCACTGGAACAGAACTGCCGTCATGCTGAATTTTATTTGTCGTAATCGTCCAAAAAATTGTGTTCCCCGGCTGAATCCCTCCAACCCAGAACCGTTTCCAGATTGACGCATTCGGCACTGTGAAAAATATTGCTGGCAACATTGCTGTTTTCCCGTTCCAGCTGCGCAATCAGCTTCTTGACCGTTTGCCGCTTGGAACCGTCGGTTCCTGCGGCCTCGTTCTGTTCGGCAACACGGCAGGCACATCGGATAAACGAAAGGTCGTTATACCGCGCCCAAGCAACAATATCTGCCTCCCGCACCAAATACAGCGGACGGATGAGCTGCATGCCTGCGTAATGCGCGCTGTGCAGCTTTGGCATCATCGTACGCATTTCGGCACCGTAAAGCATACTCATGAGCGTGGTTTCAATCACATCGTCAAAATGATGGCCGAGCGCAATTTTGTTGCATCCAAGCTCCTGCGCATGCTTGTACAGACAGCCGCGCCGCATTCGGGCGCAAAGGTAACACGGCGACTTGGCCGATTCGCCGACTACCTCAAAAATGCGTGCAGAAAATGATGTCAGCGGCAAACCGAGAATTTCGGCATTTTCAGCCACCCTCCGCGCGTTCTCTTCACGGTAACCCGGATCCATTGCTAAAAAAACCAACTCAAACGGCAGTTCGGAATAGCGCTGAAGCATCTGCAAACATTTTGCCAGCAGCATGGAATCCTTCCCGCCGGAAATGCACACGGCAATTTTGTCTCCCGACTGAATCAAACCGTAATCCTTGATCCCTCCGACAAACCGGTTCCAGATTGCTTTGCGGTATTTTTTGCTGATGCTTCGCTCAATTTGCCGGCAGCGATCCATGACGAATTCTCCTTTCGAAATCAGGAACGTTGTATTATTTTACCCCGCAAACGCGTTTTTCGCAAGAGGAAACCCGATTGATTCCCAAACCATTATAAAATATGTAAAAATCATATGGACAACAGGAAAAGATAATGTTATACTTTTAACAATGTGTCGCTACGACACACCATCAAATACCGCGGGCCGCACGCCCGCTTTTGCAGCAAAGGAGCAAAGAAAATGTTAAATGGAAAAGTAGCCATCGTTACCGGAGGTACCCGGGGAATCGGGTTTGCAGTTGTTGAAACCTTTTTGAAAAACGGCGCCAAGGTGGCGTTGTTTGGCTCGCGTCAGGAAACCGTTGACAAAGCGTTGACAAAGCTGAAGGAAGAAAACCCGGCTTGGGAGGTCATCGGCCTTTGCCCGCCGCTGGCCGATTACCGTGCAGTGGAGTCCGCGTGCGCTCTTGTGAAGGAAAAATTCGGTCGCATTGACATTTTGGTCAACAACGCCGGGGTTTCTGCCCGCGCATCGATTTATGATTACGACCCGGATGATTTCAAGAAAATTATGGATTTGAATGTAACCGCAGTATTCAACTGCTCCAAGGCTGTAGCTCCCACAATGCGAGAACAGGGCGGCGGCGTAATCCTGAACACAAGTTCCATGGTCAGCTTTTACGGTCAGCGTTCCGGCGTGGGATATCCGACTTCCAAATTTGCCATCAACGGCATGACCAAAAGCCTTGCCCGCGAGCTTGGCCCGGATAATATCCGTGTCAACGCGGTTGCTCCCGGCGTTACCCGTACGGACATGGTCGCTGCGCTGCCGGCAGACATGGTTGCACGGCTGACTGCAACGATCCCTCTTGGCCGCGTCGGGGAACCTCAGGAAGTCGCCAACGCATTCCTGTTCCTTGCAAGCGATCTGGCAAGCTATGTGACGGGCACCGTACTTTCGGTGGACGGCGCAACCATGACCTGACCGACACCAGACAATCAGAAAACGAACCGGATTTCCAGCGAGAAATCCGGTTCGCTTTTTTATTCCGCAAACAACGCAGTGGAAAGATAACGATCTCCCGTGTCCGGCAGAAGAACCACGATGGTCTTCCCTTCGTTTTCCGACCGGAGCGCAAGCTGAGTTGCCGCCCAAAGCGCCGCTCCGGAAGAAATTCCGACCAGAACGCCCTCTGTATGGGCAAGCTCGCGCCCGGTTGCAAAGGCCGCTTCATTTTCTACGGGGATTATTTCATCGTAAACCCCGGTGTTCAACACCTCCGGTACAAAACCCGCGCCGATTCCCTGTATTTTGTGCGGACCGGAAACACCCTTGGAAAGCACCGGAGAAGCGGCCGGTTCCACCGCCGCCACACGAATAGCCGGGTTTTTGCTCTTGAGAAATTCGCCGACGCCTGTGACCGTACCGCCGGTACCGACACCCGCAACAAAACAATCGATCTTGCCATCGGTATCCTCCCAAATTTCCGGGCCGGTGGAGGCGCGGTGTGCCGCCGGGTTTGCCTGGTTGGCAAATTGACCGGGAATCAGGCTGCCGGGAATCTGCGCGGCAAGCTCCTGCGCCTTTGCAATGGCACCCTTCATGCCCGCCGCACCGTCGGTCAGCACAATCTTTGCACCATAGGCCTTGAGCAGGCTGCGCCGCTCCACGCTCATCGTTTCCGGCATGGTGAGGATCACCTGATATCCGCGCACCGCCGCAACTGCCGCCAGACCGATCCCCGTATTGCCGCTGGTCGGCTCAATAATAGTTGCGCCCGGTTTGAGCAGCCCCTTCTGCTCGGCGTCGTCCAGCATCGCTCTTGCCACACGATCCTTTACGCTGCCCGCCGGATTGAACGATTCCAGCTTGACCAGAAGGTTCACTTTCAATCCATATGCCTTCTCATAGCGGTTCAGTTTGAGCAACGGTGTTCTGCCGATCAGCTCTTCCATACTCTGATAAATATTTGCCATGATAAATTCCCCCTTGTAATTGAATGATTTTAATCAACCCCTTTGCAGCGGCTAACTTTGCAGCTGCAACATCGGCGGAGGCTCCGCGCAGTGGAATTCATTGCCGCGCCTTCTTTCTAATGCATATATGTTTAATATGTTTTATATTATACGCAGAAAATTCCTGTTGTCAATGGTTTTAAAAAAAAATTTATTGCATATCTGATTACTATGTTTTATGTTTGTTTCCTGGACGTCTCACCCTGCAAACAAAAAGCGGATCGTGACTTATCTGGCAAGTGAACGCGCCGTGCTGCGCGATTTTGGTAAACCGACGCTTCCGTGGGATTTGCAAGAAAAAAGCAGTGTCCTCCGCAAAAGAGAACACTGCTTTTCATCATTCGCTGCCCTGTGCCTTGCATCATTCCAGCTCTGCTTTGCCGGTATACAGCTCATAATATCGCCCTTTGAGCGCCAGCAGCTGTTCGTGCGTTCCGCGCTCAATGATCACCCCATGCTCCAGCACAAGAATTTCATCCGCGTTGCGCACAGTGGAAAGCCGGTGCGCAATCACAAAGGTGGTGCGGTCTTTCATCAGGCGATCCATACCGTGCTCAATGTGACGCTCGGTGCGGGTATCGACGGAGCTTGTAGCCTCGTCGAGCACCAGCAGCGGCGCCTTGCTGATGGCCGCTCTGGCGATATTCAGCAGCTGACGCTGTCCCTGGCTCAAATTGACACCGTCACCCTGCAGCATCGTCTGATAGCCGTCCGAAAGGCGCATGATGAACGAATGGGCGCTTGCCGTTTTAGCGGCGGCAATGACCTCTTCATCCGTTGCATCCAGCCTGCCGTAACGAATATTTTCCATCACGGTTCCGGTAAACAGATGGGTGTCCTGAAGCACCATGGCAATGTTCCGGCGCAGGTTTTCCTTCTGCACCGACTTGACATCAACACCGTCAATCGTAATAACACCCTCGTCAATTTCATAAAAACGGTTAACCAGATTCGTAATCGTCGTCTTCCCTGCACCGGTAGAGCCGACAAAGGCAATCTTCTGCCCCGGCCGTGCCTCCAGCGAAATGTCTTTCAAAACGGTTTGCCCCGGGACGTAACCGAATGTGACATGATCGAGACGGACATCCCCGCGAATGGCATCCAGCGTAACACCGTTCGCCGTCATTTCTTCCTCCGGCGCATCCATAATAGCAAATACACGCTCTGCACCGGCCAGCGCAGAAAAAATTGTATTCATCTGCATTGCGATTTCATTGATTGGGCGGCTGAAATGGCGGGACGCGTTTGCAAAGATTGTCAGTCCGCCGATGTCGAACCGACCGAGCGCGCAAAGTACACCGCCAAGGCAGGCTGTGAACGCATAGGTGACCTGACCGAGGTTGCCGAGCACCGGACCCATGATACCGCCAAAAAACTGCGCCTTAATCTGTTTGCCCTTCAGGTCGCTGTTGAGCACCTCAAAATCGTCCTCGCATTCCGGCTCATGGCAAAACACCTTCACAACCTTCTGTCCGGAAACGGTCTCCTCAATATATCCGTTGAGCGCGCCGATAGCCGCCTGCTGCGCGACAAAGTAGCGCCGGCTTTTTTTTGCAATCAACCCGCCGGCCTTTGCAATAACCGGAATAAAAACGACCGTAATAAGTGTCAGCCACACATTGGTATAGATCATCATGGCAAGCATACCAATCAGTGTAATCACACCGGAAATCAGCGAAATAATCGTGTTGTTGAGCATTTCACCAATGACATCCACATCATTCGTAAAGCGGCTCATTAGCTCGCCGTGATTTTGCGCGTCGTAAAAACGAACCGGCAGGCGCTGCACCTTGTGGAACAGCTCGGTGCGGATGCTATACAGTGCGCGCTGCGAAACGCCGATCATCAGCCGTGACTGCAGGTACTGTGCAAGCACGCCAAGGACATACACCAACCCCATAAAGACAAGCCCCTGCACGAAACCGTTCCAATTGACTGCGCCGCCGCCCTGTGGCGCGATATAATTGATTACCGGGCGAAGTACATAAGTTCCGGCAATGCTGGAAAGCGTGGACACCAACATGAACAGCAGGGCGCCGACAATACGCATCCGATCCGCCCGAAGGTAAGAAAGCAGACGGCGGATGGTCGCTTTTGTTTCCTTTGGTTTTCCGGTAGCTATGGCTCCTCGTCCCGGGCCGCGCGGCCCACCACCCATCGGGCCGCCCTTTTTGCCTTCCACCCGTTTGGAAGCGTAGCGCGCCGCCAGCTTTTCTCTTCTGTTATTTGCATCGCTGCTCATTGCGCCTTCGCCTCCCGTTCCATTTGAGAATCGTAAATTTCGCGGTATTCCTCACTGGTCTTCATCAGCTCGTCGTGTGTTCCCATACCGACAATACCGCCTTCATCCAGCACAATAATTCTGTCGGCGTCCATCACGGAAGTAATGCGCTGTGCAATAATCAGTTTTGTGGAATCCTTCAGCTCTTTGGAAAAACTTTCCCGAATACGGCGCTCTGTAGCGGTATCCACCGCGCTGGTACTATCATCCAGAATCAGGATCTTCGGCTTTTTGAGCAGTGCCCGGGCAATACACAGGCGCTGCTTTTGACCGCCCGATACATTGGTACCGCCCTGGTCGAGCATCGTATCCATCCCGTCCGAAAAGCTTTCGACAAAATCGAGCGCCTGTGCACTCTGCGCTGCGGAACGAATTTCCTCCTCCGTCGCTTTTTCATTACCCCACATCAGGTTTTCGCGGATGGTCCCGGAAAAAAGAACGTTCTTCTGCAGCACCATACCAACGCCGTCGCGCAGGTTTTTCAGTGAATAGTCGCGCACATCCACGCCGTCCACCAGCACCTGCCCCTCGTCAACGTCATAAAGCCGCGGAATCATCTGCACCAGCGTTGTTTTTCCGGAACCGGTGGAGCCGATAATGCCGACCACTTCTCCCGGCTGAGCGGTAAAGCTGACGCCGGAAAGCACTTTTTCTTCGCTGTTTTTATAATAGCGGAACGAAACATTGCGGAATTCCACTTTTCCGTTTTTCACTTTCAAATCTTTTTGAGAGGCGTTTTCGTCCGTCAGATCCACCTTTGCATCCAGTACCTCGTTAATACGACGCAGAGAAGCTGTTGCACGCGAGCTTTGCATGATAACCATTGAAAGCATCATCAGCGACATCAAAATCTGCGTAACATAGGTGATAAACGCAGTCAGGTCACCGATTGCCATTCCTCCGGCTAAAACCTGCTGCCCGCCGAACCAGACGACCGCAAGCGTGGTCAGGTTCATTGCCAGCATCATAATCGGCATCGTTGTAATAATCACACGGAATGCGCGCAGACTGTTTTCCATCAACTCGGAATTGGCTTTACCAAATTTCTCTTCTTCAAAATCGCCCCGCACAAAGGATTTGATGACGCGGACGTTCGTCAGATTTTCCTGGATTGCAGAATTGACGCCGTCAATTTTCTTCTGCATAGCAGTAAAGCGCGGAAAAGCCATCCGGATGACGAAAAACAGCGTCAGAACAAGCACCGGAATCACAACCGCCAGAATTACCGAAAGGCTCGGGTTCATGGCGATGGACATAATCAGCGCACCGATGAGCATGCCGGGCGCCCGGAGCATCATGCGCATACACATGTTCACCAGATTCTGCACCTGCGTCACGTCGTTGGTCAGGCGGGTAACCAGGGAGCCTGTGCTGAACGAATCAATATTCGCAAAGGAAAACGCCTGCACGCGGGCAAACGCGTCCCGCCGCAGATCTGCCGCCATGCTCACCGATCCTTTGGCGGCAAACCACGCGCCGCCGGTTCCGCCCACCATCATAATCAGAGCGGTTACAACCATCAAAACACCCATAACGATCACATAGCCGGTGTCGTGCCCGGCAACGCCGATGTTGATGATGTTCGCCATCAGCTTGGGCAGCAGGATTTCACCGATGACTTCGGTAATCATCAGCAGAGGGCCGAAAATAAAGGCCCATTTGTATGGCTTGATATAATGGAATATTCGCTTCAATCGATACCATCCTTTCAGATTTGAGATGTTGATGCCGCATCAGCGGATTTCAGCAGATCCTCCTGTGATTCAGCCAGCGCAAGATTTGCAAGCATTTTATCCAAACAAAGAATAAATGCGTCCAACTCATCTCCGGAAAAATCACGGAACATAAAGTCATCCACCACAGCAAAGACACGGCGGCTCTGTTTCACCACTGCGCGCCCCCTCGGTGTCAGCGTGATGACGTTGCAGCGATTGTCTGCAGAATCAACCACACGTTCCACCAACCCTGCTTTCTCCAGCTTTTTGAGGTGTATGGCAATGGCTGCGGTAGAAATATGGTGCGCATCCGCCATTTCCTTTTGGGAACAACCCGCATGCTCGGATAAATACATCAGAACGCGGTGCTGGCTATGAAAAACGCCGGTAAATTCCAGATTTTTTTCCATGACGCGTCGATGCTCAAAGTGGATCCGGCGAAATTTTTCCTCTGCAATCTGCCGTTTTTCCGACATGGTCAAAACCTCCTTTTTCTGCCTGACGTTAAAACAAGCCGTGACGTCTCTTTTTTTGTAAAAAGCGGCTGCCACATTCCAATTTAGTTAACTGGTTAATAATTAACAAGTTAATTATATCGATATGCTGCCGCAATGTCAATCTTTATTTTCAAACTGCCCCCAAAATTCCTGCAGTCGGCAGGAAAGCTGTTCTGCCGAGATTTGCTGCAGACCGCTCCAATGCGGCGGCATCAGCTGCCGGTACCGCGATGAAAGAAAGCGGTCGTCGATGAGAAGCACTGCGCCGGCGTCCCGCTCGGTACGGATAACTCGACCGGCCGCCTGCAGCACCTTATTCATGCCCGGATACTGATATGCAAATTCAAAGCCGGCTCCGTTTACCCGGTCAAAATAGGCGCGGAGCGTATTCGGTTCCTGCCCAACCTGCGGCAAACCGACGCCGACGACCGCCGCACCGATCAGTTTTTCCCCTGTGAGGTCGACCCCTTCGGAATAAATTCCGCCTAGCACACAGAAACCCAGAAGCGTTTTTCCGTCTGTTTGCTCAAACTGCGAAAGAAAGGCTTCTCTGGAAGCGTCATCCATCTTCCTTGCCTGCACCGCCGTTTCGATCTGCGGATATTCCGCTGCAAACTGCTCCAGAACACGCTCCAGATAAGCGTAGCTTGGAAAATAAGCGATATAATGCCCAGCCCGGGCAGAAACAAACTGAGCCAAAAGCTTCGCAATCGGCGCGACACTCTGCTCACGGTCGTTGTAGCGCGTACTCAGCGGAATGCAGAACAGCCCCAGTCGGGACGGTTCGAACGGAGAAGGCAGCGCAAGACTTTTGCTGCCTTCCCTGCCGCCGAGGACATCGCGGTAATAGTCCAGCGGAGAAAGCGTTGCCGAGAACAGCACAGCGGCACGGCCCTTTTTCAGCGCGGAATCCAGTTCCGGAGCGGGATCCAGACAAAACAACCTGACCGAAAGCTCGGCGCCGAACGCACGCAGAAAGGTTACATAGCGCTTGTCGTAAGCTTCCAGAATTCTTAAAAAAAAGCGGACGTCAAAAAATAACGCAAGAACCTCCTGTTCCTGCGGATGGCCGCGGTGTTCTCCCAGCCATTCCTCGGCAGCAGCGGCAAAACAGCGCAACGGCGATTCCAGCTGCTCCGGGCGCTGTTCCTGCGCCACGGCGCAGCCTGCCGATTCGCAGTCCCTGCGCAGGGCAAGCAGTGTGGAATTGACCAGTGAAACGGCCGCGCGAAGCTTTTTATGCGCTTTGGGCAAAGCCTTGTTCAACTGCAAAAACCTGCCCTTGGTCAGCGACGCGGAAAACATTTCCCGGCTGCGGTCCACCAGATTATGCGCCTCGTCAATTAAAAAGAGATAATCGCCGGCCTTTCCGTCAAAAAAGCGCTGCAAATGTACGGTCGGATCAAACAGATAATTATAATCACAGATAACCGCGTCGCACCACTGGCTGAGGTCGAGCGAAAGCTCATACGGGCAAAGCATCGCCTCCTTTGCCGCCGCTTCAATTGTTTCACGCGTAAAATCGCTGTTTTTCTGCAGCAGAGCATAGACCTCGTCGTTAACGCGGTCAAAATAATCCGCTGCATACGGGCAGGCCTCTGGTGTGCAGTTGCGCTCCGCAAGAAAACACATTTTATCCTTTGCGGTAATGGTGATTGTTTTCAAGCACAGTTGAGGCGATTTTTCGCGCATCAGGGCAATCGCATCTTCCGCTGCGCGCCGGGTAACCGTTTTGGCCGTCAGGTAAAAAAGGGTATCGCCCATTTCCTCTCCCATTGCCTTGAGCGCCGGAAAAATGGTGGAAATTGTTTTGCCGATCCCGGTCGGCGCAGAACAGAACAGCCTGCCGCCCTGCTGTACCGTTCGATAAACGGCGGCTGCAAGCTTTCGCTGCCCTGCACGGTACTCTGCAAACGGAAACGCAAGCTCCCGCAGGGATTGGCCGCGCTGCGCACGCCATTCCAACTGCATTGCCGCCCATCGGCGGTAACGAAGCAGCAGCTCATCCAGTCGTTCGTCAAGCTCCTGCGCGGTAAAGCTCCTTTGAAAGCGCTTGATTTCCCCGGTATCTACCTGATAATAGGTCAGGCGGACGCACGCCCCCGAAAGGCCGCGCTGTTCGCAGACAATCTGTGCATAGCAGCACCCTTGCGCCCAGTGCGCCGGACAAAAGTCTTCTCCAATTTGTTCCAGGGGAGTTTCTGTTGTCTTGATTTCATCAATGACTGTTATACCGTCTTTCTGAAATATGCCGTCCGCTCTTCCCTGCAGCTGATAGGCAATACCGCCGGATTCACGCTCTGCAACCAGAGCAACCTCCGCTTCATACCCCTCTCCTGCCGCTTTTTGCAGCTTGCGATGGATCCGGCTTCCTTCCGCCGCACGTTCCACTCCGCCCGAGGAGCTGTTGATACTGCCGCTTTTCAGAATAAAATCCACCAGCCGGCGAATCGGCAGAACAAATTTCATGGCGGCGTCTCCTTTTTGTTTTACACAGCATTTTCCGGCGCATTCGTACAGTGCCGAAAAACCAACAAAGCAGCGCCTGCACGAGAATACCTTCTAAGAATTTCTTCCAGTATACCACACAACAACCGGAAAAGAAATTTGATTTTACAATGCTTTACCTGTTTTTTACTTCCGTTTGCGCTCGGGTTTTACAAGGGGGCGATATACTATTAACAACAAATGATGAAAAGGATGATTTTAAATGAAAAAGATCGTAAGCCTTGCCATTGCATCCGCCATGGTTCTCCTGGCGATGACCGGCTGCAGCAGCAACGGCAGCAGCTCTGCCCCGGCAGCAAGCAATACCGGCAGCTCTGTCTCCGCCGGCAGCTCTGCCTCCGCCGACAGCTCTGTTCAGACAACTGATTTCAACGCAAACCACGAGATCTCCATTATCTCCCGCGAAGAAGGCTCCGGTACCCGCGGCGCGTTTATTGAGCTGTTCGGCATTGAAGAAAAGGACGCCGATGGAAACAAGGTTGACAAAACTACGGAAGAGGCCACAATCACCGACAAAACCAGCGTCATGCTGACGACCGTTTCCGGCAACGAATACGCTATCGGTTATGTTTCGCTCGGTTCTCTCAATAACACCGTCAAGGCTTTGAAGGTTGACGGCGCAGAAGCCACCGCCGAAAACATCAAGGCCGGCACTTATAAGATCAGCCGCCCGTTCAACATTGCCACCAAGGGCGAGGCAACCGGCCTTTCCAAGGATTTTATTGATTATATTATGAGTGCGGAAGGCCAAGCAATTGTGAACGACAACGGTTATATTTCCGTTTCTGACAATGCGTCCGCTTTTTCCGGAACAAAACCGGAAGGTAAAATTCTGGTTTCCGGTTCCTCCTCCGTTACTCCCGTTATGCAGAAGCTTGCGGAAGCCTATATGAAAATCAACACCGGCGCCACCATTGATGTTCAGCAAACTGACTCTTCCAACGGCATGAAAGACGCAATTGCCGGCAACTGCGATATCGGCATGGCTTCCCGTGAACTGAAAGAGAGCGAATCCGCCGAGCTGACTTCCATGTCCATCGCGATTGACGGCGTTGCGGTTATCGTAAACCCGGCTAACACGCTTGACGACATCTCCAGCGAGCAGGTTAAATCGATTTATGTCGGTGAAACCACTGCTTGGGACGCTATCGTAAAATAAATAATCCCGCGTTTCCTCCCGCTGCCGGCATAAAGGGCTTTGCTCTTTATGCCTTGCGGCGGTTTTTAGGAATTAGCGTATTTCAGCAAATATCCCCTGTTTGTCAAACGATACGCGATTCCTTCCCGATTTTAATTCCGTTTCCTTTTTGGAACCGGAATAAGAAAGAAAGGTTGCTTCGATGACAAAAACACAAGGTCTGTTACGAGCCACAAAATTCAAGGAAAGTTTTTTCAGGGTTCTCTTTCTGATTGCTGCGCTCACCTCTATTGCGGCTGTTCTGCTGATCTGCGTTTTTCTGTTTGCAAACGGCATTCCCGCCATGGCGGAAATCGGCATCTTTAATTTTCTGTTCGGAAAAAAGTGGGCGCCTACAAACAGCAATCCCTCCTTCGGCATCTTTCCGATGATTGTCGGCAGCCTTTATGTTACGGCGGGCGCCGCGATCATCGGCGTACCCATCGGTATTCTTACGGCTGTTTACATGGCAAAATTCTGCCCGCCCGGACTGTATCGCTTTTTAAAGCCTGCCGTCGACCTGCTTGCCGGAATTCCGTCAATTGTTTACGGTTTTTTTGGGCTGGTGGTCATTGTTCCGCTGGTTCGCAATTCGTTTGACAAAGGCGACGGCATGTGTATTCTCACCGCATCCATCCTGCTCGGCATCATGATTTTACCGACAATCATCGGGGTCAGCGAAGCGGCAATCCGTGCCGTTCCGCAAAGCTATTATGAAGGTGCGCTGGCTTTGGGTGCCACGCACGAGCGCAGCGTCTTTTTTACGGTTCTGCCGGCGGCAAAAAGCGGCGTGATGGCCGGAGTAATTCTGGGAATCGGCCGGGCAATCGGCGAAACCATGGCCGTTGCGATGATTGTCGGCAATCAGGCGCGGCTGCCGTCCAGCATTTTGAAGGGCGTGCGTACGCTGACCACCAACATTGTACTGGAAATGGGGTATGCGGCCGACCTGCACCGCGAGGCACTGATTGCCACCGCTGTGGTTCTGTTTGTTTTTATCCTAATCATTAACATTTCATTTTCTTTGCTCAAACGCAAAAGCAGCGCAAAGGAGTAACCGGTATGAAAGAAAAAATTCTGGGCCGCTTTCGCGGTTATCGCAGGCAGCCTCTCTCCCTCTTTCTCTTTATTGCCACCTCGCTTGCCGCTTTGATTACTTTTTGCGTGCTTGCCTTTCTGGTGGCGTACATTTTAATCAACGGTATTCCGCATCTTCAATTGTCGTTGTTTGAATGGAAATACACTACTGACAATCAATCCGTGGTACCGGCGTTGATTAACACCGTTTCCATCACGCTACTTTCGCTGTTGATCGCTGTTCCGCTCGGCATCGCCTCCGCAATTTATCTGACCGAATACGCCAACAAAAAAAGCAAAATTGTCTCGGTAATCTCCATGACGGCAGAAACACTTTCCGGCATTCCGTCCATTGTTTACGGGCTGTTCGGCAATTTGTTTTTTTTAACCGCGCTCGGCTGGGGGTATTCGCTGCTTTCCGGCGCATTTACGCTGGCGATTATGATTCTGCCGCTGGTGATGCGCACCACACAGGAAGCGCTGATTTCGGTGCCGGTTTCTTACCGCGAGGGCAGTTTTGGGCTTGGAGCAGGCAAACTGCGCACCATTTTTCGCGTGGTTCTGCCGTCCGCGGTGCCAGGGATTCTTTCCGGCATCATTCTTTCCATCGGGCGCATCGTCGGTGAAACCGCAGCGCTGATTTTCACGTCCGGCTCGGTGGCAAAGCTGGCAAACGGGCTTTTTTCCGGCGGCCGCACGCTGGCCGTACACATGTACGTTCTTTCCGGCGAAGGGCTGTACTTTGACCAGGCATACGCAACGGCGGTTGTGCTGCTTGTAATCGTGCTTATTATCAACATGATTTCCAACACAATTGCCAAACGCCTGACCCGCAGCCAGCATGACTGAGCTTGCCGAGCGGCCGAACAGAAAGGAATCATCTATCATGAGTAAATTTGAAATTGACGGGCTCAACCTGTATTACGGCGATTTTCACGCACTGAAGGATATTTCCGTCGCATTTCCCGAACACGAAATTACCGCGCTGATCGGCCCTTCCGGGTGCGGTAAGTCGACGCTGCTGAAGTGCCTGAACCGCATGAACGATCTGGTCGACCATTGCAAAATCACCGGAAAAGTGCTGCTTGACGGCGAGAACATTTATGGCGACATGGATGTAAATACTCTGCGCCGCCGGGTGGGAATGGTGTTCCAGAAAGCAAACCCGTTCCCGATGAGCGTTTATGACAACGTCGCCTATGGGCCGCGCACCCATGGAATTCGTTCGCGTGCCAAGCTGGACGCACTGGTGGAGCGCAGCCTTCGTCAGGCGGCTATCTGGGACGAGCTGAAGGATCGGTTGAAAAAAAGTGCACTTGGCCTTTCCGGCGGTCAGCAGCAGCGCCTCTGCATCGCCCGGGCTCTCGCTGTGGAACCCGAGGTTCTGCTGATGGATGAATCCACCTCCGCGCTGGACCCGATTTCCACTTCGAAAATTGAGGATCTTGTGAGCGACCTAAAAAAAGAGTATACTATTATCATGGTAACGCACAACATGCAGCAGGCCGCCCGTATTTCGGACAAGACCGCGTTTTTCCTGCTTGGAGATCTGGTGGAATTCGGCGAAACGGAAGAGCTGTTTTCCATGCCAAAGGACAAACGCACCGAAGACTATATCACCGGAAGATTCGGCTGATTTCTGTTTTAAAAACACCGGGACTACCCGGAGAAAAGGATGGCTTACTATTATGCGAAACCGTTTTGACCGGGAACTGGAACTGCTAAACAACGAACTGTTGGAAATGGCTGCATTGATTGAAAACGCAATTGTGACGGCTGTACACGCGCTGACCACTCATAACGAGGAACTGGCGCGCGAGGCAATCCGCTTCGATTCCACTGTGGATGAAAAGGAACGGGATATTGAGCGGCGCTGCCTGAAGCTGCTGTTGCAGCAGCAGCCGGTTGCCACCGATTTGCGCGTGATTTCAACCGCGCTGAAAATGATTACAGACATGGAACGCATCGGCGATCAGGCCGCCGATATTTCAGAACTGACGCTTCAGCTGGAACAGTCTGATTACGAGCGCCATATGGAGCATATTGCAAAAATGGCGAACGCCACCGTAAAAATGGTCAAGGAGAGCATCGACGCTTTCATCAGCCGCGACCTTGAGCTTGCCCGCCGGGTAATAGATTATGACGACGTGGTGGACGGCCTGTTCGATCAGGTCAAAAACGATTTGATCCGCCTGATTCAGCAGGACGCCGAAAGCGGCGAACAGGCGGTCGATCTGCTGATTATCGCCAAGTATTTTGAGCGCATCGGCGACCATGCGACCAACATTGCGGAATGGGCAGAATTTTCTATTACAGGCATTCACAAAAACGAAAGGATTCTGTGACGCTATGATTTACATTGTGGAGGACGACGACAACATTCGGGAATTGGAGGACTATGCGCTGCGCAGCGGCGGGTTCACTGCAAAGAGTTTTTCGAGTGGCGGCGCTCTTTTGGCTGCATGCCGTGAGGAGATCCCAGACCTTGTGCTGCTGGATATCATGCTGCCGGAGGAGGACGGTCTGCAGATTCTCCGCCAATTGCGCACCGACTCTGCAACCAAACTGGTGCCGGTTATTATGGTCACCGCAAAAACAACTGAGCTGGATGTGGTAAAGGGGCTTGATTTGGGCGCGGATGACTATATTCCAAAGCCGTTTGGGGTCATGGAGCTGATTTCCCGCGTGAAAGCCGTCCTGCGCCGCAGCGAACGCACACCGGAACCGGAGCCGGACACCACCTTTTCCTGCGGAGATATTCTGCTGGACGACAAGCAGCGCGTGGTGACTGCGAGCGGAACTGTTTGTGAGCTGACCTATAAAGAATACGAACTGCTCAAGCTGCTGCTGCGCAATCAGCGGTTGGTACTGACACGCGAAAAAATTCTGCAGTCCGTCTGGGGTTACAGCTTTGAGGGAGAAACCCGCACGGTGGACATGCACATCAAAACGCTTCGCCAAAAGCTTGGAGAAGCCGGTTCTTTGATTAAAACCGTACGCAACGTAGGGTATAAAATTGGAGAATAGAGGGATTGCCGCACAGCCTTCCGCAGGAACCTGTGGATTTTCTGCAAATAACAACACCATCAATCCGAAAAGGAGGGGCATTCCTCTTGGAACGTAAAATCAAAAAGCATATGCTGCTGGTGGGTGTGGTTTCCATCCTGCTTACGGCGGCACTGCTAATTATCATATTCTTTAATATTTACCGCACACAGGTTCAAAACGACCTCAAAGCCGCCGGCCAACTTGCCTCCGCCGGCGAAACAATCAGCGGCGAGAACTATCTGCCATTGCTCAAGAGCCAATATCCCGAGCTGCGCATCACGCTGATCGACAGCAGCGGTTCGGTTGTTTACGACAGTGAAAGCAACGCCGGAAGCATGGAGGATCACTCCTCCCGTCCGGAGATCGCCGAGGCCAGACAAAACGGCGAGGGCTTTGCGCTTCGCCACTCCAACACGCTTGACGAAACCATGTATTATTACGCGCTTAGGCTTTCGGACGGACGGATTCTGCGGGTTGCCCGCGCTGCACACAGCTTTCGCTGGGTGGTGCAGAGCGCCCTTCCTCTACTGATGATTGTCTGTATTTTTATGTTTGTACTTTGCCTGATTCTTTCGTCCGTGCTGACCAAACGAATTCTGGCGCCGGTTAACGCGCTGCAGTCACATCTTTACGATGCGGATCCCGACGATATTTATGAGGAACTTTCCCCGTTTCTGGCTGCCATCCGCCGCCAGCAAAGCAGCCTGCAGGCGCAGAAGGAACGACTGGAACGCGAAAAGGATCGTATCACACTGATCAGCGAGAATATGTCCGAAGGGTTAATTCTTCTCGACACCGACCGCAATATTCTCCTGATTAACCACAGCGCCGCAGCACTGCTGAACGCCAAACCCGGCGAATACACCGGACGCAATCTTCTGACGCTGACGCGCAGTCTGGAACTTTTGCAGGCAGTGGATGACTCCGCCGGGGAAAAATCCAGTTCCATTGTGCTGAATACCGGCGGACGATATGTACAGGTGTTCGTCAGTCCCGCCATGCACAGGGAGCATGTAATCGGCTCGATCTGTTTTGCGCTTGATATTACCGAAAAAACGCTTGCAGAAAAGTCCCGCCGGGATTTTACCGCCAACATCTCACATGAGCTGAAAACGCCGATGACCTCCATTTCCGGTTATGCGGAGCTGATGGAAAACGGGCTTGCCAAAGAAGAGGACATTCCGGTGTTTGCCGCAAAAATCCGTAAGGAATCTGGCCGCCTGATTGCGTTGATTAACGATATTATTGAGCTTTCGCAGCTGGACGAGGGTGTTTCCAAAAAAGAATTTGAGCCGGTATCTCTGCAGGAGAACATTCAGAAAATTCTCTCTGCGCTTGAAATTCCCGCACAAAAGGCCGGCGTAACGCTTTCGTTCTCCGGCGAAGATGTAACGGTATTTGCCAACCGTTCCATGATGGACGAACTGGTAATGAACCTTTGTGACAATGCCGTGCGCTATAACAAACCGGGCGGCAGCGTGACGGTTTCCACCGCGCTGGTCAACGGCGACGTGGTGCTCACAGTGTGTGACACCGGCATCGGTATCCCGGAATCCAGCCAAAGCCGTGTTTTTGAACGGTTTTACCGCGTGGACAAAAGCCGTTCAAAGGCTTCCGGCGGAACCGGACTCGGGCTTGCGATTGTCAAGCACATTGTCGAGCTGCACAGCGGCAGAATCACGCTTCACAGTGCTCCCGGCGAGGGAACGGAAATTACAGTCACCCTTCCCTCTTATGTTCGCCGTGCCGCTGCCTCCATCGCCGAAAATGCAGAATGATCTCGAAGTTTTCCGAATCCATTTTTATGCACAACACAGTCCGCGCGGCTGTGTTGTGTTTTACTCTCATCCTCGAACAACTATGGCAGAAAATTTGGAATTTCTGACGGCAAAGCCTCTGAAATTGAAATTGATTGCTACCCTCAGTGCACCGCAACAGAAAGAGCTGCAGCAAGCCGAATTACAGTTGGAGCTCTTTCGGCATAGACACATGAAATAACAAAATCATCTATAAGTAACGGAGGCATAAAAGTGCCGCAGTCACATAAGAAAGCTTATATTCTGCTCTGGTGCTGTTTTACGGCATATCTTGCGGTAATTTTCCGGTTGACGGTATTCCGCACGGGATTTTCGTTTGCGGCCTTTGGCCGCGGCGGCACATGGAATCTCGTGCCGCTTTATGATTTGTGGGTGACGCTGCGGGACGATGGATTTCGGGTGTTTGCCCGGCTATTTTTGGGAAATATCGGTTGGTTTGTGCCGTTCGGCGCTCTTCTTGCTGCTCTGTTTCCGCAAAAAAGGGTGTGGGAGGTCTGTCTGGCCGGATTTTGCTGTTCGGTTTTGATTGAACTGCTGCAGTTCTGTTTTGGCGTCGGCATCACCGAACTGGACGATGTTCTGCTGAACACATTCGGTGTGTGGATCGGCAGCACAGGCTTCCAGCAGGGAAAAAAGCTTTTGTTACGAAAAAAATAAGGCGATACAACAAAAAAACGACCGCTCTTTTTACGGGAGCGATCGTTTTTTATTTCGGTTCAGAATGGAGGCGGGATCCGATTACACCAGACGCGCCTTCACTTTAATTCCCTTGATTTTAGAATCGTTCAGGCTGTTTACCACGAGGTCTTTGTATTCCTTCGGAACCTCGAGCGTCGTGCACTGAGTGTCGATACGAATTGCGCCAAACACCTTGCCGGGCAGTCCGCTTTCTCCCGCTGCTGCACCGAGAATATGGTTTGCGGCAACTTTGTCTTTTCTGCCGATGGAAATACGCACAGCCGCCATGCTATCGCTCGGCGGGCGCGTTCCGCAGCCTGGTTCACAGCGCGGACGTTTTTTGACGGAGGGCCGACCGCGGTTTTTGCCCTGCTCCGGGCGAATGTGTTCGACGAAAAGCTCGCCAACATCCTCGGCAGTTTCATCGTAATCGGAACGCTGTTTCATTGCCATCGCAAACAATCCGGCCGCAAGCTGCTCCGCGGAATAGCCCTCCGCCATCAACCCGGCAACGGTGCCGCCGTATTTTTCGCCCTGTTCGCCCGCAAGAAAACCGCGGATTTCGGCGCAAAAGGCTTCGGTATTGCTTTGCAGAATCTGCTTTTTGGTCGGAATTGCCAACCTTTCGATCTGACAGTTGGCATAACGCGCAATTTCCATAACCTGACGCAGTTGAGCGCCGTTCTGCACCAACGAAACCGCCAGACCCGATTTTCCCGCGCGGCCGGTACGCCCAATGCGATGGACGTAATATTCGTTTTCCTGCGGCAAATCGTAATTAAGCACAAGCGAAACATCGTCAATATCGATTCCGCGGGCTACCACGTCGGTTGCAATCAGCAATTGAAAACGGTGATGCCTGAATTCATTGATGACCTGCGTGCGCTCATTCTGGCGCATATCGCCATGAAGTCCGCGAGCTGCATAATGATGGAGGTTGAGCTCCTCCACCAACTCGTCAACCATCTTTTTGGTGTTGCAGAATACAATCGCGGCGCCCGGCTTATAAAACTCAATCAAGCTGTAAAGCGTTTCGTTCTTCTTGCCGCGTGGAAGTACGGTGTAATACTGCTCAATCGTAGAAACAGTTTTCTGCGCGTGCTCAATTTTGATGGTGACCGGTTCTTTTTGAAAACGCGCGGTAATGTTCATGATCTCCCGCGGCATGGTTGCCGAAAAGAGCAACATCTGGCGCGATTCAGGAGTGGAAGCCAAAATGGTTTCAATGTCCTCCAAAAAGCCCATTTTAAGCATTTCGTCCGCCTCGTCAAGCACAACGGTGCGGATTTCCTCCAGATGAAGCGTGCGGCGGCGCATATGGTCCATAATGCGGCCGGGCGTTCCCACTACAATTTGGCAGCCGGTTTTCAGACGGGTCATCTGGCGGGAAAAGGAATCTCCTCCGAATACAGAAACAATATTGACGCCCTCCTTGTATTTTGCAAACTTGCGCAGCTCACCGCAGGACTGCAGCGCAAGCTCCCGCGTTGGACAAACAATCAACGCCTGCACCATTCTGGGGTCAAGCGACAAATCAACCCGATCCACAATCGGGACTCCGAACGCTGCTGTTTTGCCGCTGCCCGTTTGGCTGAGGCCAATGACATCTTTTCCGTTCAGAATCACCGGAATCGCCTGCGACTGAATTGAGGTCGCGACATCATAGCCGATTTCGGCGATGCTTTTTTTCAAAGGGTCGGACATTTGGATGCTTGAAAATTTTACGAAATCCATTGTTACTCATTTCTGCCGGTTTATAATCTTTGATGGAATGCCGGCACATTCATATTGAATCTTATTTATCATATACCATATTACAAAATAAATCACGCCTTTTGCGCAAAATGGCGAAAAGTTTGTATCATCGCATAACATTATCTTCTGAATTCCGCTGAGTTTCATCTAATTTGATCGTCCGGAAATTATTATATTTTGTTATTGCATCCAGATTTTTCTTGACCTGCCGGCGAAACTCGCTCGGAATCCGTCTTGCTTTTTCGGCACGGAACGCATATACTAACGCATATAGTAAAACAGAAAAAGTGTTTTGTTTTGGTGCATTCTTTAGGGGGGAACCTTTTGAACATCGACTTTTCTTCGCCTACAGCGCAGTTGGCCGCCGCTCTGCTTGGCGCTGCCCTGCTGATTGCGGCGGCCGCCTTTTTTATCCGCCGCGGCATCCGGCACCGAAATGCCGCAAGCGAGCCGCTGCCCTACCGCATCCGTGACGATTTTCTTACCGATGCGGAATTTCAGTTTTATCAAACCCTGCGCACTTATCTCGGGTCTGCGGTTACCATCTGCCCCAAGGTTTCGCTTGGAGATATTTTTTTTGCCGCAGGAGAAAACCGCGCCGGATTCCTGAATAAAATAAACCGTAAGCATGTTGATTTTCTGCTCTGCGATCCGGAATCCATGGCGCCGGTTTGCGGCGTTGAACTGGACGACAGCACGCACCAACGGCCGGACCGGGTGGAGCGGGATCGCTTTGTGGATGCGGTTTACGATGCCGCCGGGCTGCCACTGGTTCACGTTCCGCTGCAAAACGGCTATACCCCTGAAGAAGTGGACAGCCTTCTCGGCGAGCTTGTCGGTTTTGAATGGGAAACCTGCGACACACGCGAGCCGGCTGTTTACGAAAACCCGGACTGTGCGCTAATTCCTCACTGCCCGAAATGCGGCGCTCTGATGGTGCTGCGCATTCATCGGGAGGGAGAGCGCCGCGGCAAGCGTTATTACGGTTGCCCAAATTATCCAAAGTGCCGCACGGAAGTAGAACTGCTTCCAAAAGTAGACATCTGTATGAAATAGCCTTTCAAAAAAAGCGGCACACGATACACTGTTCCACAGTTTTTTTCTTTTCCTGCATAAACCAAGGAATAAATGACCATCCTAATTACATAAATTTTAGCGAAAGGCGGTTTATGATGATGGAAGGCGTTTTGAAAGCTGTGGAGCGGCTGCCGGTAATTCTCCGGGAAAAAATCAGCCCCACGACAACGGATCTGGAGGAAAAGGAATCGATTCTGCGCGAACTTCGCGCTGTTTCAGAAAAAATTCGCTGTGCGCAGTCCCGTTTCGATCTGGTTTGCGAAAGCGATCTGGTAGACAGCTGCATTTATGAGCTGGAATCGCTGCACGCAAAGTATCGCTTTCTGCTTCAGAAAGCGCGACAGATGGGGATTCGGTGTCAACCCTTTGCCATAGACTGCGCCGCACGCTGAAACAAAAAACGAAAACCTCCCTGTCCGGCGCCATTTGTCATGAAGCCGGACAAGGAGGAATTTTTTATGAATCAATGGGAAATTGCCGTATCTGCCCTCGGTATCATCTGTTTTGTGTGCGGAGTTGAGCTGTTTGCTCGCGAGAAACATCCGCTGCGCAGCGGATTCAGCGAAATTTTGCGAGGAGAGCTGGCGCTGCTTGCAGTTGCCGTCAGCGGGATCTGGACCGGCGTGAGCCTGCCGCTCAGTCTTGCATCCGCCGGTTTTGCCGCCGTCGCCGGAATTCCCGGAGTAGTCGCCATGCTGCTGGTCAAGCTGATCTTGCCCGCTGTGTAAATCTTCTGCGTTTTCAGCCAAGCTTGTGGCTGTCTGTAATGGAAATCGTATCGGTTTCTGTTCCGTCAAGCTCTAAAACAAGAATTTCATTTTCTTCCTTCAACAGGACACCGGGCAGATAAAGTGACTGCTGCGGCCCAATCTTCCAGTATCTTCCCAGATTAAAACCGTTGATAAAGACGACGCCCTTGGTAAAACCGTCCAGATGCACAAAGCAATCCGCCCGGGAAGACGCCGCAAAGGTTCCGCGCAGCACCGCGGGCTTCTGCGCACTTACATTGTCGGTAAACTGCAGCCGGTCGAGATGATTCAGCGGCATCGTAAAGATTTCCCAATGTGAAAGTTGTTGATTGTTCAGACGAACACAGCCTGTGATGCCCTTGCGGTCGAGCAGCTTTGGACCGTAATTGACGCGGCCCATCGCTTCCACCAGAATTTCCAGCGTGGCGCCCTGCCGCGGAATCGCGGGAAATTGCACCGACTGCCGGTCATCGTTACGGTAAATCACACCAAGAAGCCTGCCATCCAGAAAAACATGCGCGCGATCGTGCAGCCCATCGATAAACAGCGTACCCGAGCCGTATGGGCCGGCAACCCTTGTGCGGTAAAGCATCATGCCGCTGTTCTGGCCAAGCTGTTCCATGGTACGGGGGGATACTGCTTCGTGACGCTCCCCGATCAGTTCCGCCTGCTCCAGCAATGAGGCGGATTGCGTCAGACGAACGCTGCCGATATTCTGCAGCGCAGGAGAAGATGGCAGCGGTTCCGGCGAAAGCCCAGCCGCTTCGTGCAGCATTTTGCGCACTGCGTGGTACTTTGGCGTATAGTCTCCCCATTCGGTCAGCAGCGCGTCGTCATCATAGCTCGTCACTGTAGGCTCATACCCGTCGTCGTGGTTTGCTCCGGCGGTAAAGCCGAAATTGGTTCCACCGTGAAACATGTAAAAGCTGAAGCTTGCGTCAAGCTCCAGAAGGTTTTTTAGTTCTGCCTCCACCGTTTCAACCTCACGCTTGTGGTGCTGCTCTCCCCAATGATCAAACCAGCCGTTCCAGAACTCGCCGCACATCAGCGGTTTGCCCGGGTCAAATTCCCGCAGCTTTTCAAATGCCTCTCCGGTACGCGAACCGAAGTTGACTACCTTGAGCAGATCCGGCAGCGTTCCGCCCGCAAGCATTCCGTCGTCCGGCCCATCGGAGGTAAACAGCGGCACCGTAATTCCGTTTTCGCGCATCATACGTTCTATGGCGCGCAGATATTCTTTATCGTTGCCAAAGCTGCCGTATTCATTTTCTACCTGCATCATCAGAATATTGCCGCCGCGATCGAACTGATGTGCCGCCAACCGCGGCAGCAGCTCGCGGTAAAAATCTGCTACGCAGTTCAGATACGGTTCCTCCGCACAGCGCACACGAATTTCAGGTTCCCGGAGCAACCACGCCGGCAGCCCGCCGAAATCCCATTCGGCACAGATATAGGGCGACGGACGAACGATCGCATAGAGCCCCACCTTTTGCGCTGTGCGCAAAAAGCGTTCCACGTCCAACATTCCGGAGAAATCAAAAGTCCCCTGCTGCGGCTCGTGCAGATCCCAGCATACATAGGTCTCCACCGTGTTGAAGCCGGCCAGCTTCAACTTGAGCAGACGATCCTCCCAATATTCGGGCAGTGTACGAAAATAATGAATTGCCCCCGCATGAATTTGAAATACCTTGCCATTGAGATAAAAATGTTCTCCGTGGATTTCCAGCATAAAGTCATCTCCCTTTCTGCAAGAATCAATCAAATTGAAATAAAGTTTCCTTCCCTCTCTGCCGGACAAACATGGTGCTGAACGCTCTTATGACTGCCGACGCATAAGGTTAACTTGATTGTAGCAAAACACCGAAAAAAAAACAATGCAACTTGGACGCATATTTGGGTACAAAAGTTGCAGGAAGGAAAAAGATTTATAGAATTCTTCGCTCCGTTTTTTCTAATATGGCAATTATTTCTCTGCTGCTGCGGTTTTTCTTGAAAAACCGTTGACTTTTGCAAATGGAATGATATAATTTATTTAATGAATAAATAAATAGACAGGAGCAGAAAGATGACGGCAAAAAAAACGGTCGGAAACGCGCAGCTGATGCAGAAAATGAATCGCCTGCAGGTGTTGGATTTTATTCGGAACAACGCGCCTGTTTCCCGCCCCGCAGTCGCAGAGGCGACCGGGCTTTCTCTTTCATCCATCACAAACATCGTAAATTACTTGATGGAACAGCGCGTTGTGGCGGAAACCGGCGTGGAAAACATGAGCCGGGTCGGGCGTAAAGCTACTCTGCTGCGGTTTAATGGGCGCGCTTACCGTTTGATTTGCGTTTATTTGGAAAGCGAGAAGCTGACGGTTTGCTGCACCGACCTGACCGGCGTTATTTACGACAAAAGCTCTGTTTCTCTCCCTGTTTTCAGTGGAGACGAAAATGGTTCCCGACAGATTCTGCAGCACATCCGCGACGCTGTGATGCCGATGCTTAACCGAAATCGGGAAGAAAATATTCTTGGAATTGGAATTGCCGTTTCCGGCCTTGTACTGGAGGACAGTAATTATGTGCTCTCCATCAGCCTTCGCTGGAAGGCGTACAACGTCCGCCGGGAACTGGAAGAGTACTTCAACAAACCCGTTTTCATCGAAAATATTTCGATTACCCGCGCCGTTTGGCAGCTGAGCCATGAAAAAGGGATTCGTGAGCGCAACATAATGTTTTTGGATCTTGACAACGGCGTCGGCGCGGTTCAATTTATCAACGGAAAGCTTAACCGCTCTTTGATCGGTGAAATTGGCCACACGACCGTGGAGCGCAGCGGCGACCTTTGTTTTTGTGGCAATCACGGCTGCCTGGAGGCCATGTGTTCTCCGGAGCGCGTTGTGCGGCTTTACCGCGAAGCCCGACCCGAATGCCCGGACGCAGATTTTGCAGACGTGGTCGAAGCCTGCCGCCGCAAGGATGCGGACGCAATGCGGATTGTTGATGAGTGCGGCGAATATCTGGGGATTGGCCTGGCGAGCGTCGTCAATATTTTTCATCCCGAAAAAATTATTCTGAACAGTGGCACCTACGCCGGCTGCGAGGAGTTTTTCCGCGCGGCGATTGACTGCATGAAGCATCGCGCTTATTCTGAGCTGATTCGAAAGCTGACGGTGGAGCAGGTATACATCGACGACAACGATTCCTGCCGCGGAATCGCCGTTCACCTGTGCGACAGTGTTTTTGAATCGGTATTCCCGCTTTAATTGGTTTAATACAGCCGAATCGTTACCTGGCTCGGTTGTATTCAATATTCATTTAAGGAGGCAGTTCCCATGAGTGAAACCAGCAAATCCAATCAGCTCAGCGTCGGTAAGGAGTCGGAGGGCGGCATCACCAGCAGTTACGCCGTCGACGAAAACGTACATCTGAAGGTTCCGTATTCCTTCTTTGGCAGCATTTATGATGAAGCCGAAGAAAAAGCAGTTCTGGCTGCGATGCACAAGGATTCTCTGACCATGGGTCCGAAGGTTCAGGAGTTCCAGCACATGTTCAAGGAAAAGCTCGGCGTCAAGCATGCGCTGGCGGTTTCCAACTGCACGACCGGTCTGCACGTTATTTCGCAGGCAATCGGTCTGCGCCCCGGGGACGAGGTTATCGTTACCCCGAATACTTTTGTCGCCACTTCTTTGGTTATCGTTAAAGAAGGCGCTACCCCGGTTTATGCCGATATCGACCCGCGCACCTTTAACATTGACCCGGCTCAGGTTGAAAAACTGGTAACCAACCGCACAAAAGCCATTTATGTGGTACATTACGGCGGCCAGATGGTTGACATGGATCCGATTATGGACATTGCCAAGCGCTATCACCTGATCGTTGTAGAAGACTGCGCGCATGCTCCGGGCGCAACCTATAAGGGCCGTCAGGCCGGTTCTATCGGTGATTTTGCAAGCTTCAGCTTCCATTCGCTGAAAAACATCACCACCCTTGGTGAGGGCGGCATGGTTACCTGCAACAACGATATGTATGCTGAAGCGATTGATAAGCTTCGCTGCATGGGCAACTTCAACTGGGAAAATCAAACCGATTACTGGATTCCTTCCCACTTTGACAATCGTCTGGTCGGCGGCAAATGGGGTAACAACTACCGCATGAACGAAGCGCAGGGCGCTGTTGGCGTGGAGCAGATGAAGAAGCTTGAAATGCTCAACGAAAAGCGCATTGAGATCGGCCGCTACATCACTGAAGGCATCAGCGGCATTAAAGGCGTTACTCCGGTTTATGAAGACCCGAACTGCAGACATATTTATCATCTGTACACCGTCTGCATCGAAGAACAGGAACTCGGCGCTTCCCGTGACGATTTCCTGCGCTGCCTGTACAAAGAAGAAGGCATTCAGGGGATCCTGCACTATCAGCCGACTTATGACCTGCAGGCGTTCCAGCAGTATAAGCCCGCTTCTCACTGCCCGAACGCAGAAAACTTCTTCTATCGCAGAGAGTTTAACACCCCGCAGCATCCGCGCCTGACCAAAGATGACTGCGATATGATCATCGCCGGTATCCGCAACGCTGCCAAAAAGGTTGGCAAATAATCTTTTTCACTCATTGCAGTGAACGGCCCCTGTGTCGTTCTGAACTTTCGGAATTGCACACAGGGGCTTTCTTCTTTTTCCGATTGGGTTCGGCTTTCTGCCGGACATTTCCCGCCGTGTTTTGCACAGCAAGCACAGCGCGGTTCGTTCTTCCGTTCTTAAAAAAGAACGACGTTTCTCAAACGGCGTTTTTTGTTTTAGAAAGCGGTACAGGTAACTCAAAATAAAATTGACCTGCCGCATGAAAGGATTGGTCTTTGAGATGAAAATCAAATGGGGCGTCATTGGATGCGGAGGAATTGCCGACCGCAGAACCCTGCCTGGCATGATGCTGGCAGACAACGCCGAGCTGGTTGCCGTAATGGACACCAACCCGGAATTTGCTAAGAAAGTTCAGGAGAAATACGGCGCAAAGTACTCCTTTACAAACGAAGCCGACCTCCTCGCTCTGGACGAGATCGACGCCGTATACATTGCATCCCCTGTTTTTTGCCACAAAGCACAGGCTTTTGCCGCCGCTAAGGCAAAAAAACATATTCTCTGCGAAAAACCTCTGGCACTGACTGCCGCCGAATCTCAGGAAATTGCCGACGAGTGCAGAAAACAGGGCGTAAAGCTCGGCGCGGGGCTGATGATGCGTTATCATGCCTATCATCAGGCCATGAAAGAGCTGCTGGAAGAAAAGAAGCTTGGTCAGATTGTTTCGATGCGCGCGCAGCTGACCTGCTGGTACCCCGAGATTCCGGGAAACTGGCGTCAGGACAAAAAACGTTCGGGCGGCGGCGCTTTGATGGATATGGGGATCCACTGCATTGATCTGCTGCAGTACATTACCGGCAGCAAGGCGACCGAAGTTGCTTCCTTCGTCGGCAATGAATCCTTCAATTATTCCGCCGATGATTCCGCCAACGTTATCATGAAAATGGACAACGGCGCAACGGCTTACGTTGACGCGAATTTCAATATTCCGGATGCGGCTGCACGCTGCAGAATGGAAATTTACGGAACGCGCGGCAGTATTCTGGCCGAAGGCACCATCAGCCAGATTGAAGCCGGTAAGGTTGAAGTGCTGATTTCCGATGATACGCTCGGCTATGACGCCGCTCAGGATCGCGTGGATGTTGCGCCGATGGAACTCAATGTGGAATTCGGCAACATGTATACCAAAGAAATCGAGGGCTTTGGCAACGCGGTTTTGAACGACACCGTTCCGCCTGTCAGCGGCGACGACGCCATTCAGGTTCAGAAGGTTGTGGAAGCCGCCTACCGCGCCAGCGACGAGAGAAAATATATTACCGTAGAATAACAGTGTATGCCTACAATCGGGGAAGCTTCGGTTTCCCCGGTTTTCCTGCATTTGGCCTGCAGCTCACGTTTTGCTTCGGCGCCGCTGCAGAAATTGTTATCCGCCGGTTTGGAAGAAATCCGGATTTTAAGCTGCAGAAAGGATGCCTGTCACAGTGAAAACATATTATATTCCGCACGTCGGCCTGCCCGAGGATGTTCCCTCAGAAAGCCCCCTTTGGCAAAATGCCGCCGAAGCCGCCATTGACAGCTTCGCGTGGGATGACGGAAATGGCTATCGCCCCCACACCACCGCCCGGCTGCTTGCCAGCGACGGAGGGATTTCGGTGCTGTTCTCCACCGATGAAACGCCGTTGAAAGCAACTTTTACACAGAACAACGAGGACGTCTGGTGCGACAGCTGTGTGGAATTCTTCATCCAGCCTAATCCGGAAGACCCGCGTTATCTGAATTTTGAGATGAACTCCTTAGGCGCACTGCTGCTTGGGATCGGAACACAGACGGACGGGCGGACCATGCTCGATTTTGACGTCAGGCGTTTCCGGATCCGGCCTCTGATCCAGAACGGGATCTGGACGCACCGGCTCTATGTTCCGTTCGATTTTCTGCAGGAGCAGTTCGGTAAAATTGAGTCTGTTTTCCGAGGGAATCTGTTCAAATGCGGCGATGAGACCGCTCACCCGCACTTTGGCAGCTGGAGTCCCATTGTCTGGCCCGAACCGCAGTTTCATCTCTCTCAGTTTTTCGGAACTTTTGTATTGCAGCCTCAGGAGTATCGTCCGGAACAACCGTGAAAGGAATGATATCGGCATGAAAACATATTCTATTGCACAAACTGACAGCGCCGGAGTTATCCCTATGGAAAATCCGTTGTGGCATCAGGCTGAAAAGGCTGAGATTGACAGCTTTGCCTGGGACGACGGAACCGGATACCGCCCATGCACCAGCGCGCGTCTGCTTGCCGGAAAAGACGGGATCTCAGTTCTCTTTACCACCGATGAATTTCCGCTCCGCTGCGTTTGCAGTCAGCACAACGGCCGAATCTGCTGTGACAGCTGTGTGGAATTCTTTCTTCGCCCGGCAAATGATAACCGTTATCTGAATTTCGAAATGAACTGCGCCGGGATGATGATGATCGGCCTCGGTGCCGGCAGAGCAAACCGCACGCTGCTTTCTTTTGACGCCGCGCGTTTCTGCCTGACTGACAAAATCTCGGGCGGCGTCTGGCAGCATCTGCTCTATATTCCGTTCGATTTCCTGCGAAAGGTTTACGGCAGCTGGAACGGTGGGTTTCTCGGCAATCTTTATAAATGCGGCGATGATACCGTTCACCCGCATTACGGCAGCTGGAATCCCGTCGGCACAATTCAACCGGATTTCCATACGCCGGAATATTTCGGTCAATTCATTTTGGGATCTCGCTGAAAAACGGAACAGTCGCTTTTTCAATGGTTTTCCGCAATTACAACTGCAGACCCCGTAAATAAAAGGAGTGTTCTTTCATGAACGTTTTAGCAATCGGCTGCCATCCCGACGACGTGGAAATTGCGTGCGCCGGAACCCTGGCAAAATGTGTAAAGCGCGGCGACAAGGTCATTGTATGCCATGCTTCCACCGGAAACCTTGGTCATGTCATCATCCCGCCGGACGAGCTGACCATCATCCGGGAAAACGAAGCAAAAAAAGCCGGAAGCCTTGCCGGGATCGAGGTTATTTCCGGTGGATTTGATGACCTTGAAATCTATGACAACAACAAAGAAGCCCGCGACAAGATTGTTGATGTAATTCGCTACGCCAATCCGGATTTCATTATCACGCACAACCCGGACGACTATATGCCGGATCACACGGCGGTCGCTCGTTTGGTGTTCGACGCAAGCTTTACGGCGACGCTGCCGAATTACACAAATTATAAGCACCGTTACAGTGCCGAAGACGGCGCTCCCGCAAAGCTGGTGCCGATTTATTACATGGACACGCTGGCCGGCGTTGAATTCAACCCCACGGAGTTTGTTGATATTTCTGATGAAATCGATCTGAAGATCAAGATGCTGGAATGCCACGAAAGCCAACTGGTCTGGATGAAGGAACACGACGGAATCGATTTTGCCGACATGGTTCGCACCTGCTCCCGCTATCGCGGTTATCAGTGCGGCGCTGCTTACGCAGAAGGCTTCCGCCAGTGTCAGGTTTATCTGAAAGGGACAACACAGCGGATGCTGCCCTGACGGATAGGACAAAACGATAAAAAAGCCGCGGAACTGTTTTGAAAACAGTTCCGCGGCTTCAGTCTGTCGAAAAAGGTCGCCGGAAGGCGACCTTTTTTTCGTATAAAGAGAAGAAATACGGTATAATGGTATGGGGTGATAAAAATGATGGTGAAGAACGCAGAGAACCGCAGTCAGATGGAATTTGTAAGCTTGGAAGAAATGGTGCCGCAGAATCATCTTCTACGGAAGATCGACGCAGCAATCGACTTCAACAAGCTATAAGCTGTATTGCGAGGATAACGGCAGGCCGAGCATCGACCCGGTGGTTCTGTTCAAGATTGTACTGATCCAGCATATCTACGGGATTTCTTCACTTCGCCGGACGCTGGAAGAAGTGAGCATGAACCTGGCGTACCGGTGGTTTATCGGGTATCCGCTGAACGAAGCGGTACCGC
>JBMNVT010000018.1:0-46770 GCA_050947015.1 Acutalibacteraceae bacterium
CCAGACAGCTCGCTGTCTGGCAAAGGCATTACAACAATTTTCCCATGCGTCCTCTCAACTGGATCTCTCCCAAAGCTGTCCTATTTTCTTTCCCTAATGTGTAACACATCATTGACAAACCTACAAAATCTGTCTGGCGGGCGCAGCGCCCTCCAGACGCAAAAAATGCTCCGAAGGCAACCCTTCGGAGCATTTCAGCACGATTCAACTTTTTTCAAAGCAATGGATCAGAGCTTGGCGCTTATTCCTCTCTCATCTTTGCAAAGCATTCGCTGCAATAAACCGGACGATCTTCACGCGGTTTGAAAGGAACCTTGGCTTCTTTGCCGCAGGAAGCGCAAATGGCTGTGTACATCTCGCGCTCCGGTCTGCCGGCGTTCTTGCGGGAATCGCGGCAGGCTTTGCATCTCTGGGGCTCGTTTACAAAGCCCTTGGAGGCGTAGAATTCCTGCTCGCCGGCGGTAAAGATAAATTCCTTGCCGCACTCTTTGCATGTGAGAGTCTTGTCTTCGTACATTTGTTTTACCTCGCTTTGGTTAATAAGATATTTTGCCCGCAGGCGGAATTGAACCGCCCTCATTGCTTTGAACAACGCTCGACCCGAGGGGCATATTATATTGCAAGCGGCTTATCTGCCGCCTGTCGACTGATAAAATTATTCGAGCGAAACCGCACGATCCAATTTGCGGCGGATTCGCTGCAGAGCGTTATCAACCGACTTTTCCGTCAGCCCCAGGCGGGAAGCGACTTCCCGATAGGATCGACCGCCGAGATAACCTTCGAGCACCTGCCGTTCCAACGGCGAAAGGCGCGTCTGCACTGCATGCAGCACATGCTGCAACCGTTCACGCCCAAAGAACACGTCCTCAGGGTCAGCGGAAGAAAATGCAGTGGAACTTTCGAGATCATCCAGCGGAACAGACTCATTGAGCGGAAGATTCTTTTGCCGGCTCTGCGCACGCAGCGCCGAAAGAATTCTGTGCTCAATACAAACTGAAGCATATGCCTGAAACGGCGTACCATTGGCCGAATCGTAATGTGCAACCGCGTCCATCAAACCGATGGCGCCCTCCTGAAGCAGATCATCCCGTTCGCCGCGCAGCTGCGGCGCCAACCGCGACACTTTGCTGCCAATTAACGGAAGCAAAGAAAGAAATAACTGAGCAAACGCGTCGCCGTCCCCCTGCCTGGCCTGCTCTGCCAGCTTGTCAAAATCAGAAGAATCGTTCTGCGCAGAGCCGAGCACCTGCTTATCACCTCAAACCAGTTCTGACTACTGTTCAATCATACCTCAACGCTCAATACTTGTCAACCCGTTTTTATTCATTCTGTTAAAAAAATTTTTTGAATGCCGCTTCGCATTGAACAATTTGCAAAATAACGAATATTATTCATTAAAAAAATCGAAAAATTTCGATTTTAAGCGAAATTTGCCGTTTATCTATTCACAAATACGCATAATACAAATCAAACGAGACAAAGTTTTAACCGCTTTTAAAATGATTTTCTGTTATTTTTACAATAAAAGCGTTCCTGTCCCTTTTCAACCTGTATTGCCGCAGTACGCTTTCCATTCCAAAAAGGCCGAAAAAGTCACCGGCCTGCCATTGACAACAGACCGGTGATCGCAATTCGAAAATTAAATTGAAATTACGCGGGCAATATTCAGCAGATTTTTATCCACCGTTTTCTTCATTGCAAGCCCTTCGGTAATATCGCAGTCATAAACACGACCGTCTTTCATGCCGACAATGCGGTTGCTTTTGCCATCCCGCAACAGCTGCACTGCGTAATACCCCATTTCGCTGGCAAGCACCCGATCCCGCAGAGAAGGCGAACCGCCGCGCTGCACATGACCAAGAATACAGCTGCGCGTCTCAACGCCTGTTTTCTCCTGAATTTCGGCAACGATTTCATCCACATGTCCGACACCCTCGGCAACCACAATAATGAAATGCTGTTTGCCGGTGGTCTGAGACCGCTTCATCGGCTCAACGACTTCCCTGTCCAGGTTAAACGGCTCTTCCGGCACAAGAATTGCCGTTGCTCCTACCGCAATGCCCACGTTCAGAGCAATGTGACCGGCATGGCGCCCCATCACCTCAACCACCGTACAGCGATCGTGTGACTGCGAAGTGTCGCGGATCTTGTCGACCATTTCGACCGCGGTGTTCATTGCGGTATCATAGCCGATCGTGTATTCCGTGCTGGAAATGTCATTGTCGATGGTACCGGGCAGACCGACACAGTGAATTCCTTCTGCGCAAAGATCGCGCGCACCGCGGTAGGAGCCGTCACCACCGATGACAACCAGTCCATCAATCCCCAGTTCGCGGCAATTCGCCGCCGCCTTCTTCACACCTTCGGGCGTATTGAATTCGGGGCTGCGGGCGGTGTAAAGCATCGTTCCGCCCAACTGAATAATATTCGACACGCTGCGCAGATCCATCTTGACAACATCTTTGTGCAGCAAACCGTTATATCCTCTGTATACGCCGAGCACCTCAATACCGGCAGCGATCGCGGAACGAGTGACCGAACGGATCGCTGCATTCATACCGGGAGCGTCCCCGCCGCTTGTCAGTATTCCGATTTTTTTAATTCCCATGAGAAACCAACCTCCTGTTGTTAAATTCCCAACAAACATTATAATGACTATTCTGCAGCTTGGCAAGCAAGTTTCTGCAAAATAACCGCTCTTTCTGCGAAATCCACAAAAGCAACAAAAATACTATTCTTTTATGGCGACATTTTTTTCACCCAATACTCTTTTCAACTCCGAAATCATCGGATCGTTCAACATCACCCACAACGTTCTGGGAGCAAGCACTAGTTTTTTTTGTCCGGTCAGGTAAAAATAAACCGGCGTCTGACCATCAAAAATCTCCAGTAAATTACGGGCTTTGTCATATTGTTCCCCATCAAGCGCCGGAATACGCAGATAAAGGCCAAACCGTTCGCTGTGCGGCTGTGAAAGATGCGGCTTACTTGCCGGCGCGACGCTCGGCGTTTGAACGGGCAGCGGAGTGTCTGCAACAAAATTACCTGTATGCGCAACATTTGTATCAGGTGGGGGCAACACTTTGTCACAGACAATTTTTGCATCCTCATCTTCGCGCAGGCTTACTCTGCCCTGAATTTCAACCACGCGTGTTTCCTGAAGCAGCGTTGAAGCCTCCTGCAGGGTTTTCGGAAAAACCAGCATTTCAATTGCGCCGGAAAGATCCTCCACCGTAACAAACGCCATCGTGGCGTTGCTTTTTGTCACCTTTGTTTTCAAAGCCGAAACAATACAAAGCAGCGTAACACGATCCCCGTCGTGATAACGGGAATTTTCCTCTCTGGCGCTCTGTACGATCTCTCCGATGGACGCCGCGCCCATTGCGGCAGCCGCATCGCGGTACTCCATCATCGGGTGGCCGGAAAGGTACATCCCCGTAATATCCTTTTCCATTCCGAGCAGTTCCGGCATCGTAAATTCGTCTACCTTCGGCATTGTGAACGAATCGCCGCCCGGCTCTTGCCCCATGCCGCCAAACAGGCTGATCTGCCCTTCCAGATTGCGTCTGCGGGCGTCGTCCAGGTCGTTGAGCACGGCGTCGGCAGCGGTCAGCATCTGACGGCGGTTGCTGCCAAGCCCGTCAAGCGCGCCGCATTTGATCAGGCTTTCCAACGCACGGCGGTTCAGGTCCCCGCCGTACATCCTGCTGCAAAAATCATAAAATGAGGTAAACGGATGCTTTTTCCGTTCCTCCACGATCTGGCTGACAAAGTTTCTCCCCAGATTTTTTGCCGCCAACAGTCCGAAACGGATCTTTTCCCCGCTGACGGTGAAACCCGCATCACTTTCATTGACACCTGGCGGCAGGACCGGAATATTCAACCTCTGACATTCGGTGATGTACTCCACCACCTTGTTGGTATCGTCCAGCACGCTAGTCAGCAGCGCGGCCATAAATTCACGCGGATAATGCACCTTGAGGTATGCCGTCTGATACGAAACATAAGCATACGCGGCAGCGTGGGGCTTGTTGAATGCGTATGAAGCGAAACCTTCCATTTCACCGACGATTTTCATCGCGCTCGTTTCGTCTACGCCGCGTTTGAGACACCCCTCCACAACGGGTTTCCCGTTTTCCTCCAATCCGTGAACAAAAATATACCGTTCCCGTTCCATCGCATCCTTTTTCTTTTTTGCCATCGCGCGGCGCACGACATCGGCTCGTCCGAGCGAATAACCAGCCAAATCCCGAAATATCTGCATGATCTGTTCCTGATAGACCATGCAGCCATAGGTGACTTTTAAAATCGGTTCCAACAGGGGATGCAGATAGGTTACCATTTCGGGGTGATGCCGGTTCTGTACATAACGAGGAATGGATTCCATCGGCCCCGGGCGGTAAAGCGATACCACGGCGATCAGGTCTTCCAGTCCCTCGGGTCCAAGCTGCATCAACACATTGCGCATACCTGCCGATTCAAACTGGAACACGCCCTCGGTGGTACCTTCGGTCATCATCTGAAAAACGCCCGGATCGTCTTCCGGCACATGGTCTGCGGAAAACTCCGGCTCCCGACGACGGATCATGCGCTCTGCGTCGTTGATTACCGTAAGGGTTCGCAGCCCAAGAAAATCCATTTTAAGCAACCCCAGTTGTTCCAGCGTCGTCATCGGGAACTGCGTTACGATGGATTCATCGTTTTTGGAGAGCGGCACATAATTCATAACCGGCTTTTCGGTGATGACGACGCCAGCCGCGTGCTTTGAAGCATGGCGCGGCATCCCTTCCAACTTGCGCGCCATATCAATCAACTCGCGAACCTCGGGGTCGTTCCCATAAACGCTGCGAAGCTCAGCGGAAAGGTCAAGTGCCTTCTGCAGCGTGATATTCGGTTCCATCGGAACCAGCTTGGCCACCGCGTCCACACGCGCATACGGCATACCAAGCGCGCGGCCAACGTCACGGATGGCGCCGCGGGCCGCCATGGTGCCAAACGTGATAATTTGCGCCACATGATCCGCTCCGTACTTGCGAACCACATAATCGATTACCTCCTGCCGGCGCTCGTAACAGAAGTCGACGTCAAAGTCCGGCATGCTGACGCGCTCCGGGTTGAGAAACCGTTCAAACAGCAGGTCGTATTTCATCGGGTCGATTCCGGTAATACCGATGCAGTATGCCGCAATAGACGCCGCACCGGAGCCGCGCCCCGGCCCGACCGGGATCCCGACTGATTTTGCATACGCCACATAGTCATGCACGATCAGATAATAATCGACATAGCCCATGCGCTCGATGGTCTTCAGCTCATATTCCAGCCGGTCAATATGGCTTTGCGGCGGATTTTGCCCGTAAATGCGGTAAAGCCCCGCATAACACTGTTCTCGAAAGTATTCGGCGTGATCCTGCCCGTTCGGCACATCAAAATGCGGCAGCTTTGTTTTGCCGAATTCAAATTCAACATTGCAGCGCTCGGCAATTTTTACAGTGTTATCGGCAGCCACTGGCACGGAGGGGAACAGCGCCCGCATTTCCTCCTCGCTTTTCAGGTAGAACTCGTCCGAACCGAATTCCATGGTATCGTCATCGTTGATCGTATGGTTCGTCTGGATGCAGAGCAGCACATGATGCATTTTGCTGTCTTCGCGCTCCAGATAATGCGCGTCGTTGGTGATAACCAGCGGGATTCCCGTCTCTTGCGCAAGCTTTAAAATCAGCGGCGCAACGCGCTTCTGTTCTTCAATACCGTGATCCTGCAGTTCCAGAAAAAAGTTCTCTTTTCCAAAAATCTGCTGATAACGCAGCGCGGAGCGCTTTGCCTCTTCATAATTGCCGCGCAGCAGCTCCTGCGGGATCCTGCCCGCCAGGCATGCCGAAAGCGCGATCAGCCCTTCGTGATACCGTTCCAGCAGCTCCCAGTCTACACGCGGTTTGCCGTAAAAGCCCTCTGTCCACGCGAGCGACACCAGCTTGCACAGGTTTTCGTAGCCTCTGTTATTTTCGCACAGCAGCACCAGATGATTATGCTCGCGGTCGGCGCCGCCGTCCCTGTCAAACCGCGTCCGCGCCGCGCAGTAAACCTCGCAGCCGATAATCGGCTTAACGCCGCATTTTTGAGCTGCCCGGTAAAAATCGACCACGCCGTACATCACGCCGTGGTCGGTAATTGCGCAGGCGGTTTGTCCGCGTGCAGCGGCGGTTTCCGCCAGCTTTGAGATCCGACAGGCGCCGTCAAGCAGACTGTATTCACTGTGAACGTGCAGATGGACAAACCCGCTCATATCAAAATCCTCCTGAAATACCAAATTAAACAAAACCTGCTTCTCTATATTTCCTCCGCCAGCCGAATTAGTTTTGTCAGCCTGTGGTTGACGCCGGAACGGGTCAGCGGCGGATGAAGCAGCCCGCCAAGCTCCCGCAGGGAAAGCTCCGGATTTTCGACACGGATCGCCGCAAGTTCCCGCAGTTCTTCCGGAAGAGTGCTGATCGCGCCGCTTTCCTGCAGCCTGCGGATCGCATCGATCTGCTGCGTGGCGGCATTGACGGTCTTGTCGATATTGGCGGTATCAAAATTGGTTCGGCGGTTGGCGTCGGCGCGAACTTCTTTCAGCATTTTTGCCTGCATCAGTTTCATTGCACTGTTCATCGCGCCCAGATAAGTAAGGAGATCGGCAATTTCCTCGCTGTTTTTAAAATAAACCATCGGAACTGTTCCCCGGTGTGAAAAGCCGGGGTGCAGCCCAAATGGCAGCTGACACAGCAGATCTTCAAGCGAATGCAGCAAATTGACCCGTGGAACGGAGAATTCCAGATGATATCCCTTCAGCGGGTCGGAAACCGTTCCGCACGCCAAAAAGGCTCCGCGAAGAAACGCCGCCGTGCAGCAGTCGTTTTCGAGATTTGCCAGGTTAATTTTCAGGCTGGACTCCCTGCCCGTATGCCCGAAATGAGCCAACACTGACGGCTTTACTCCGTCGTCGACCGTCACGGTGTACACTCTGCCGTGGCCGCGCTGTGTCAGCGGCGCCCGCAGTTCAGCAAAAGTTCCTGTTTCCAGCGCAAGCAGTGACGCCGCACGCTGCGCCACCGTCCCGCTTTCCGTCTGGAGCGAAATCCCGCCGAGCGAAAATGACCGTCCAAACAGCAGCGTTCCGTAACACTCTGCCTTTCGGCAGCAGGCAGTGGATTCGATTGCGCAAAGTTCGCCGCGCACATCTGCAGAAAACGTCATTCCAAACACCCTTTCGTCCCCGTGGCCTTTTTATGGTCAGCCCCGAACATTTTTCGTCCTTTTTATTTGGAAATGTCGCGGTGTGAAATGCTGACATGCTCTCCCTTTTGCTGCAGATGCTCACACAAAAGCCGCGCAAAGGTGACGGAACGGTGTTTTCCTCCCGTACAGCCAAGCGCCACCGTCAAATGGCTTTTTCCTTCCTTTGTGTAGAGCGGAAGCAGAAAATCGATCAGTCCGGTCAGTTTGTCCGCCAGTTCCCGGGAAGAGTCCCACTGCATCACGTAATCGCGAACCTCTTTGTCCATCCCCGTTTTGTTTTTCAGCTCCGGAATATAATAGGGGTTCGGCAGGCAGCGCACGTCGAAGACCAGGTCGGCTTCCGGCGGCACGCCGTATTTATATCCAAAGGACATGCAGTGCACCGAAAGCGCCTTTCCGGTCTCCCCCAGAAACATCGCCGCCAGTCGTTCCTTCAGCTGTGCGCCGGAAAGCAGCGATGTATCGATGAGATAATCCGCCCGTTCACGCAGGAAAAAGAGACGCCTGCGTTCCATTGCGATCGCCTGCTCCAGCGATCCGTTCGCCTCATCAATCAGCGGGTGGCGGCGGCGGGTAAAGCGATAGCGGTTGAACAGAACCTCGTCGGAGGCATCGAGAAAAAGGATGCGGCACTTTTGATTCCCCAATTGCTCCATTTCTCCGGAAAGCGTTTCAAAATCCTTTCCGCCGCGCACGTCGATCACAACGGCAACTCGCCCATGTTCTTCCCCGGCATGAACGCAGACTCCGTAAAATGCGCCGAGCAGCGACGGCGGAATATTATCCACACAATAAAAGCCGATGTCCTCCAATGCGTGCGCCGCTTGCGTTTTGCCCGCACCGGAAATTCCCGTAACAATTAAAAATTCCATTTTGTTTCATCCTTTTTGCAGCGCAGCTTTCAGGTCGAGAGCTGCATTACCCCAGCCGGCGAATCTCACATTCCAGCGACACGCCGGTTTCCCGCAGCACAGTCCGCTGAATTTTTTCCACCAACGCGCAGACATCGGCGCAGGTTGCACCGCCCTTATTAATAATAAATCCCGCATGCTTTTCGCTGACCTGCGCACCGCCGACCGAAACGCCCTTCAGCCCGCACTGTTCGATCAACGCTCCGGCAAAATGTCCTTCCGGCCGCTTGAACACGCTGCCCGCGCTCGGGTATTCCAACGGCTGCTTGCTGCGCCGCCGGTTGAGGTAATCGTGCATTCGTTCTTCCACGGCTTCGGGGGCGTCCGATGTCAGGGCAAAGCGCGCGGAAAGCACAATCCCACCGTTTTCGTCAAAAACACTGGTGCGGTAACCAAACCGCAGCGATTCGCCCGCAAACGTCTGCACGGTTCCGTCCGGCAACAGCGCACGGCAGGACAAAATCACCTGCTTCATCTCGCCGCCGTAGGCTCCGGCGTTCATAAAGGCCGCACCGCCCACCGAACCGGGAATTCCATAGGCAAATTCCAAACCGGAAAGCCCCTGTTCCTGGGCAAAATCGGTCAGTGCCGCCAATCTCATTGCCGCGCCGGCATCGATCTCATTTCCCTCCCGGCTGCACCGCCAGAAATCCGGCGGCGCAAGGTGCAGCACAACGCCGTCGTAGCCTTTGTCGGCCACCAGTAGATTTGACCCGCTGCCGAGAACAAAAAGGCCGACCCCCAGTTTGCGGCACAGCGCAGTCATCCGGCACAGCGCCTGGTCTGTTCCCACTTTAATAAACAGACGCGCCGGACCGCCGATTCGAAAGGTTGTATGGCGGTTCATCGGCTCGTTTTCCAGTACAGTACAGTCTGATTCACGCGCTGCAGAAAGAATTTGTTTCAACTGTTCGGAAGTCATATCCGTTCCTCCTTTCCTGCGATCAGGTTCTGAACGCCCGGGATCCGGCAAACACAAACCGGACACGCTGCACACGCACTTTCTTACCGGGAACAGCGCCCCGAACATAACGATTATTATGCAGCAATTATATCATAAATCAGTTCGGATTCCTATCTTTGCAGAAAAAATACCAAAAAAGCTGCCGCAACGGATTTGTCTGCGGCAGCTTGTAAAATTTCAGCAACAGCCTTATTGCATGGAACGACCAAGGAACGCAGCGCCGATAATACCTGCATCACGACCAAGCTGCGCGGCGACGATTTTGGTTTGCCTGCCGCCAAAGCGCGCATAATCGAATTCCTGAATCAGCGGACGCATCGGCCCGAGCAGCGTTTCACCTTCCTTGGAAATGCCGCCGCCAAAAACAAGCACCTCCGGTTGGAAAATATTGATCACATTGGCAGCGCCACATGCAATGTATTCGATGTACTTGTCACAGACCGCCTTCGCCACTGCATCGCCACTGCGCATGGCGTCAAAAGCGGTGCGACCGTTGACCTGTTTGATGTCTCCGCCGACAATTTGCCACATGACAGAATCCGGGTGGTCGATCATAGCGGTCTTTGTCTGGTGGATCAGTCCGGAAACCGAAGCATACGCTTCCCAGCATCCCTTTCGGCCGCAGGTGCACTGGCGTCCGTTCTGGACGGTCACCATATGTCCCAGTTCGGCGCCGAAGCTGTTCCATCCGGAAAACACCTTGCCGTCAATAATAATCCCGCCGCCGACCCCGGTGCCGAGGGTTACGGTGACAGAAACCTGCGTACCCTTCGCCGCACCGGCAACCGCTTCGCCGTAAGCCGCCGCGTTCGCGTCGTTTTCCATGTAAACGTCCTTGCCCGTCAGGCGCTTGAGTTCGCTGCCCATTGGCGCGTGAATGTAACCGAGATTGTTCGCGTAAACAATTTCGCCGGATTTTGCATCGATGGCTCCGGGCGATCCAATGCCGATCCACTGGATTTCGTCCATCGAAAGACCTGCATCCGCAACAACCTTCCGAATTAACCCCGCCATATCGGCGCAAAGCTCCTCACAGGACCGCGGCGCATTTGTCTTGCCCTCGCCGCGGGCAATAATCTCATAATTTTCATTACAGATTCCGACCGCAAAATTGGTTCCTCCCAAATCGACTCCAATGTAATACATAACGGTTGATTCATCCTTTCTCTTTTCTGTTCGGGATTATCCGAATCAATGATTTCAAAATTTGTGTCCGCCCCAGTCCGTATAAACCACACGCGGCTCCTGCGGCATCGCCTCAGCGTCCATGCCGAGATTGGAAAGAAGCTCCTGCGCGGCATTATAACCCAGCTTTTTCTGGCGGTTGTTCATTGCGGCAACCTCAATAATAATGGCAAGGTTGCGCCCCGGTTTGACCGGAATCGTAATCAGGGGGATCTGAACGCCGAGGATATCGCCGTATTCGTTGGCGGTTCCCATGCGGTCGTAAACCTTTGTGCTGTCCCAGTTTTCCAGCTGAATAATCATGTCCACTTTTTCGGTCTGTTTAACGGCGCCCATACCAAAAATCCGGCGTGCATTGATAATTCCGACACCGCGCAGTTCGATGAAATGACGAATATTCGGCGGAGCGCTGCCCACAAGCGTTTTGTCGGAAGCCCGTTTCAGTTCCACGGCATCGTCCGCAATCAGCCGGTGTCCGCGTTTCACCAGTTCAATTGCTGTTTCGCTTTTTCCAACGCCGCTGTCTCCGGTCATCAGAATACCCTCGCCGTAAACTTCGACCAGAACACCGTGGCGGGTGACGCGCGGCGCAAGCTCAATATTCAGGAACGAGGTCAAACGCATGATCGCACCGGAGGTTACCTCCTGTGTGCGCAGCAGCGGAACGCTGTACCTCCTGGAACTGGAAAGCAAAACCTCCGGCGGCTCCTGCCCCCGCGTAATGAGCACCGCCGGCGCATGGCGCGAAAACAGTGCGTCAATAATTTCATTGCGTCGCGCCGGCTCCATCTCCTGCAGAAACGCCATTTCCGACCGGCCAAACACGACAATGCGCGTATTGTCATAATAATCAAAAAAACCAGCCAACTCCAGACCGGGACGGCTGAGTTCCATGGAAGCAATCATTACCTCGTCCGGGTTCTGCGGCATGTAGATCGCCTCAAAACCGAGCTCCTTCAGGATTGCCGCAAGCGACACCTTGAATTCCGTTGGCAAAACAAACCCTCCCCTTGTCGAGCACTTATTGTTTTATTATACATGCTTCCAAAAAAACTTTAAAGGGGATTCGGCAATTTTCTTTTAAAATTGCGAAAACTTCATCAGCTTTTCCCCTTTTGGCCTGCGGGTTGCATTGCACCGGCCTTAACCCGGCAGAAAACTTCGACCGAAAAATCACAGCCCGGGATTGTGCCTTTCCAGTTTTTCCGGTTGGCGCTCCACCATTCCGGCGCCTGTTGGGCAAAATTGCGCCCAAAGCCAAACGGATCGGAACCGTGGTGCTGCGCACAGATGCGAATCGCCTCTTTTACCCGCTGTGAAATTTCCCGCTCGCATTCGGTTTTCAACGCCCCGACCGTCTCTTCGTCCAAACCGGTTTGCGCTGCAAAATCCCATTCCGCCGGCAGTGCGTCGCACCGAACCTGCAGTGCAATTTGCACCGCATCGTTTTCTGTGCTGCACCGAACGGTTGTCTGCAGGTTTTCAATCGCGATCTGTACCCCGATGCGGCTGCCTGTCTTCCCCACCGGAACTTCCGCCTTCAGGCTCATATTTTTTGCATCACCGGAAGCAATCAGAACGCCCTGCGTCTGGCGCTCATCAAGCACCTCCACCATCTTTTCACCGGAAAACAGTGCGGTTCCGCTCACCACAATCCGGGCTTCTTCATCGCCGGTCTGCTCAAGGCTGAGAATCGGAACACAAAAATCGCGCTCGCCGTCGGTCAGGCATTGTGCCGCGGTAAATACTTCGGCATACACCGCGCACCCGGTCTGCTTTCCTGCCTCGCTCAACGCCGCAAGCTCCCGCGCCGGAATGCTTCCGTTCTGCCCCACGCCGCGCAAAAGCTCTTCCGCTGTGCCCTGCGTCAGGTAAAGCGCTACCGAGCCTCTGCATTCGTAAAATTCCGTAAAAAAGCTTAATGCCGCTCCAATGCCGTGCTCTGCTGTTGCCTGACCGATCACGACCGCCTGATTGTGGGGAAAATAAGGTTTCCTGCCCGTCACCAGTCCGATTTTATCCATTGCGTCCGTTACCGAGTCGCCGCTGCGGCTACAAAAAACATCGCTGGCATTCTCCTTTTCCCCCGCCGCCGAGCGATCCGCCAGATAAGCGTTTACCGAAAGTGTAAACGTGCCGTCCGCTTCGTCCACCCCTGCGTTCTGAACAATCATTCGCCGGTTGAGCGGCAGCTCCCCGCTGCACGCAGAAAACAGAATACATCCTGCGATCAGCAGGCAGGCTTCCGCGATTTGTTTTCTCTTCATTTTAATTTGCGCTCCCTTTCACTGGTTCATTTTTGCAAAACGCCGCAAGCGGTTTGACTTTTTTCATCTGGCGCGCTTTTTGTAATATTTTTGTCGAATATTCCACTTTGTTATCATTCTCTGCGTACTAGTCGATATTTTTTTTCAGCATTGGCTGTGAGAAGAAACACGTCGCGCAGCAGACATTTTTCCCTTTTCAGCACGCTGTCAATCCATTCCCGGCTGCATCCCACCAGCCGCGCTGATTGTGTACAGAAGCTGCCGTCATCCACCACGACCACCCAGAACTCCGTTTTGGCCGAAACACCAAGCGTTTTTGCATCCGGCGGTTCAGCAGACGCGTTTTTAAGAACGCTGAGCTGCCCATTTGTTTCAATCATCGCCATATCCACAATTCCGGGGTCAAACACGCCCTGCAGACGCAATGCTTCGGAAAGATCCTCCACCGTATAGCGCAAGCGGTTCATTTGCTTCTGATCCAGCCTGCCGCTGCGGATCAGAACCACTGGGCTGCCGCAAATCAGCCGACGGAACCATCGGCATTTCATCATCAGCACCGAAACCAGAATTTCGCATACCACCAGTGTCAAAATCGGTACCACACCGCTCAGCAGCGGAATTCCCGTCTCCTGCATTGGAATCGCCGCCAGCTCGGAAATCAGCATGGTGATGACCAGTTCGGAACTTTGCAGCTCGCCGACCTGCCGTTTCCCCATCAGCCGTACCGCCGCGGTCACAATCACATATAAAATTAATGTTCGCAGCAGTGAAATCAACATTCTGCCCGCCTCCCATGTGATTTGATCAATCCTATTCTGGTCCGGGATAGGCTGCGGTATGCAAAATCAGGAGAAACCGGAATAAATTTCTGCTAAAACGGCAACAATGAAGCATAAGAAAAACAATCAACATGTAAAGCAACACGCCTTTACATGTCAGGGAGTGTTGAAAATGCCGTTTTTGTTTCCTTACAAGCTCCGGGCCTCCCGTGCGCGCAGCCAGACTTCGCAGCAGCCTGCCGCGCCCCGACTGCTCAGCGCCAGCTTGACCGAAAACCTGGCTTATCTGCGCGGGGCCTTTGCCGAAACCAGCGATCTTGTGGTGCGAAGGATTACCATCGGCGGACGGGACTGCGCACTGATTAATATGGAAGGGCTGATTAACCACCAGGCCTATGCTCAGGGCGTTCTAAATCCAATTATGAAAGGTGATTACGAAGGGCTGACTGCCGAAGAACAGTTTCAACGTATTCGGGACAGCATCGTTGCACTTTCCGACCAGATGCAGCTGAACAACTTTGACGAAGTGTTCGGGCTGGTGATGTCCGGTTTTACTATTATTCTGCTCGATGGGGTTGCCAGCGGGCTTTCAGTCGGGATGCAGGGCTACAGCTTTCGGTCGGTTTCGGAGCCTGTCACAGAAGCAATGCAGCGCGGCAGCCGGGAAGGCTTTGTGGAAGTAATCCGCATCAATCTTTCCATGGTTCGCCGGCGCATGAAAACGCCGGATCTCCGCTTTGAGATGATGCAGGTGGGAACCCGAAGCAAGACGGACGTTGCGCTGTGCTACCTGAACGGCGTTGTTTCGCAGGAGATTCTGCAAAGGGTTCGCGCAAGACTGCAGGCCTGCCCGTTGGAAACTGTGCTCGAAAGCGGATATCTGCAGCCGTTTCTGGACGACCGTCCTCTTTCCTTATTCACCGGCGTCGGACTGAGTGAACGTCCGGACACTGTCTGCGGAAAAATCACCGAAGGCCGTATTGCCGTTTTTGTGGACGGCACGCCAATGGTGCTGATCGTTCCCTATCTGTTTGTAGAAAACTTTCAAAGCTTCGACGATTATGCAGATCGCCCGTATTTTGCGGCGTTTACCCGCTGGATGAAATATATTGCATTTTTTCTTGCAACGCTGCTGCCGGGGCTGTTCGTCGCCATCGGCACCTTTCATCCGGCGCTGTTTCCCACACCGATGCTCTATAATCTCGCCTCGTCGGAAGCGTCCCAGCCGTTTTCCCTGATGCTGGAGGCGTTGGTGATTCACTTTATTTATGAGCTGATGCGGGAAGCCGGGCTTCGGCTGCCAAAGCCGATCGGCCACGCAGTCGGCATTATCGGCGGTTTGGTCATTGGCGATGCCGCGGTACAGGCCGGGCTGATCGGCGCTCCGATGATTATGGTGGTAGCGCTGACGGCAATGAGTTCATTTGTCATTCCTCAAATCTATGAACCTGTGGCCGTGCTTCGTTTTGCTTTTATTTTGATTGGCGGCTGTTTCACTTTTTTCGGTCTGATGCTCGCTTTTGCCGCCGTTCTGGTAAACCTTTGCGCTATTGGTCCTTACGGTATTCCCTTCACTGCGCCGCTTTCCCCGCTGAGAGCACGTGCGCTGCGCGACGTGCTGGTTCGGCAGGGCTGGAAACGGCTTGGAAAGCATTCTTCCCACATTCAGAACATGCCCGGCAGCGAGAAAAACGATTCAGAAAAATAGAAAGGGCGGAATTTGCCATGGACAAAAAAAACAGCATCGGCGCCGGGCAGCTTGTTTGCCTGTTTTTTGTTGCGCACAGCAGCGCCGTTCTCACAGGAACCCAACTGCAGGGTGCAGGCAATCCGCAGGGGCTGCTACTTGCGGCACCGTTTTCACTGGTTCTCAGCATCCTCTCTCTGCTGCCGGTACTTCTTCTTCGTACGCGGCACGAAGGCATGAGCGTTCTGGACTGCGCCCGCTTTCGTTTTTCCAACGCAGGCGGTGCCGTTTTCTGTGCGCTTTACGGTCTTTATTTTTTATATACGCCCTCGCTGGCCGTTGCGCGCTACAATATTTATGTCTCCTCCACCATGCTGCCGCAGGCACAGTTTTTTCTGCTTGCCTTTGCGGTTGCGGCAACCGCCTGTTACGGCGCATTCCTTGGGCTGGAAGCTTTGGCGCGCGCCTCGGGATTTATTATGGTGGCAATTGTAGCGGCACTGATATTTCTCTTTTGTGCGCTGATCCCCCGGCTTGACCTGCTGAATTATACTCCCCCCGATTCCGCAGCATGGAACGATGCCGCACATAACGGACTTTCGGTCTTTTCGGGTACGGCAGAACTTGCGCTGCCCGTAGTACTGCTGCCGTTCGCCAAAGGAAGGCCGCGCGGGAGGTTTCTGTTCTGGCTCATCGGAGAAGCCGTGCTGGTGGTGCTGATCGGTTTTTTTGTCACCGGAGTACTCGGTTCTTATGCGGCAACTCAACCGTTTCCGTTTTATGTTGCCTCCACTTTTGCGGAAGCCGGCTCGCTGCAGCGGCTGGACGCTCTTTATGCAGCAATCTGGACGGCAGGACTGTTTGTGCGTGTTTCCGTTTTCCTGATCGCGTTTTCACTTTGCATTTCCGGTCTTTGGGGTAAAAAAGCCGGAAAGTTCAGTCTTTTTTTGGGTGCCGCGGTCATCTTTGCAACCGGAACGGTGCTTTCCGGTTTTCCACAGCTTTTGGCTGCGCTTTCCGGCTCTGCCTCCACTGTAATGGCGATTGTGTTCTTTACCGTTCTGCCGCTGATGGTTCTGGCTGCCGACCGGCTTGGCGGTCGTTTTGCAAAAAAGGAGGCTGCGCTGTGATCCGCCGCCTTTGCTATGCCGCAATGCTTAGTGCGGCACTTGCTTTTTTATGTATATTTCCGCTCCGCAGCGTTGAAACCCACTGCCGCACGCTGGATCAGGAGCTTGCCCTTGCCGCCGAAGCCTCTTTCCGAGGAGATCTTGTACAGGCAGCCCCGCATGCCGAGGCCGTCGGAGAGCTTTGGGATTGTTGGCAACCGGTTGCAAATATGTATCTTCGTCATGCAGAGCTTGACCCTGTAAAGGAGGCCATTGGCGAAATGCTTGCACGCCTGCAGACCGGGGAAACTGACGAATTTTACGCAGCCTGCTGTCAGGCCCGCCTGCTGGTGCGCCACCTCTCCGAATCTGAGCGTGCTGACGCGGGAAACATTCTGTAGAGCGGAAGACCTTTCCACTCTGCGTTCTCCTGTTATTGCACCCCTGCAGGTCACGTCTTCAAATGCACTTTGGCTGCACACAAACGGCCCCATGCAAAGTATTGCGTTTTTCCCCACCATCAGGTATAATATTTTAGTTAAGGAAAAATGTTGACGTTCCTGCACTGCGGCAAAGCGGAACCGCAGAATGATTGAAATTTGCAATAAAGGATGATTCGGATTGTTACAGTATGAAGAATTGCGCCTCACGCTGGAAAATCTGCGGCCGGAGCTGCATGATCTGGCAGACGCGCTTGGCCTGGAGAAGATGGCCAACGAAGTAGCCGAGCTGGAATTGAAGGCTTCGCAACCCGGCTTTTGGGACAATGCAGAGGAATCTCAAAAGGTTTTGCAGCGAAGCGGAGCGCTCAAGGGAAAAATTGAAGCTTACGACAAGCTGCGGGCCGCTTTTGACGACACGCTGGCTTTGATTGAGCTGGCCGACGAAGAAGGGGATCTTTCTCTGCTGGAGGAAGCTCGGCAGGGGGTTGAAACTGTTCGTGAGGAAATGGAAACGCAGCGGCTTTCCACACTTTTGACCGGCGAATATGACGCCCGCAACGCGATTTTAACGCTGCACGCCGGAGCCGGCGGAACCGAAGCGCAGGACTGGGCGCTGATGCTTTACCGCATGTATTGCCGTTGGGGCGAGCGTCACAATTTCAAGGTCAGCACGGTAGATATGCTGGACGGCGAGGAAGCCGGTATTAAAAGCGCGACCATCACCATCGAAGGAGAAAACGCTTACGGCTACCTGAAGGGAGAAAACGGCGTGCACCGTCTGGTGCGGGTCTCGCCGTTCGACGCTTCCGGACGGCGCCACACCTCGTTTGCATCGCTGGAGGTCATTCCTGAAATCGACGACAGCATTCATGTGGATATTGCCCCGGAAGACATTAAAATGGACGTGTTCCGTTCGAGCGGCGCCGGCGGACAGCACATCAACAAAACCTCCTCCGCCGTTCGCCTGACGCACCTGCCGACCGGCATTGTCGTTTCGTGCCAGACCGAACGCAGCCAGTTCCAAAACCGCGATACCGCAATGAAAATGCTGGTTTCCAAGCTGATGGAAATCAAAGAGCGCGAACATCTTGCCACCATCAATGATATCAAGGGCGTTCAAAAGGAAATTGCCTGGGGCTCGCAGATTCGCTCTTATGTCTTCATGCCCTATACGCTTGCCAAGGATCACCGCACCGGGTTTGAATCCGGCAATATCAACGCGGTGATGGACGGGGATATTGACGGCTTTATCAATGCTTATCTGAAAGCGCAAAACCTGAAAAATCTTGATACCGGAGAAGACGATCTGTAAATAGACCGCATCATAAAAGGGACTGTATCGAAAACCGAGCGCAACGGTTTTTGACGCAGTCCCTTTGCGTTAGCCTGCAGTTTTCAAGCAGCTTTTTTTAAATTGCTTGACAAACTGTTATTGCTGTGTATACTGTATATATACAGATATGAGGTGAACTTCATGGAAATCGTTCTGCACAACGCGGAAAACCAACCGATTTATGAACAGATTGCGCGGCAAATCAAAGAACAGATTATTGCCGGCAAGCTGCAGCCCGACGACCCGCTGCCGTCCATCCGGGCGCTGGCAAAGGACCTGCGCATCAGTGTAATCACCACAAAACGCGCGTACGATGAGTTGGAGCAGCAGGGTTATTTGTTTACCGTTGCGGGCAAAGGTTCTTTCGTTGCTCCCCGCAGCACAGAAATAATTCGAGAGGAGCACCTGAAAAAAATCGAGCATTCCCTGCAGGAATGCATCTCTCTGTCTGCTGCCTGCGGGTTAAGCCAGGAAGACTTGCTGGAGCTGCTTCGCCTGTTAATGAAAAACGAAGACGCCCGGGAGAATCCATTCCCCCCGGGCAGATTCAGTTGTCAGAAAGGATGAGATGACTGTGAACGCATTGGAATTTTGTCATGTAAACAAAACCTACCCCGGTTTCTCCCTGCAGGACATCTGTTTTTCATTGCCCTGCGGCTGTATTCTGGGGCTCGTCGGGGAAAACGGCGCGGGAAAAAGCACATTGATTCGTCTGTTGATGAATACCATTCCCTGCGACAGCGGCGAAATCCGTGTGCTGGGGGCCGATAACCACACCAACTTTCAAGCTGTGAAAGAGGATATTGGGATCGTACTGGACGAAGCTTATTTTCCGGAAACCATCACTGCACGTCAGCTGGAAAAAATTCTAAAAAACTCTTTTCAACGCTGGAATCGCGAGCAATACTATGGGTTGATTGAAAAATTTTCGCTGCCCGAAACAAAGCCGTTCAGGGACTATTCCCGCGGAATGAAAATGAAGCTTGCCATCGCCGCCGCCCTGGCCCACGACCCAAAGCTGTTGGTGCTTGACGAGGCAACCAGCGGGCTTGACCCGATGGTACGGGATGAGATTCTTGATTTGTTCTATGATTTTACCCGCGACGAAAACCACTCGATTCTAATCTCCTCACACATTGTCAGCGATCTGGAAAAGCTTTGCGATTACATTGCGTTTCTGCATCGCGGCAAGTTGATTTTCTGCGAGGAAAAAGATTCCCTTGACGAAATCTACGGAGTTATCCGCTGCGGCGCCGATCTGCTGCAGTCCATTCCCCCGGAGGCCGTCTGCGGTTCCCGGCGCTCGGAATACGGCGCGGAGGTATTGGTTCGCCGGTCGCTGGTTTCACCAGCCCTGCGCCCGGAACGTGCCGGGCTGGAAGAAATTATGCTGCTGCTTTCGAAAGAAAAAGAAGCTTGACGCTCTGTCGCGGTACTCTGCCGTTTTCCGGGCAGCGCTTTCCGTTTGGCGCTGCCCCCAAAAAACACGCCCTCTGTGTCGGCTGCAGCCAGCAGCCCAGACAATGCAATTTTATATTGATGGAATGGTGATTCAGAATGAAAGGTCTGCTGCTGAAGGATTTTTATACGATTATCAAACAGCTCAAAGTTTTTGTGCTTATGATCGTCATTTTTGCGTTGATCCCTAATTTTTCTGTTTCCGTCTTTGCCGTAGTTTACGCCGCCATGCTGCCGATTACCACGCTGGCCTATGATGAACGCTGTAAATGGGATACGCTGGCGGCCATGATGCCCTATTCTCCCGCCGCGCTTGTGCTCAGCAAGTATTTGCTGGGGCTGCTCGGCGTTCTCTGCGCCGGGTTGCTTTCAGCCTTCGGTTACGGCATTCAGCTCTTCCTGCTGCACGCAGCTGATGACGGCTCCTTCTGGTTTTCGCTGCTGGCAGGAATCTGCACGGCATTGCTGTTGTTAGCGATCAATCTGCCGCTGATGTATCGGTTTGGCGTTGAAAAAGGCAGATTATTCTTTTTCGCGCTGATCGCGCTGCTGGCTCTCCTGCTGAGCCTTTGCGGCGACGCGGTGACCGCTCTGCTGCAGAATGCAGACCAAATAATGCTTGCTGCGGCTTTGCTCCCGGTTCTTGCCTTTGCACTGTTCGCTTTTTCGGGGCTTGTTTCCATTTACATTTACGAGCACAAAAAAGAAATTTCGCGATAACCCATGAAAAGCGACGCTGATATACGATACACCGGTCTTGCGGGTTTCGATTTTTTGTTACACATGCACCTTAACGCAAACAACCAGAGACGGCAGCCCTTTTCGGGCTGTCAACTCTGGTTGTTTTTCGTGGTGCTATTTTGCAGCGCACCCTTTTTTATCGGAATTTTTTAAGGGTTTGCGTCTCACGGCTGCCGTTCTTTGTTTGCATAGGAACGATACCGTTCTGATTTCTTCCGGTAAAAACTGTGCATTTCACTGTTCCGAGCCTCAAGGGGTTCCATCTTCGCCATAACAGATGCCGCTTCGTCATAGGAGGGAAAAACGCCCGCGCCTACGCCGGCAATTATCGCCGCTCCGGCGCAGCAGGTTTCGGGCTGTGTCATCCGGTAGACTGCGCAGCCGGTAATCCATTCCACCAGCTTGCTCCAGATTTCGCTGCGCGCCGCACCGCCCGTCATAATCAGCCGGTCGGCTGCAATCCCTTGTTTGCGGAACTCCTCCAAAACAAGCTCTGCTTCAAATGCGACACCTTCCATCAGCGCAAGCGCAAGATCATAACGGTCATGCGAAAGAGAAAGGCCGTAAATTTCCGCGCGCTGATCCGGCCGGTTGTGCGGGAACCCCGCCCCGGCAAGATACGGCAGGAAGAACAGGTTTTCAGCCGACTTTATCCGCTTTTCCGCTTCCCGGTCGATCGACGCGTAATCTCCGCCGATCAGGTTCTTATACCATTTCAGCGCCGAACCCGCCGTAACCAGCGAGGCCATTGCACCAAACCCGCCTGCCGGATGAATGCCCGGAGAAAGATTTGTGTCCGAAAACATCAGGTGATCCGCAATTCCGAAGACGACCCATGTGGTTCCCGTTGCCAAAAGTAAATCTCCCGGACGAACCGCACCACTTCCCAGCGACGCACAATACTGGTCGTGCGCGCCGTTGAATACGGGGGTCTTCTCCGGCAGCCCAAGCTCTTCTGCCGCCTGTGCCGTCAACCCGCCAACCGGAGCGCCTGTTGACCGAACTTTCGGCAGCCGACTTCTTTCCACGCCGACCACGTGCAGAATATCGTCGTCCCAGTCGCCGCGGGCAATGTTGAACAGCTGACGAATTGCGCCGCAGGTGGGGTCAATCACACTGTTCCCCGTCAGGCGCTGGTTGACAAATTCCAGCGTGGAAACGAACTGATGCGCGCGGGCATAAAGCTCCGGCTCCCGCTTCTGCATCCAGATCAATTTTGCCGCATCCAATGACGGATTCACCGGCCAACCGCAGGCACGGTAAATCTTTTCTTTTCCAAGTGCAGCAGCCAGCTCTTCCGCCTCCTGCTGTGCCCGGGAATCCATCCATGTCATGACCGGGCACAGCGGCCGGAACTCCCGGTCCACGGCTGTCATGCTCGCACCCTGTGCAGAGATTCCGATTCCTGCAATCTCCTGCGGATCCAGTCCGCGTGTCGCCTCACAAACGCTCTGAACCACCGCCTGCCACCAGTCCTCCGCATCCTGTGTAACTTCTCTGCCGGCGGTCTGCAGAGAATATTCTTTGTATCCGCTGCCCTGAGCAGCTCCATCCGCGCGAAAGACAACCGTTTTGGCGCCGGTCGTTCCAACGTCGATTCCGATTAAATACGGATTCATTGCAATCCTCCTTTCGGCAGTTACCTCAAAACAGCGGTCAAACCGTCTGAATCCTGGCGCAATAGCTTTGCAGTTCTCTATGCCGCGCTTCCGACAGTCCTGTATCGGTGATCAACAGATCAATTTTTCTGCTGCGCGTATAGCTGACCACAGCGGAATTTTCAAATTTGCTTGCATCGGCCAGAATCAGGCCGCAGTCTGTCTGCCCCAGCACCAGCTGATTCAGCCGCGCGGTCGAAAAATCTGTCGCGGTGAATCCCGTCTGTCCATTAAAGCCGTCTGTTCCCAAAAAAGCTTTGGAAAAATGAATGTTTCTGACCATCTCTTCCGCAAGGTAACCGCAGAAGTCCCTGCGGTTGGCGCGGTATACCCCGCCGATCAGATTGACGTCCGTTTCGGCGCAGAGCAGTTCCAGATTGACCATTGAATTGGTAAAAACCGAAACCTTCAGTTTCTCCCCGCGGATTCGCGCTGCCAAAAGCGCGCTCAGCCGCGCAATTGTCGTACCCGAATCCAGATAAACAACATCTCTGTCCGAAATCATCTGCACAGCGGCGGCGGCAATCCTTGTTTTTTCCTCCGAATGGATCCCTTCCAGCTGTTCGTATCGGTAATCGGAATTTGCCAGGCCCTCCAGCTGAATGGCTCCGTGTACGCGGAGAACACCGTTTTTTCCCGCCATTCCGGTGAACAGCCTGCGAACCGTTGATTCCGAAACGTCAAGCATCCGCATTGCTTCCGACAAATCGATTCGTCCGGCAATTTTCAGCGTATCCAAAAGCTTTTGCTCATATGCAGCGCTTTTTTTCATAACTGACCGATTCCTTTCTGTTTCTGCGCAGGCGCAGACACTGCATTACTCCGCTTCCTTGCCCGCTTCAAACAAAGCCCTGCAGCGGGCATAAACCTCGTCCGGCACCACCGGATCGCCGTCCCTGCAGACCGGCAGCAGCTGATCGCCCGCAATTGCAGGGTTTGTGCAGGCATGATCGTTCCGCCATGCATCACGCTCCTCCGGGTTTCGAAGATTCGGAACCCGCATCGGCTGATTCCCGTTCAGGATAGAGCGATAAGCTAAAATTCCGCAGATTCCCATGTCGACGGCATGGTAAACATCAATGGAATACTGCTCGCCTTCGGGATTGCCGAGGATCTTTTCAATGAAGAAATGCGTCGGATAAAAATCGCTGCCGCCGTGGGAGGCAAATTTTTCGGCCAGGGCCGGCGTGATGAATTTTTCCGGCTTGTAATGCTTCAATTCTCCCTTGCAGAGCTTTTCGCCCTCGATATAGCAGGAAAGGTCGGCAGTATCCCACCGGCCGGATTCCATCATGCCTTTTGTGCCGTAAACCTCGAACGTATAGCTGACTGGTTCGCGTTTGAGCGCACCGTGAACGCTTTTGCCGATTGCGCCGTTATCAAACGTAATCATCTCAATCCCGCCGGTTCCACCGTTTAAGCTGCAGGTATCCCCGCGGGACATGTTCTTGTTCGTTTCAAAGCCAACCACCTGCACCGGCCTTCTGCCGGTAATCATCATCATCGGGCCGATGCTGTGCGTGCAGTAAAACGTGGAATAGGCGCGGTTTCTCCAATGATTTTTATCCCCCTGCGTGATGCGCGGCCAAATAGAGGAGCAATCGTGCACATATTCGCCTTCGGCATACTGCACCTCGCCGATATCTCCGTTTTCATAGCGGCGCCACATTTCAAACGTGCTGGCCATATAGCAGTAATTTTCGGCATATGCGTAAACCTTTCCGCTCTGCTCCACCGCCTCAATCAGCTCAACCGCCTGCGCCATGGTTTCGCACGGCAGAACCTCACTGAGCACATGCCGCCCTGATTTGAGGCAGCGAATGGCGTAGGGCGCGTGTTCATTGGCATAGTTGGCGAGCACAACCGCATCCATATCGTGCAGAAAGAATTTTTCAAAATCTGTATAGAGCGCAATTTTTGCGTTATATTTTTCGGCAATTTCCTTCACTGCGTTCAGCGCCGGAACATAGCGATCGCATACGGCCACAACCTCAGCGTTCGGGTGCGACGCCAGCACCTCAATCATCACCTTGCCGCGCTGGGCGCCGAAAACGCCGACTTTGATTTTCGCCATAAAACATAACTCCTTTCTTCCTGACAGACAATCTCAATTCAATTTTGATGTTCCAGATGATCCAGCGCACTCCTGAGCCGTTCGGCAAGAAAATCGAGCATTTTTTCAGACGCAATCACCGGCGGCTTCAAAAGTACCGCCGGCGGGCAGTTTGTCTTGTACAGCTGCGCCGAGGTGTCGATGCATTCCTTATTCACCAGCGAAGCAAAACGGGCCGCCGTCTCCACGTCATAAAAATGCAGCGCACCCAGCAGTCCTAAACCTTCCGCACGGCAGACCGTCGCGCTGTAATCGTCCGCAATCTGCTGCAGCGCATGCTCAAACCGTTCTCCCAGCTCGCGCAGGCGCTCCTGATTGGCTTCCTCAAACGTCATGGTGATCAGATAAGCCAGCGACGCCAGCTCCTCCTGCCCGTTGGTGACCAGCGCGCCGAACTGGCTGAGGGTATCCATTTCTGCTGTGGTAATAATTTTGCTGGCGGGATATTCCCCACCCGGGAACCCTTTTCCGACCGTCACAAAATCGGGCTGCAGACCGTAAAGGCGGAAGAGGAACATGCCCGGATACCACATTCCGGTCTGAATTTCGTCTACCATGGTTGGCGTGTCGGTTTCACGGCAAAGTGCGTGCGCAGCGCGGACATATTCCGGTTCCAGCCGCACTCCGCCGTAATTCATCAGAATCAGCTCGTGCAGGAACCCTGCCGTTTTGTAGCTTCCGGTATTGTAGCGCTCCAGCTTTACGCGGAAATCCTTCAGGTCATTGACAGCCACGGGAACCACCTTGTAAATGCCGGCTGTTTCCAGCTTTTCGACAAGCTCCGGCCAAAGCCCGCGGAACGTCTGCGCCGTGATACAGGTGCCATGATAATTGGCCTCCGATCCGCCGTTCTGATCCTGCATCACAAAAAATACCGGTGTTTTTCCTGCATATTTCGGTTCTGCCGAGGTCGGCTCCAGATGGTAAAAGCGCGCCAGCATCATTTTGATCGCCGCTTCACACGCAAGAGATCCCGTCTCCAGATTGATCACGCGGTTCAGAACATGCGGCTCGGCCGACTGCAGAACCGTTTCCAGTGCAGCGCCATCTTCGCCGCTGATCCCGTTTGCCGCCGCAATGAGCCGGCGCTCCAGCAGACGCGTAACAAATCCGCGCGTGTTGTTGTGGGTCGCATTGAGGATTCCCATCTTTCTCGCGTTGTCAATCAGCTTGTAACCCGGAAAACGATGGCCGAGCGAAGCCTGGTAATGTTCGCTTTTCCCCAACAGATAAAGCCGCCCGTTTTCCCCCAGACGATACCCGCAGGCGCCGGTAAGCGGAGCAGCGAAGGAATGCGCCGCCTTGCGGAACGCATCGGTCGGTGCACCCTGATTTTCTTCCTGAAACGGATGCGTCAGCTCTTTTCCCACCGAAACAAGCAGCTCGTCGTTTTTTTGCTGCATTGCATCCGGATAAAAATCAACCTTTTCATCCGCCGCGGCAAGGGCTTCTTCTTTGGGCAAAAGACCAAGCGCCGCTCCGGCTTTTGCCACATGTGCAACATACTCTGCGCCAAGCAGATCGGTCAGCGATAATTTTGGTGAACAGAACATTTTGTAAGCCTTCTTTCTGTTTCAGATTCGTACCATTTCCATCCCTAATAATTGAGCAAAAAATTCCATTTGCTCCGGCTCTGCGCCGTAAATCAGAATGCTGTGGTGCGTCGCGCCGTTTTGAGAAAGCTGCTCCAGAAAACGCGGAAGCCCGACAGACGGACGCATCCATCCTCGCATGGACGACGTAAAAACCTGCGGCGGGGTTTCCAGCATTTCCACCGGCGCAACAACGGCGCGAAAATCCTTCGCACCCCGGGAGATGTTCAGAAAAACCGCTTTTCCGCCGCGGAACCTTGCGTATCCGACCACCGGGGCCGACGCATCGGTATAATTAAAGGACGCGCCGCGCAGCTGCGGCTTTTCTTCCGCAACGCGGTAATTCATCTCTCCCATATGGCTCAGGAACAGGTTTCCGTTTTGCCAGTCCGGGCAAAAAATTTCGGTAAACGAGCTTTCCGGAAACGCTTGCAGCAGGGCGCCGGTAAAGGCCGCCGTCAGAACGTCTCCTTCTCCGGCGTAGCCGATTCCCTGCTCCATGGCGCGGCAAGCCTCGGTAAACGGCATGGAATCCAACCCTGCCGACGGGCTGACCTTCAGGAAATTGACCGAAAAAGCGCCGAGCAGATGACGCTCCGCCCACTTCCGCACCGTAAGGCAAGCTTTTGTATTCAGTCGGAAACAGGTTTCGTCCAGCGGCTCTGGAATCTCAAAGCGTTCCCGGCTGTGTGCCATCTCACGCTCAATCTCCTCTTCCGTAACAGAATCGCGAATCGCACACAATTCTGCAGGGTCAGCTGTTTCCAGCTCTGCGCCGAATCTTTGGCATAGCTCTTCGCCGGATACCAGAAAATCTCCCATTCCTGCAAAGCTGCCGCCGCAGCTGCCGACACGCATCCCCTTCAGCGCACCGGCAGCCTTTGCCGCACGCGCAAAACCGGCCGCGCGGCCGATAACATCGGAGTTTTGCCAATGGCCGGCACAGATGGCGTACGGTTTCCCGTTTCTGCGCAGCAGACTGCAAAGATCCATTACGCCGTGGATTCCGTGGTTATAATTGATTTCGTCAGGATTTTGCTGAAAATCAAAGGAAAAGGTCTCGGTAGTGTCGAGCACAATGATCGGCAGAGATGTTTCCGTCAGCACCCCCACTGACTCCAGAGACGGCGAATACGCCATATGGAGCGTAATGATACAGTCGGCGCCTTGCTGCTCAAACTGCTGCACCACATCGGCAAATTCCGATTCCACCCGGCAGAACTCCGTGCGCAGTACCTCGAGTCCCTCCCGCTCCAGCCGGTCGGCAATCTTTTGGTAAAACGGCTCCAGCCGGTCGCGCAGGGATGGGATCAGATCGTCATAAAGCTTAATGTAAAGGGGCAAAAGCCCCGCCCGAATCTTGGCCATGAAGAAATTCTTCCTTTCTGCGCGTCACCCAACAACGTGATCGCGTTATTTCAGTTAAAAATGAATGCCGAACAGGGATACCGCATTGCCGCAAAGAATATCGGCGACCTCTTTTTTGCTCAGCGCAAGCTTTTGTGCGCAGCGGCGAAACGCGCGCAGCTCTTCGTACAAAAAATTCGTCAACCCCGGCTCGTCCGTTTCCCTCATATGCGGATCGGTGGAAACATCTCCATATAACCCACGCGGAACAACATTATAATAAAAACCGTTTTCCGTCACACGGTACATTCTCATTTTTGTAATCGGCAGGTCGGAACCAAACATCACCCGTCCGGGTCCCACGGCTTCAATACATTGCTCCATTGCAAGATCCAGTGTGTTGGCGGTAAAGTCAAACATCATGTTCTTTGTCTGCCGCAGCGTCTGAAATGCGTCGCCGAGATCCTCCCGCGAATAGGCGCGGCCAACATGCGCAACAATCAGCTTAATATTCGGCCAACGCTCTTCAATCTGCATCAGCTGGGCAATGTTCAGCGGATCACGCAGCCGGCCGGGACGGGAAATGTGCAGCATCACAGTCCAGCTGTGCCGGTTCGCAAGCTCCAGATGCTCCGGCGGCAAAAAGTCAAAAATCCGCACCTCACTGTCCGGAATATATGACGGCGCATTGCATTGGTACGGTTTCAAACCGCAGAACCCGCCCGCGAGCACCTCCCGCTCCACCTCTTCTGCCGGTTGCGACGAGTGCGTGCAGTACAGCACCGGCAGCCCGGCTTTCGCCGCGCAGCTTTGTGCATAGGCGTTGGTTTCCGCAAGATCAACCATTGGATACCCCATCACCACCGGCTTTACACACTGGTTCGGAAAAAGGTCGCGGTAGGTTTGCTGCAGGTCTTCCAGCATGCATTCTTCGGCTACCAACTGCGTCCATGTAACGCAGCCCTTTGCCTTATGGTGATGATCCTGCTCTTTCGTCCACAGATGAGCGTGTGCGTCTACCACATGCTCCGGCAGAAACGGCGCCAGCTCTTCTTCATAAACGCGCCGATCCACCTCGTTTTTTTCAAATCCAAACATGTTTCATTCCTCCAGTGAAATGACACGGCCTGTTCGAAAGGATTCCAGTGCTGCCGTGTGCAGCTTGTGGGAAAGCGCAGTCTCTTCAGGGGTGAAACAGCCGAACCGCGGATCCTGACCGTCCAGTTCGGCCAGAAAAGACGCCCACATCTGCAGGATTGCGTCGGTAAAGCCGAATTCAAAGATCCCGCCGGTAATGGTGGCAAACAGCGGTTTATAACCGACGTTCAACCGGCACCACGCCTGCTCCTTATCCCAGCTTTGGGTATACCAGAACGCGCCCGGGTCGTTGGTTGAAAAACGGGCTGAGTTTTCCAACCCCAGCACTTCGAGGCTCCACTCGTTCGTGGAACCGGGCGACATCCGTTTGGTTTCAAAGTAAAGCGGAAAAGTTCCGTGTTCATCCTCTGCGTCACAAATCATTGTGGCATTGTCCCACGTTCTGCACTCCGTCATTCCACCTTTGCCGTCCGGCCGCTCGGCGATCAGATTGGAAAGCTTGGCGTAAACATTCTTCGGCTTCCAGCCTACACGGAACGGAACATGCTGTGTGTGGATTCCCAGATCGCCCATGCAGCCGTATTCGCCGTTAATCTCAACCACACGTTTCCAGTTGATCGGTTTGTTCGGATCCATATCGCTGCTGTGCTTGAAGCAGGAACGCACCTCAATTATTTTGCCGAAACGCCCCTCGTGAATCCACCGGATCAGCTGCTGGCAAGCGGGATAGTACGGGAATTCACTTGCACAGCGCACCAGAACCTCCGGGTGTTCCCGGATCGCCTGCAGAATCTGGTCGTTGGCCGCTTTGTCAATACCAAAAGGCTTTTCCCCCAGAAGGTGTTTCCCGGCGTGGATGATATCGCAGTAAACCTGAGCGTGCAGATTGTGCGGTAGCGCACAGTAAACCGCCTGCACCTGCGGGTCGCGCAGCAGCTCCCGATAATCATCGGTCACCAGACCGATGGAGGGAAAATGATCGGTAAACCATTGGGTGGACGTCAGATTCTTACTGCAGACCGCCACAAGCTCCGGCTGGGGAATATTCTCCAGCAGATGGCACCACCGGGACAAAGCACTTGCAAATTCGCGGCCCATCAAACCACAGCCGATAATTCCGAATCGAATCTTTTTCATAGACAGCCCCCTGACGGTTGTTTAAATTCGCCGGGCAACTGTTTCGCCCGTTGAAGTCATCATATCATTTTCAAATGAATCGGTCAATAAATTAAATTAAAATGACTGTTTTGATTCAAATCGGTCAAAAAAATCACCCACACTGTTGGTGTGCGGGTGATTTTTAACGATTTTTTATGCGAACCTGCCCTTATCGGGAAGGAACTCATTATTTTTTATCTGACGCACGCAGCGCTCCCGGTGAAAGAGTCATATGCCGGGCATAGTCCAGACTGATTTCATTTTCCAACTCCGAAATTCCCGCCAGATAACGCTCCAGATCGTGAATTAAAGCCAGCGTTACATATTCCCGGATATCAATGGTGGGGCCGGCGCGGTGCGGAATCAAAATAATATTTTCACATCCGCGCAGAGAAGAACCCATTGGCAGCGGTTCCTTCTCGTAAACATCCAGAATGGCGCGAATATGCCCGGCGCGCGCTGCCTCTGCAAGGTCCTCCTCCACAACGATCGGACCGCGCGCGGTATTGACAAACAGCGAATCCTTTTTCATCATGGAGAAATAGCGGCGGTCAATCATATGATATGTTTCGTCGCGCAAAGATTCATGCAGAGAAACAATGTCGCAGGTGGAAAACAATTCGTCAAGCCCGCACTTTTCGGCGAGATATTCCTCTTCATCCTCCGGGCGGTAAAAATCCGAACAGATTTTCACCTTACATTCAAACGCCTGCAGCATTTTTGCAAGGTATTTCACCACCATGCCGAATCCGATCAAACCAATGGTTTTAAAACGGATTCCGTCGGAGTAATACATGGGCGCCCAGCCGTTGGCGGCCGTTTCGTTCACCAGCTTGACCAGCCTTCTCTGAGCAAGCAAAATATAGCCGATCGTTCCCTCTGCGACGGAATTGGCAAACAGCCTGTTTCCGCACAGCACTCGCACGCCGCGCTGCACAAGAGCTTCGGTCATAAAGCCCGCCACGCTTCCCCCTGTATAACATACCAACTTCAGGCTGTCGGCGTTTTCCAGCATCTCCTCATCGAGCCTGGGAATTCCCCACCCGGCAAACAGCACATCGACGCCGCGCAGATTCTCCTTCAGCTCCTGCGGCGAAAAAACACCATAACGGACGGTTCCGCAGTTCTCCAGTTCTTTTTTCACGCGATCGGTAAAAAAGGTTTGGTTGGTTTCTTCCGGCGTAAGGCAGCTGACAAGAATATTCATAAGCAAGCCGTTCCTTTCCGATTTTCCGGCTGTTGACCGGTTTTTTCTTTGATCCTTCATATAAAACCTGTAGTGCTGTTCTTAACATAGGCGAAAAAGACCCAGTAACTGCTACCGGGCCTTTTCCGTTGTGAAACCTGAAATTAAGCGTTGTAACGATCAAACGCAGCCTGATAAACAGCCAGCACCTGATCGATTCCCATACCGTTGATCGCGGAGACATAAGCATTCCAGCTGTCGTCCGTCACACCGGTGGTGATGAAAGAGGCCTGACTCTCAGCCACAAACTTATTAATATCGGTGTAATTTTCCGCCAGAGTGGTAGATTCGTCATCCGTGAAGGAAAGATAATTCTTCGGGAAGACGTCTACGCCATACGGCAGCAGGTTATCGCGGGTGCCGTTGCCCTTGCAGAGCAGCCCCTGAGAGGAAGAGTTCAGCGACATGAAGATGCAGTTGTTGGCGTTGGAGAAACCGAACTCCGTCAGGAAGTTGGTTGCCGCGCCGTCGTAGCCTTCCGGAACTTTGATGGTGTAGGTTTCTTTGCTGTCGTCATCATAATCCCAGTTTTCGCCCTTGACGCCCAGCCACATGGAGATACTGGAAACGCCGGGAGCGATCTCATTTTCTTCGGTCGTGTAAAGAGCGTTGACCCATTTCACCAGCGTCTCAATGTCAGAGCACTTGGTGGAAATCTCAAAGGAGGCCATACGGGAGGAATAGGATTTCGCATATTTCTGCTTGGAGGTATATTCAGAGGTCAGCGGTGCAAGCAGATCGACGTCATAGTTGCCGCTTTTGAAATTGTCCGCAGAATACAGAGTACCATAGGTTGTAATCGCAGCATTGTTCGCCAGCAGAACCGCCTTGGCGTTTGTTCCGTCTTCGGAGAAGACGTTTTTGTCAAATCCACCGGAAGCATACAGCTCACTCATGTACTCCATCAGGTGACGATACTGTTCGGAGGTATAGTTGTAGGTGACCGTTTTGCCGTCAGAGGAACCAAACTCCATATCCACTTCATCGCCAAACGCCGGGAAGAGGTAATAGAGCAGCTGACTACTCAGATGGGTAGAGGAATACGGCTGGAACGCAATAAAGTTTTTGTTATCTTTGCCGTAGTAGCTCTGCAGATCCTTCGTTGCCTGAAGCAAATCGTCCGTCGTCTTCGGAGCTTCAATACCGGCTTCCTGGAACATATCGGTGCGATAATAGATCGTTCCGGCAAAGGCTGTCAGCGTCTGCAGAAATGCCGGCAGCGCATACATGCTTCCGTCGTCGTTTTCAACAGTCTTATAGGATTCGGGATGCGCGTCCATCAACGCAACAAGATCCGGCATGTACTTCAAATAATCCTTATAGTTGATAAAATACTTCTGCTGACCGTATTTCAGAGCCTGTGCCTTATCCATTCCGGTATTGTACAGGTTGAAAATGATATCCGGAACCTCGTTGCCGGAAAGCGCAACGCCAAGCTGCGTCTCCCAGTCGGACCAGTACTGCCAGTCGATCGCAACATTGGTCGCCTCTTCGTACGCCTTGTACCACAGATGTTCGCTGACATTGTCCATCGGAACAGCCGCCGTAAAGGTAACCTTCTCCGAAACAATCGGATAAGAAGGCGTATACTCTTCTGTCTGCGAAGTTACAGGGGCTTCGCTTGCGGCTGAAGAAGCGGACTGCTGAGAGGAGGACGCGTTGCCTGCGCAAGCGGTCATCACACTCAGGCTCAAAAGAGCTGTCAGAACCAGTGCAAAAATTCTTTTAGACATGATTTTGCTCCTTTCAATATTTGACTGATTTTATGATAACAGAAAACCTGTTAACACCACATGAAACCAAACTGGAATTGCCGTAATCCGTTCGGGATTTGACAGGACACATACAACCCTGAAAGCTGCAGATCGGCAGTTTTCCGTCTGCGGCAGCCGCACCCTGCAGATTATCCTTTGATGGAACCGAGCATAACGCCCTTGTCAAAATATTTTTGCAGGAACGGATAAACAATCAGCAGCGGCGCCGAGCTGACAATAATCAAAGCATATTTGAGCAGATTTGCCAGGTTTGCGTAATACACGGCAAGCTCCTCGTCCACCGAAGCGCCGCCGGCAGATTTCATCGTATTCAGAATCAAAATTTCGCGAAGGACAAGCGCCAGCGGAATTTTTTCACGCGCGGAGGTCAGGTAGATCAATGCATTGAAATAGGAATTCCAATGTGCGACCGCATAATACAGCGTCAGTACACCGAGCAGCGCCTTGGAAAGCGGCAAAACGATTTTGCCAAAAATCTGAAAGGTGGAGCATCCGTCGATTCTGGCAGCCTCCTCGATTTCGGCCGGAACGCCGTTCTGGAAGAAGGTTCTGGCGATAATCAGGTTATAAGTAGAGATTCCCGCCGGCAGAATCATCGCCCACCACGTGTTGAGCAGACCAAGATTTCTAACCGTTAAATAAGTCGGAATCAAGCCGCCGCTGAAATACATGGTGAAAACAATGAAAAACATGATGACATTGCGGCCGATAAAGTTCTTTTTGGAAAGCCCGTATGCCGCGGTCAGCGTCAGTGCAAGATTCACCAGCGTGCCGACCACCGCGTAAAAAATCGTATTGCGGTATCCCAACAGAATATCGTCGTTTTTGAAAACAGTTTTATATGCGTCGAGCGTTATCTGCTTCGGTACCAGCCACACCTCGCCCGCCGCCACCGCATTCGGATTGGAAAAAGAACAGATTACCACGAAATAAAGCGGATACAGAACAATCAGAAAGAAAAGTGTAACCACAATCAGATTGACCGCGTTAAAAACTCTGTCGCCTCTGGTTTCTTTGATAACAGCCATTTTATCCTCTCCTTTCAGAACAGACTGGTGTCGGACATTTTCTGCGAAATCTTATTGACGATCATAACCAGCGCAAAATTGATTGCATTGTTCATCAGCCCGACCGCCGCAGAAAAGCTGAAATCCGTTTTGACCAAGCCGCGGTCATAAATATACAGAGCAATAATATAGGCAGAGCTGGAGTTCAAATCGTTCTTCATCAAATACGCCTTTTCAAACCCAACACTGAGCAGCGACCCTGCATTCATAATAAACAGAATTGTCGCCGTCGGCAGGATTGCCGGAACATTGATATGCCAGATGCGCTGCAGCCGGGAAGCGCCGTCGATCATGGCCGCCTCATGCAGCCCGGGATCAACGCCCGCCAGCGCTGCAAGATAAATAATGCAGCCCCATCCTGCGCCCTGCCAGACGCCCGACCACACATAAAGATGGCGGAAAGCCCCCGGCGAGGTGATGTAATTGACGGCTTCTTTTCCCATCAAAGCGCCGATATTGTTGATCAGCCCGTTCGGACCGAAGAACAGATTCAGCATACCAACCAGAACAACCAGAGAAATAAAGTGCGGCGCATAAATTGTGGTCTGCACCAGCTTTTTATACTTCTGGCTTTTCAGTTCATTCAGCATCAGGGAAAAGATAATCGGAATCGGAAAGCTTGCCAGCATGGAATACAACGCAAGTATAATAGTGTTTTTAATGACCGTCCAGGCATACGCCGAATGGAAAAAGCTCCGAAAATGCTTCAGACCCACCCACGGGCTTGCCTCAATCCCCAATGCTCCGCTGTAATCCTTAAATGCAATTTGCAGACCATACATCGGCACATAAGCGAAAATCACATACCAGATTACCGCCGGCAGAACCAAGAGATATAATTGATAGTCTTGAACGAGGCGCTTCCAGACGCTTTTTTTGCGCGCACCGGAAAGCGGCTGTCCTCTTTTGGCAACGGCTGTTTTTCCCACAGTTCCTGACCTCGATTCTTTGTTGATTTTTTGTACAAAATTATTTTATTTGTTTCGTTTGTAAATGTGTAGTATGATTTTTTTGCAAATAACCCGTAAAATTTGCAAACTGTTCATAATTTCAGTTGATTTGCAGGCAAAACTGCAAAATTTAAAAAAATGCAAATTATTTAATTACGCCGCAAAAAAATGATGTTATTTTTCGTTCGTATTTCTTTGTTTTTTCTGGTTAATATGCTATAATAAGTAAGCCGTCGTCAGCCCAATTTTTTTGAAATTACCACAGTTTGTCCTGCAAAAAAAGAACCCTGCGCAAAAAAGTGAAAACAATAAATTGCAGAAAGGAAAGTGCAGATATGCCACATAAGGGCCGAAAAGAAAAGCCAAAAGTGAGCAAATACCCGTTTCTGATCAAAATGATTCTCACGATTTATCTGTTGATCTGCGTTCCAATGATTGTTGCCCAGATATTGATTCTGCACTCTTCTTATCAGGAGCTTTCTACACAGAACGACACGTATTGCTTTACCGAAACGAAAAACCTCTCTTCGCGTATGTTTTCTCAGATCTCTGCGTTCCGTACCATCGCGCTGCAGATCAGCACCGCGAACAAGACAGATATCAAGAAGTACTTGGATCCCAATGCGCCGGAAAGCCTGGCAATCGGCGCTTCGGAGGAGCTGTCGCGCTATCAGCTCAGCCTCCCTATGGCGAAGCATATCGGAATTTACTACATTGACCGGAAAATCTGTCTGGACGATCAATTCTATTACAGGCTCGAAAACTTCTGCACCATGTTTTCCAATGGCGATCTTGATACTTACAATCGCGTTTATTCGCTGTTTACCTCGCCATTTGAGGGAAGATACCGCATCATCTCATCCATCCGGCAGGACAAAACCACTGAAGCGGAAATGCTGGTGGCAATTCCGGTACGCATGAGTCGCTATGACGATTATGATGCGATCGTCTATTTTACGGTAACCTATTCTACCATGAACTCTTTTTTGACTACGGCTTTTTCGGAAAATAATACCTATGCCATTTTCAGCCACTCCAACGAGCTGTTTTTTACCAACAATCAATCCAACATTCAGGAGCTGTGCTCGCCCGAATTTGAAACGTTCCTGCAAGACGATATCAGCAATAAATATTATTTTACCGAAGACGGCTCCGTCGCCTATAAGTGGGGGAAAGTGGATTCACCCTACACCTTTATTTCGATCGTGGGAAAAAGCCAGTTTGAAGAAAACAACGCAACGTTCCTCCGTACCATGGAGCTCCTTCTCCTGATCAATATTCTTCTCACCGCTATTCTGGTTGCCGTTACAGCATATATTAATTACATCCCTCTGCGCAAGCTTGTTTCCAAAATTTCATCTCACGGAAAAGAATCGTCATCCGAACTGGGTCGGATCGAAAGCGCCATCATCGAGCTGGACAACCGCGCTTCGGACCAGAGCATGGTCATTATGGACTATGTGCTCAACGACCTGCTTTACGGCACCTCGGTACGCCACCAGCAGCTGACCGATCTTGTTCCAAACTTTGACTGCTGCAATTTCTGCGCAGTGTCGGTTCTCTGCACCCGCCCCACCACGAAACAATCCCGTCAGATTTCCGAACAGCTTCTGAAATCAAGCGGATGCCAGATTTTTATTACCGATTTGCCGAACCAGGACTATAACCTGTTTGTATGTCTTTCCAAGCAGGAAATCGACACTGAACTCCTTTCTGAATCCATCATCTCCGCAGTCAAACAGATTTTGCAGGAAACATGCCGTGTGTATGTCGGAACTATCGTAAACAACCTGGACGATATTGCGCTTTCCTATTATGCCTCTCAGGCCGAAGCGGGCGGGCAGTCCAGCTTTGTTTACGCCAAAGATTACCCTTCTGCGGAAATTCAGCTCTTTTCACGGCAAATTGAAACCGGAAAATTTCCCCTGGCGCGGCAAACGCTGCGAAACATTTCTGAATTTTCTCTAAAAAATACCCACAACCGTGTTTTGTGCCGTTATGTCAATTACGAAGTTCTGATTGCTTATGTCTCCGCCCGCAAACGAACCATCTGCCCCATCACCGACGCCGAGCTGAAGAACCTTTTGGCGTTCACCAACGCAAGCCACCTGCACCAGGAGCTTGAGGCCTCCATCGACGCAATGGAACAGCAGATTTCACAGGAGCATACCGACGAGACCACCGCCCTTCAAAACGAAATCGTTGAATTTGTCAACCAAAACTTCTCCAAAACCGATATCAGCCTGATTAGTGTGGCGGATCGTTTCGGGATTTCGATCTATATGCTCAGCCGCGTGTTTAAATCCCGCACCGGAATCGGCTTTAAGGAATATATCACAGCAAAACGGCTGGAGTTGGCCTGCAGGCTGCTGATTACCACCAATGACAATATTTCGGTCATTGCGCAAAACAGCGGGTTTGAAAACCCGACGTATTTTGCCTCTATCTTTAAGGCACATTACGGCATGACGCCCTCCAAGTTTCGCGAGAGTGCCGTTTAACCAGACCGGAAAAACAGTTGACTTTGGGGATTGACAAAACACCGACAATCTGTTATATTAAAATTGTAATCCGCAACTGGCGTAACGCAGAATCACTGTGAGGGAGCGGATTCTTAAATTTCGTCGCACGCCTGGGCATGATTTTTTTTATCATGCCCGGTTTTTTATTTTCTTTTTCTTTCGGCTGCCGTGGCATGATGTTGCGCACGCAGGTTTTGCATAGCCTGTGGGGCAAAAGAAAGGAATGGTCAATCGTATGAAAGCTTGGAGATTGTTTCACGAAGGCGACTGGTGCACAAAAATCGACGTCCGCGATTTTATTCACAGAAACTATACGCCGTATGAAGGCGACGAATCTTTTCTCTGCGGGCCGACTGAACGCACCACGCGCCTTTACAGTCGTGTACAGGAACTGCTGCGGCAGGAACAGGAAAAGGGCGGCGTGCTCGATGTGGATACCAACCGCGTCTCCTCTGTTTTGACGTATGCTCCGGGTTATATCTGCAGAGGCGAGGATATTATTCTCGGCCTGCAGACCGAACAGCCGCTGAAACGCGCAGTCAATCCGTTCGCCGGCATCCGTAATGCGGAGCAGGCCTGCAAAGCTTACGGCTACGATATCGGCGACGACGTCCGCAAGGAATTTTCCTACCGCACAACACACAACACCGGCGTTTTCCGCGTTTATACCGACACCATGAAAAAGGCCCGTCACGCTGGAATTCTTACGGGGCTTCCCGATGCCTACGGCCGTGGCCGGCTGATCGGCGACTACCGCCGGCTGGCGCTTTACGGCATGGACTTTCTGATCCGGCAGAAGGAGCTGGACCGCCGCGAGCTGGGAGAACGGGATATGACGGATGAAACCATCCGTCTGCTGGAAGACGTCGCCCGCCAGATCGAATTCATGAAAGCATTGGTTCAGATGGCGTCGGAATACGGCTGTGACATCTCCCGCCCGGCGGAAAACTCCTATGAGGCAGTTCAGTGGCTCTACTTTGCTTATCTGGGCGGCCAAAAGGAGCAAAACGGCGCGGCAAACAGCATCGGCCGTATTACAACCTTTCTGGATATTTATTTTGAGCGCGACCTGCAGGAAAATTCCATCACGGAGTCCGGCGTTCAGGAACTGCTGGACGATCTGGTCATCAAACTGCGCCTGATCCGCCACCTGCGCACGCCGGAATACAACGATCTGTTTGCAGGAGACCCGGTATGGGTCACCTGCTCCGAAGGCGGCATGAACGAAAACGGCAAAACCCTTGTGACCAAAAGCAGCTTCCGTATGCTGAACACGCTTTACAACCTCGGGCCTTCCGCCGAACCGAATATCACTGTGCTGTGGTCGGAACGGCTGCCCGCTGCATTTAAAAATTTCTGCGCCAAAGTTTCCATTGACACCGACGCGATCCAGTATGAAAACGACGACGTTATGCGCGAGGCATACGGCGACGATTACGCGATCGCATGCTGTGTTTCCGCCATGAAATGCGGCAAACAAATGCAGTTTTTCGGTGCGCGCTGTAATTTGGCAAAAGTGCTGCTGATGGCTCTCAACGGCGGTCGGGATGAAATTTATGGCGAACAGATTGCTCCGGGGGGCAAAGTTTTTCCTGAGAATGTTCCTCTCAACTATGACGAGGTGCTGGAACAGCTGAAAATCTATCTGTCATGGATGGCGCGGCTTTACGTCAACACCATGAACGTCATTCACTTTATGCACGACAAATACGCCTATGAACGGTTGATTATGGGGTTTCACGACACCGTTTTAGAGCGCCTGATGGCGTTCGGCGTCAGCGGCCTTTCGGTGTTGACCGATTCGCTCAGCGCGATCCGGTATGCTTCTGTGACCCCGATTCGGGACGAACGCGGCCTGATTACCGATTTCAGGACGGAAGGAGATTTTCCGAAATACGGAAACGACGACGACCGCGCAGATAGTATTGCGCAGTGGATTACGGAATTCTTTTACCGCGAGCTTTGTAAAACATCGGCATACCGCGGCGCAAAACACACTCTTTCCATCCTGACAATTACTTCAAACGTCATGTACGGCCGAAAAACCGGAAACACGCCGGACGGCAGACGTGCCGGCGAACCCTTTGCGCCGGGCGCCAACCCGATGCACGGCCGTGACTGCGAGGGCGCGCTGGCCTCCCTGAACTCGGTTGCCAAGCTGAATTACCGCTTCTGCCGGGACGGTATTTCCAACACCTTTTCCATTACGCCGGACACACTCGGCAACGACGATAACGACCGCATCGCCAAGCTGACCGCCGTGCTGGACGGCTATTTTGCTCAGGGCGCTCAGCACCTCAACGTCAACGTGCTCAACCGCCAAAAGCTGATTGACGCGATGAACGACCCGACGCGTTACCCGAACCTGACCATTCGCGTTTCAGGGTATGCCGTAAACTTCAACAAGCTTTCGCGGGACAAACAGCTTGAGGTAATTTCCCGCACATTTCACGACAAAATGTGATCCTGATTCGCACCGTCACGCCTTTCAGCAAAACAAAGATTCCAAAGGAGGCGCCGCATGAAAGTCCATTCCGTCGAATCCCTTGCCGCGCTGGACGGCGAGGGGCTTCGCTACGCCGTTTTCCTCAATGAGTGCCCGCTGCGCTGCGTTTACTGCCACAACCCGGATACCTGGAACCCCTGCGCGGGACAGGAAAAAACGCCGGAAGAACTGTTTGCAAAAATTCGGCGTTATCTGCCGTATTTTAAAGCGGGGAAAGGCGGCGTTACCTTCAGCGGCGGAGAACCCCTGCTGCAGGCGGAAGAGATCAACGTCCTGGCCGCCCTGCTCCGCACGGAACATATCGGCTATACACTTGACACCTGCGGCTGCGTTCCTCTTTCGGATGCTGTCCGAGCAGCCGTGAAAAATGCCGACCTGGTCATCTGTGATCTCAAATTCCCCGAGGAAGACAGCTTTTTCCGCTACACCGGCGGCACACTGCAGACCGTGCTCGATTTTCTGGACTATCTGCACCGGATCAATCAACGAACCTGGATCCGCACCGTTATCGTCCCCGGAATCAACGACACTACCGCATGGCTGGATCGCTATTTGGAGATACTGTGGCCGTTTGCCACCGTTATTGAAAAATATCAGCTGCTGGGTTACCACACCATGGGAGCTTTCAAATATGAAAAGCTTGGAATTCCGAACCCTCTTGAGGGCAAACCGGCCATGGAACCGCAGCGGCTGCAAGTATTGCAGGAATATGTGAACCGCGTCATACCCTGCAAAAAATGAACTGAAAAAATGAGGCGCCCACAGGGTCTTCCTGCGGGTGCCTCATTTTTCATCTATTCTCCATCCGTTTCTTCAGCCGCCGAACAGCTGCGTCCAATAAAGCCGCCCGTCACTGCCGCGGTAGCATCCGACGCCGATCTCCAAAAACCCAGCGTTCAGAATGTTTGCCCGGTGCCCGGGGGAATTCATCCAGCCTTCCATTACCTGCTCCGCAGACGAATATCCATAAGCAATATTCTCTCCCACGGTATTGAATCCTGCACGAAATGCCAGCTGATACCCCTGTTCGCCGTTCGGGCGTTCGTGCGCAAATTTTGTGACAATTTCCTGACTCCGAACCAATGCGGATTCCATTAACTGCGTGTTCTCGCGCAAAGCAGGAAGCCCCTGTTTGCTGCGCTCCTGATTCACCAGAACAATGACCTGCCGGGCAACCTGCAGCAAATTATTTTCCCCTGACGGGACCGAGGTTGCCGCAGGCTTACTGCTTTGCGGCGCTGCGGAGCTTGCCGCAGGCCTGCTGCTTTGCGGCGCTGCGGAGCTTGCCGCAGGCCTGCTGCTTTGCGGCGCTGCGGAGCTTGCTGCAGGCCTGCTGCTTTGCGGAGCTGCGGAGCTTGCTGCAGGCCTGCTGCTTTGCGGCGCTGCGGAACTTGCTGCAGGCCTGCTGCTTTGCGGCGCTGCGGAACTTGCTGCAGGCCTGCTGCTCGCAGCGTCGTTCTCCTCGGCAATTCCACCGGAAACAAAACTTTCCGTCTGTTCCGCTTTAGACGAAATCTCTGCCGTGTCTGATGTATTTTCTTCGTTGGATACTTCCGGCACACTTGGCGTAACAGCACTCTCAAGCTCGCCGTTCATCGACATCGATCCGGGAGCCTTATTTTGTGGTTCAACGCCGCAGCCGGTAAAAAAGAGCACGCAAATTACAAATGCAGCCCAACTTTTCATTTTTCCAAACCATTTCACCTTGCTTCATCCTTTCCTGCACGGGAACATCGGTTTACAAACTGGCTGATTGCTGTATTGCATGGCTATCATAACAAATTCAGTCACATAACGCAAGGTGATTTTTAAAATTACAATTATTTTCTATGTGTTTTGCTGATTTTGATTTTCTGATCGCTCCATAAAAATACGATCCGCGCGGGTCAACCGACAGACAAATTACTGCACCGTCCGTGGCTCCTTGATACTCCTTGTAGCAAAATATTGAGGCGCAAAATCCCTCAGCCTGCAATCGCCCGGGCGATCGCGGTCTTCAAACAGCTCGCAGAGACGAAACCCCGCTTTCAGCTGACCGCCAATCTGTTCTTCCAGCGAATGAGAAAACTGTACGCCTTCTCCGTTGCACACCATCTCTTCCAGCCGTTCGGATTCCATTTTCAGCGGATTGAACGGAAGCGCATTCGCAACCGTCAGCGGCAGGCGGCAGATATCCTCAAACAGAAAATTCAACCCGTTGTCCATTCCCGCCAACAGCGTTCCGCCCGGCTTTAATACACGAAAGCATTCGTTCCACACATGCTGCACATCCTCCACATAACAGTTGGAAACGGGATGAAAAATGCAATCGAAACTTTCATCCGGAAACGGAAATCGTTTCGTCATGTCGCCTTTGACAATCTTGATGGAACAGCCCTCCCGCTCGGCAACTGCCCGGTCAGCCTCTAATTGTGCGTCGGAATAATCGAGCAGCGTGCATTGAGCGCCCAAAACCGCAAAAATCGGCATCTGCTGCCCGCCTCCGCTCGCAAGCCCGAGCAGCTTTTTCCCTTTCAACGCGCCGAACCACTCTTTGGGAACCGGAACACACGGAGTGAGAAAAACATTCCATTCGCCTTCCCTGGCTCTTCGCACTTCCTCCGGTGTGACCGGAATCGACCACTCAATTCCTCCCGCAGCCCACTGATCCCATGTTTCTGCGTTAATCTCTGTATAGCTTTTTGCTTTCATGGGTTATTGTCTCCTTTCAAAACACAAAAAACGCCCTCACAAAGTGAAGGCGGCAAGTATTACCCGTTACAGCGTCAGCAGCGTCAGGCTTTCGCCGTCCTCTGCCACGGTCAGGCTTACGCCGGAAAGCGAATCACCCTGCGCAATCAGCGCATTGGCCAGCCGATCTTCCACCTCGCGGCGGATCGTATTGCGAACATCGCGCGCGCCGCTCTTGCCTCCAAGAGCTTTTTTAGCAATCCATTGCGCAGCGTTGTCGTCAAACACAAACGTGATCGATTTCTCTTTCAGCACGCCCACATATTCATTCAGCATCAGCTTTGCAATCGATTCGTAATCCTGCTCGGTCAGCGAACGGAAGACGATCACTTCATCCACACGGCTCAAAAATTCCGGACGCAAAAATTCTCCAAGCGCTTTCAGCGCTTTTTCACGGTCGGCGTTATCTTGCGTTTTGCCAAAACCAAGCAAAGCGTCCTTGCGCTCGCTTCCCGCATTGGAGGTCATCACCAGAATGGTGTTTTCAAAATTCACCGTGCGGCCCTGCGCGTCGGTTATCCGTCCTTCGTCAAGAATCTGCAGCAGAATGTTCATCACATCCGGGTGCGCTTTTTCAATTTCATCGAGCAGAAGCACCGAATAGGGCTGGCGGCGAACCTTTTCCGTCACCTGACCGGCTTCGTCATAGCCCACATAGCCGGGCGGCGAGCCGATGATGCGGGAAACCGAATGTTTCTCCATAAATTCCGACATATCCAGCCGGATCAGCGTTTCGGGTGTGTCAAACAATTCCTCGGAAAGCGCCTTGCAAAGCTCGGTTTTCCCCACGCCGGTAGGCCCCACAAAAATAAACGAAGCCGGGCGGCGGCGCGGGCTGATATGAGCACGGCTGCGGCGCACGGCGGCAGCCACTTTTTCCACCGCTTCATCCTGTCCGATCACGCGCTTCTTGAGCGCTTCTTCCAGATGACCCAGCCGTTGCATTTCACCGCTGCGGATTTTTTCCGTCGGAATCCCCGTCCAAAGCGTCAGCACCTGCGCCAGATCGTCTTGCGTTACGGGCGCGCCGAGCGCTTCGGGGCGCAGGGCGTCTGTCCGTTGCTTCAGCCGGGCAATCTCTGACCGAAGCTGCGCCAGCTGTTCGTAATCGATCGGATCTGTAGCCGCAGCCATTTCCTCTTCTTCTTTTTCTTTTTTCTCCAGATCCATGCTCGCGGCGTCATAATCACGCATTTTCAAATTCCGCAACGCGGCGCAGGTGCATGCCTCATCCAACAGGTCGATCGCCTTATCCGGCAGGAATCGATCTGTCACATAGCGCTCGGAAAGCACGACTGCTTCTCGCAGCAATGAATCCGAAATGGTCACGCGGTGATAATTTTCATAATACTCTTTGATGCCGATCAGCACCTGAACGGTATCCTCCACTGAGGGTTCTTTGATGCGCACCGGCTGAAAACGACGTTCCAGCGCGGCATCTTTTTCAATATACTTGCGGTATTCCGTAAAGGTCGTCGCGCCGATCACCTGAATTTCTCCGCGCGAAAGCGCCGGCTTCAAAATATTCGCGGCGTTCATCGAGCCTTCCGAATCTCCGGCGCCGACCAGATTATGCACTTCGTCAATAAACAGAATAATATTGCCCGCTGCACGAACTTCTTCGATCAGCCCTTTGATACGGCTTTCAAACTGTCCGCGGAATTGTGTTCCTGCCACCAACGCCGTCAGGTCAAGCAGACAAATTTCCTTGCTCTGCAGCCGAAGCGGCACCTCTCCGGCAGCAATGCGCAGCGCAAGCCCTTCTGCAATCGCGGTTTTGCCCACGCCCGGCTCACCGATCAGACACGGATTATTTTTTGTGCGCCGACTCAAAATCTGCACGGTACGGGCAATTTCGGCATCCCGGCCAATAATACGGTCCAGCTTGCCGTCACGCGCCTTTTTCGTCAGATTTTCCGTATAGGCGTCCACATATTTTCGCTTTTGGCGCGGCGGGGCCTTCCTGTCGCTTTTTGTGTTTTGCGATTTCTCTCCTGCTTTTTCATTTTTCTGCTCAAAAAGCTCCTGCAGGCTTTGCGGCATGGTCGGCGCTCCTCCCATTTCAAACCCATCGCCGTCTTCATCACCGTCGCTTTCACCATTGGTTCCCAATATGGAAAGCAGCCCGTTTTCTCCACCCTCACCCATCAGCCCCGACAGCTGTTCGCTGGCTTCTTCCAGCATTTCATCAGTAATTCCCATTTTCTCCATGATATCGCCGACCTGCGTGATACCAAGTTCCTTGGCGCAGACAGCGCAAAGCCCCTGCGGCTTGCTGTTGGCTCCGGTGGAAACAAACACCACCGCCAGCCTCTTTTTACATCTGCTGCATAACATAGCCATAATCAAATCCTTTCGCACAAGTCCGGCAGCTTTGTCCGGCCCGCAAAGGCTGATAGACGACAAAACCACACTGAAAATCGCAGATTTTCACAGTCAACCGTCGGTCGCGTCCCCCTGAGGAACCGCCGCGTCGTAAACATACGTTCCTTTCATAATCTGAATAAAAATCCCTGCATAACGTACAAACGCATAAACCATCAGAACCGCAGTCAGACCGACAAACACCCAGATGATCCATAGCTTATCATATTCAAAAATTGCTTTGGAAAACACCACAATAATAATGGAAATATAAAAAGCAAAGGTCGCCACCTTTCCATACCACTGCGCCGGAACGGGGCGCTTTTTTTTCAGCAGCAAAATCAACCCGCCCAGACCCATCGCAAATTCCTTCAGGAAAAAGCATACAAACAGTGCCACGATCTCCGGCTGATGAATATAGGAAATCATCATGCAAACGCCGATGGTTCCCTGCGTCAGCTTGTCCGCAAAGGGGTCCAGCATCTGCCCCAGCGGTGTAATCATGTGAAAATGCCGCGCAATTACACCGTCCAACATATCGGTCAGGCCCGAGGCGATCAACACTCCGGCCGCCCAGTAAAGATTATTACCGCCCCTGAAAAACAAGATCACAAAAGCTGGGATCATTAAAATTCGCAGCAGCGAAAGAAGGTTGGGAATATTGAGTATGTCTGACTTCTTCATAGTAAAACCGAAAGCTCCCTTCCTGACAATTCATGCCTGTTCTTATTTTTGCTCCGGCTGCAGCAAAGCGGCCAACGGGTTGTTCTCATAAACCGCCCCAAACAATACGGATTGTTCCAGATTCTGCTGTGAAAGCAGCCCGGGATTCTGCACCATCGGAAGCGTCGCGCGCAGTACCGCAAGCACAAGCAGAATCACCGCCGCGCCCTTTACCGCACCGCATACGCCGCCCAGAAGACCATTCAGCTGACGCAGCACCGGCAGCTTTGCAATCAGGTCCAGCACTCTGGCCAGCAGGCGGATCAAAATCAAAAAAACGATAAACAGCAAAACCGCCAGTATTACACGAAGCATCGCCACAACAACCGGTCGAACAGCCTGATCCACAATCCAAACGGCTCCATCCTCGGCGCCTTTTGCAATTGCAGCTGCCACATCGGCGGAAAGTGCTGTGGAATCCGCTGCATTCCGCACAAGACCCGGCAATACCTTCAAAACCTGCTGCAGCTGTACCGCAGCTGTCTGTCCTGCGCCCTCCATAATGGCGGACTGCACCGAGCGAATGACCGAATCGCGGATAAACATTGAAAAAACCCAGTCGGAAAGCACGTTTCCGATCAAAATTGCCCCTGCAACGGCAACAAACAGGCCGCAAAATTCCACTGCTGTGCGAATCGCTCCCCGGCGGCGTCCCAAAGCAATGAAAAAAAACAGAACAACAAGCAAAATCAAATCCAACATATAGCCCATTGCAACGAATCATCCTTTCCTGTGAATCCGGCCTGCGGGGCACGGTGCGGACGGACTGCTGCGCTGCAGCATCCCGTCCACGGCTCAAACTAATGGATTGCACCACTGCAGCAGACGATACAGCACCGACTTACCGCAACTGACATCCCATTGCATGGTACCGAGGACTCCCGCTGAAAACGGGCGAAACACTTCAAACAATGGAACTGCAATAAAAGCGGCGGCGACCAGTCCGGTCAAAATTCCGATTACGGCGGAACCTGCCGTCACCTTTTGCTTTTCCTTCGACTTGCGTTGCCTGCGAAACAAAGCGTTCAATACCGACAAAACAATCAGCAATAGCGCCAGCATCACTGCGGCACCGCAGCACGCCTGTGCCAAAGCCTTGCTCAGCGGTTCGCCCAGCAATACAGCTTCTTTGGCCGGTGCGTTCTCCTCCCCGGCAGCCTGCAGAAGCTTGTTGTAATCTACGCCGTAGCTTTGTACCACAGCCGCAAACTTTTCCGGTTGCTTCTGCTGCAGTTGTATCAGGTCAATTTTCCCCAGCGTTTCCTCCGCGCTGCCCAGCACCGGCGTATTGGCCAGCTTTGCAAGATCCGCTGCAGCGCTGTTCTGTACAGATGCCGCAAAAAACGGTGCTGCCGCAGGGGCTGGGTACGGCGCAAGCAGCATGCCTGCTGCCGCCGCTGTCACTGCTGCCAAACGGATGGCCGCGCGCGCCGTGTTCTTTCTTGCAGCGCCCGCAACCACCAGAACAATTAATAAAAGCAAAAAAATATCGATCAGAATATTCATGACGCAGCAACCGTTCCTTTCGTAATCCATCCAAAAGCACGCAGCAGAATCACAATCCGCAAAAAAATATTATTATCATAGTATAACGGATTTTTTCACAAAAAACAAGGGAACGCCGGAATTCCGCGATGGTTTTACTGTAGGTGATACAATGATGAGTGACAAAAGAAGAAAATAAAAGTAGCGAATAGGCGTGACATATGCTAAGGTTGAGTTGACGAGACAAAACCGAAAGGCAGGTGTCACCCTATCCGCTATGAATA
>JBMNVT010000019.1:0-43738 GCA_050947015.1 Acutalibacteraceae bacterium
TTATTCATAGCGGATAGGGTGACACCTGCCTTTCGGTTTTGTCTCGTCAACTCAACCTTAGCATATGTCACGCCTATTCGCTACTTTTATTTTCTTCTTTTGTCACTCATCATTGTATCACCTACACGTGCATTTTTCTGCAAAATGGGATTTAACTTGCATTTTTTTCTTTTTTCGCATAAAATAAATAGAGATGTGCGATTTTTCTGCACGTTTTATATTTTCTGCAAAACAGTCAATGAAACGAAATAGATTTTTTCAGGCGGCAGCACGAAAGGAATGGTTTTGAAAGCATGGCAAAAAAAGCACAAACCTATGGAAATGAAGATATCAAATGGTTAAAAGGCGCTGACCGTGTTCGTAAAAAACCTGCGGTTATTTTTGGTTCGGACGGCCTGGAGGGCTGTGAGCATTCTGTTTTTGAAATTCTTTCCAACTCTATTGACGAGGCGCGTGAAGGGTACGGTAAAAAAATTATTGCTACCCGTTTTTCGGATTATTCTTTTGAGGTGGAAGATTTTGGGCGCGGCATTCCGGTGGATTACAACGAAGCGGAAGGCCGCTTCAACTGGGAGCTGGTATTCTGCGAGATGTATGCAGGAGGCAAATACAACAACGGTGAAGGTGAAAGCTATGAGTTTTCACTCGGCACCAATGGTCTTGGCGCCTGCGCCACGCAGTATTCCAGCGAGTACATGGACGTAACGGTCTATTCTGTCGGAACCAAATACACACTGCATTTTGAGAAAGGCGAAAATATCGGCGGCCTGCAAAAAGAAGCTTACTCAGGCAAGCGCACCGGCACCATCATCCGTTGGAAGCCTGATCTGGACGTTTTTACGGATATTGCTGTTCCGGCCGATTATTTTACCGGTATCATGAAACGCCAGTCGATCGTCAATCCCGGCGTGGATTTCATCTTTCGTGACCAACAGGGCGCTTCTTTTGAAACAACGGAATTTAAATATGATAACGGAATTGTCGACTTTGCCGCGGAAGTTCTGGGTGAACAGGAACTAACCCCGGTGCAGTTCTGGCAAACCGAGCGCCGTGTGCGCGACCGTGCGGACAAGCCGGAATACAAGGTTCAGATCAATGTTGCCGTTGCTTTTTCCAACCGGGTTCAGCTGTTGGAATTTTACCACAATTCCAGTTGGCTGGAACATGGCGGAGCACCGGACAAAGCAACGCGCAGCGCGTTTGTGTCTCAGATTGATGCTTATCTAAAGCAAACCGGTAAATACAATAAGAACGAAAGCAAAATCACTTTTAACGATATTCAGGACTGTCTGATCCTGATCAGCTCGTCGTTTTCCAACCAGACCTCCTATGAAAACCAGACGAAAAAGTCAATTACAAATAAAGGAATTCAGGAAGCAATGACCGAATTTCTGCGTCATCAGCTGGAGGTTTACTTTATTGAGAACCCGTTGGACGCTGATAAAATTGCGGCGCAGGTGCTGGTGAACAAGCGCAGCCGCGAGGATGCCGAAAAAACGCGGCTGAACCTGAAAAAGAAGCTGACCGGTACCATGGACTTGACCAACCGCGTAGCAAAATTTGTGGATTGCCGTTCCAAGGACGTCAACGAACGAGAGCTTTTTATTGTGGAAGGCGATTCGGCACTTGGTGCTTGCAAACAGGCGCGAAATGCCGATTTTCAGGCGGTGATCCCCTTGCGCGGCAAGATTCTGAACTGTTTGAACGCGGATTACGACAAAATTTTTAAAAATGAAATTATTACCGATCTTCTGAAGGTTCTCGGCTGCGGCGTTGAAGTGAAAAGCAAGGCAAATAAGGATATTTCTTCGTTTAATCTGGAATCCCTCCGGTGGAATAAGATCATCATCTGCACCGATGCTGACGTCGACGGTTTTCACATCCGCACTCTGGTGCTGACCATGCTCTACCGGCTGACGCCCACGCTCATCGAAAAAGGGAAGGTTTTTATTGCAGAGTCGCCGCTGTTTGAGATCAACACCAAAAATGAAACGTATTTTGCCTATACTGAACAGGAAAAAGACGCCATTTTGGAAAAAATCAAAAAGGAAAAATTTACGATTCAGCGTTCTAAAGGGCTTGGCGAAAATGAATCGGACATGATGAGCCTGACCACTATGAACCCGGAAACACGTCGACTGATTCAAGTTTTGCCGTCTCTTGCGGCGGAAACCTCCGAAATATTCGACCTGCTGCTGGGCGGCAATCTATCCGGGCGCAAAACCTATATTGAAGAAAACGGCCACCTTTATCTTGATCTTGCCGACGTAAGTTGATCGTTCGGCGTGTTTTGAAATTCATCGCATTGGAGTGACCAGATTTGCCGCCAAGAAAGAAAAAAAACATACCCGCCGCGCCAAAAATCCGCGGCGTCATTGAGGGTGCTGGCGAAATCAATGAACAGCAGATCACCGATACCCTGCGCCAGAACTTTATGCCGTACGCCATGAGCGTCATTCTCTCCCGCGCAATTCCCGAAATTGACGGGTTCAAGCCTTCTCACCGCAAGCTGCTTTATACCATGTACAAAATGGGGCTGCTGGGCACAAACGCACACCGAACCAAATCCGCCAACATTGTGGGCGAAACCATGAAACTGAACCCACATGGAGACGCCGCCATTTATGACACAATGGTTCGCCTGAGCCGCGGCTACGAAGCGCTGCTTTACCCTTATGTAGATTCAAAAGGTAACTTTGGTAAATTTTATTCCCGTGATATGGCGTGGGCGGCATCCAGATATACCGAGGCCAAGCTGGATGATATCTGTCAGGAGCTTTTTCGGGATATTGACAAGGACACCGTCGATTTTGTAGACAACTATGATAATACACAAAAAGAGCCTTCTCTGCTGCCGGCTGCTTTCCCATCCGTTTTGGTGAATGCAAATACCGGCATCGCAGTCGGTATGGCAAGCTCCATCTGCCCTTTTAACATTGCGGAGGTCTGTGAAACAACCATCGCACTGATGAAGGATCCGGAGCACCGGATTCTTTCCACTCTGCCAGCGCCTGATTTTCCGGGCGGCGGCCAAATCATCTGTGATGCGAACGCGCTGAATCAGATTTACAACACCGGCCGCGGCGGAATCCGTGTGCGCGCGCGTTATTCCTATGATTCCGGCGCAAACTGCATTGACATTACGCAAATTCCCCCCACCACAACGATCGAGGCCATTATCGAAAAGGTTATTGACCTGGTGAAACAGGGGAAAATCCGCGAAATTGCCGACATCCGTGATGAAACGGGTCTGGCCGGACTGAAAATTACCATTGACCTTAAACGCGGCGCCGACCCAGACAAGCTGATGCTTCGTCTGTTCCGCATGACGCCGCTGGAAGATTCCTTTGCCTGCAACTTTAACATTCTGATCGCCGGTGTGCCCCGTGTGCTGGGAGTCCGGGAAATTTTGCAGGAGTGGACTGCATTCCGGATCGAATGTGTCCGCCGCCGCACCCACTACGACCTGACCCGCAAAAAAGAAAAGCTGCATCTGCTGCTCGGGCTGCAGAAAATTCTGCTCGACATTGACAAAGCCGTACAAATTGTCCGTTCGACCGAGGAAGAAAGCGAAGTGGTGCCGAACCTGATGATCGGATTCGGGATCGATCAGGTGCAGGCGGAATTTGTTGCTGAAATCAAGCTGCGTCACCTGAATCGGGAATATATTCTGAAACGCACCGATGAAATCGATCAATTGGAACAGGACATTGCCGATCTTGAAGAAATTCTTGCAAATCGGGCACGCGTTAAAAGCATTATTGTGGGAGAGCTTCGCGCAATTGCAGAAAAATACGGGCAGCCGCGCCGTAGCATTCTGATTTATCCGACAGAAGAACCGGAAGAAGAGCCTGAGGAAGTCCCGGACGACCCCGTTCACGTGTTCTTTACCGCCGAGGGCTACTTCAAGAAGATTACGCCCCTTTCTCTTCGCATGAGCGGAGAGCAGAAGCTGAAGGAAGGCGACTCTATTGTCCGTGCCGTGGAAACGACCAATAACCGCGACCTTCTCTTCTTTACCGACCAGTGTCAGGTTTATAAGGCCCGGCTTGCCGATTTTGACTGCACCAAAGCGAGCGTGATGGGGGAATACATTCCAAGCAGGCTCGGTATGGACGAAGGAGAACGACCGGTCGCCATGGCAATCACACGGGACTACGAAGGCTCGATGCTGTTCTGTTTTGACAACGGCAAGATCGCCAAGGTGCAGATGGACGCCTACGCAACGAAAACCAACCGCCGAAAACTGTTGGCGGCTTATTCTGACAAAGCTTCGCTGGTTGCGGCGATCTACGCACCGGAGGACGGAGAATATCTGCTGACCTCTTCCGCCGGAAAAATGCTTTTGGTTCACAGCGGCGCCCTGCAAAGCAAGACCACCAAAAACACACAGGGAGTTGCAGTCATGACACTGCGGCGCAATCACCGGGTCATCCGGTTTGAGCCGTATGAAGAGGGATCCCTGCAAAAGCCGTTCCGCTACCGCGCAAAAAGCCTGCCTGCCGCCGGAGCAATGCCTGCCGCCGAGGAGACGCAGGGCGAGCAGTTGGAACTGGAATAACGCAGAGGAGGAACGCGTATGAATCCACTGTTTTGGTGGGTGCTCGGCGCTATCGTTCTGTTGGGCGCCGCGGGGGGGATTTTAGCGCTGCTTGCCCGCCATTCGCTGCTGAAACGCACAGAAACGGCTTTTTCGCGCGAAAACTGCTCCCCCACACGCAAGATTGGCGACTTGTGGTTGGATGAGACGAACCGCCGGTGGACCATTGCCCGCGACTGTGACAACCTGATGCTGCACCGCTATGAAGATGTGAACGGCGCCGAGTTGATTCAGGACGGCGAGAAATACATCATCCATAAAGGAATTGTGGAAAGCTATTTGGGCGGCGTGGTGCTGGGCGCTGCAACAGCGGCAGCGAGCCTTGGCGGCAGCCCGCGCCCGAAAGAAAAGGTTGTTCAAAGTATGGTCATTAATATAACGCTCGCAGACCCTGCCTGTCCGGTCGAAACCATGGTTCTGCGCAACGCTGTTGTCCGGCTAAATTCCGCAACATACCGCAAACTCCGCTACCGCGCAGCCGAACTGCTGCAAGCCTTTTCCGAAATGCAGCACCCGACAGCAGAGAATGTTTCCTGCAACAACAAATCATAAAAAACACATACCAAAACGGACTGCTTTTGCCGGATCGGCGCAGCAGTCCGTTTTCTGTTCCCACTCATCCTGGTATCCGACGAACTTTATCTCCTGCGAAAACTCTCCGCATAAGACTGTAGCTCCGCAAAAGAAGAAACGTCGCACATCTCCACCTTTCGCTGCACTTCCCGCGGCAGCGACTGAAAATATTCATAACTGGACAAATCCTGTTCCAGCAATGCAGAAAGACCAAGCTGCGGAAATCCGTTGTCTATCATAAAAATCACCCCGGTGATAGTATTCACCGGGGTGATTGCGCTATGCCGGAAAAATTTTTCCAGAAATTCAGCTACGCCGCAATCAATCGAAAATAATCAGCGCCATGAAAACCAAATCATCGCTTCCGGTGTTGGTCAAACCATGTCCATGACCGTCCGGCGTAAACGTTTTATCGCCTGCCGCAACCGGACGAATGGTGCCGTTATCGTCATAAGCGCCGTGACCGGAAAGAATATAATAAGTTTCACTTTCATGATGGTGTTCGTGATATCCCAAACTGCAGTTCGGTTCAATCGTCACTTTGGCATACAGACCGCATTTTCCGTTCAGCTCTTTTTCTCCCAGAATCCGCTCAATCAACACATGACCCTTACCACCGCACATGTTTTCTACCCGTTCCACTGACATAGAAATTCCTTCTTTCTATAGGACGATGCCTATTTCATATATTTACGGAAATTGCTCCGCGTTTTACGAAAAGAAAGCCATTGGCGAAAATGCTTCAGGAAGAATCCTCCAAAATACAGTACCACATTCAGCAATGAAAAAACAATCGCAATGCGCACACTCCAACTGCCCACTACAAGAGAATACACTGTCAACACGATGTCAAGAACGGCAAGGTACTTCACTTTTATGGGGATAAAGAAGAACAGCATCAGCTGAAAATCCGGGTAAAAAAATGCGAACGCCAAAAACAGCGAAAGATTGAGATAAGCGTTAAAGCCGTAGCCCGTTAAAAGCGCCGCCAGAATTGCACCGATCATTCCCGTAAGATAAAACAGGCAAAAACGGAAGGCTCCCCATTCACGTTCCAACGATTCGCCGATCAAACAGTAAAAATACAGGCTGAGCAAAATCCAGGGCGGAGATGTGTCCACCGGAAAAAAATAAACGTAATCAGCCGCCAGACCTCTCCCTGCGCCACCCTTGTCATATCAAGCGCCAACAGACTGCCCAACCCCACCTGAGGCAACAGATAATCTGTCAGAAAAACGATCAGCATTCCGCCGCAGACATAAAACATCAGGTGAGAAATCGCCAGCCTGCCGATTTTGCGTTCCAGTTTATTCAGTAAATTCATCTTTCGGTCCCATGCCTTTCAGTTAAACATCGATCTGAATTTGTTCATATAATATCAAATTATTCATTTAATTGCAAGGGAAGCAACATGAAATTTACAAACATCACCTTTTTTAAAACAATAAATTGCTGTTTTCGATTGAAGAAGCTGCGAACCTATGGTAAAATAGACTCAGTTGATGCGATCCGCATGACTTGATGCAAAGGAGTGTCTGCGCTTATGAAGCTGAACACAAAACGCACGATTCTGGTTGGCCTTGCATTCTTATCTATCTGCTCGTTCTGGCAGCTGTACGACAGCATTGTTCCGTTGATTCTGAAAAATACATTTGCGGTCAGCGACACAGTTTCCGGTGTTGTGATGGCAATGGACAATGTGCTGGCAATTTTTCTTTTGCCGCTGTTCGGTGCGCTTTCGGACCGGACTTCCACCCGATTGGGACGCCGGATGCCGTTTATTCTGATCGGAACCGGCTGCGCAGTTGCTGCCATGATGCTGATTCCTGTAGCGGATCACTACCGGATGCTGACTTTATTCGTTGTTGCGCTCGGCTTTACTTTGCTTTCCATGGGGCTTTACCGCTCCCCCGCCGTCGCTCTGATGCCGGATGTGACGCCGAAACCTCTTCGCTCCCGGGCAAATGCAATTATTAATCTGATGGGAGCCGTGGGCGGAGTGATTACACTGGGGCTGATCCGCATTCTGGTTCCCGCAGGTAATGCTCCGGACTACATTCCGTTGTTTGCGTGTGTTGCAACCATTATGGTGATTTCTGTTGTTCTTTTGGTTTGCACGGTACGCGAAAATCAGGCCGCTGCGGAAGCAGCCGCTCAAAACAACGAAGATCCTGCAGCTTTCACTGCATCGGATGCTCCGGCAAAAAAAGCAAGACTTGCGCCGGATGTTCGCCGCAGCATGATTTTTCTGCTGGCTTCCGTTGCATTTTGGTTTATGGGCTACAACGCGGTGACCACCGCCTTTTCCCGCTATGCTCAGATTCAATGGGGAATGGAAGGCGGCGGTTTTGCCAATTGCCTGATGGTTGCAACTGTTGCCGCAGTTGCCTCCTATATTCCGGTCGGCTGGATCGCCACCAGATTCGGACGTAAAAAGACTATTCTCGCCGGTGTTGCTCTGCTGGCTCTTTGCTTTGGCGCCGGCGCGCTGGTAACGGCTTATCATCCCGCTATCAATATCATGTTTGCCCTGGTTGGCGTTGCATGGGCTTTTATCAATGTCAATTCCTACCCGATGGTCGTTGAAATGGGCCACGGAAGCGATGTGGGTCGCTTTACCGGCTTTTATTATACATTTTCCATGGCGGCGCAGATTATCACGCCGATTTTGTCGGGTGTTTTGCTGGATCACGTTGGATACGGAACGCTTTTCCCTTACGCCGCGGCTTGTGTCGTAATCTCTTTTTTCACTATGACACAGGTTCGCCACGGAGACAGCAAGCCTTTGCCGCCAAAAAGCAAGCTGGAAGCCTTTGACACACCCGATTAACGGAAAGGAATTACGAAATGCACGCTTGGATGATCGTTCTTGTTGTGATGGCTGCTGTTGCCGCCCTTTCGCTGCTTTTGCTTTGGATGATTGCTCCCCGAAGAAACAAACCGGATCTGACTGTCCTGCGTGGTTACGACTATGCTCACCGGGGGCTGTTTTCTGCCGACCAGTCCATTCCCGAAAACAGCCTGCTGGCTTTCCGACGCGCAGTTGAAAACGGTTACGGGATTGAGTTGGATATTCAGCTGACCGCAGATCATCAGATCGTCGTTTTTCACGACGCCTCCCTGAAACGCGTCTGCGGAATCGACCGCCCGCTGTGCGAATTCAGTCTGCGGCAGCTGCAGGAAATTCCGCTGGCCGGCAGCAGAGAACGAATTCCGTTGTTCTCCGATGTTTTAGCGCTGGTGAACGGTCGCGTTCCGCTGATTGTGGAAATCAAGCATTATCATCAGAAACAGCTGCTCTGTAAAATGGCCGCTGAACTGCTGGACGATTACCGTGGCGCATTCTGCATAGAATCCTTTCATCCTTTGATCGTTCAATGGTTTAAAAAGAACCGGCCGGCCGTTGTCCGCGGTCAACTGGCTGAAAATTACATTCAGTCGAAATCGCTTTCTCCGGTTGCCGGTTTTTTTGGCGGAAACCTTCTTTCCAATTTTCTGGCTCGACCGGATTTTATTGCTTACCGCTTTTCCCACAGGGATCGATTGGCACTTCGGGTCTGCTGCGACTGGTTTCACGCGCAGCGTGTATATTGGACCCTGCATTCCCCGGAAGAACTTCAGACGGCGCATGATGAACAGGCAATCGGAATTTTTGAACATTTTTCTCCCGCTGCCCGCCATCTTTCCGACAATCAACAGGAAGAACAGTTGAGGTAATCAGATAGAAAGGAGCACCGCATGGCGCAGCGTGTACATACATTTTTGAAACAGCACAGTCTGGCTGTGCTGTTTTCGTTCTGCATTTTGTTTGGCTGCTGTGCGGCCACTGTTGCCGCTTTTACTTTTCAGCTGGATCATACACGGATCATCGCAAACTCCCCTTCGGATTTCAGTGAGATCTGGAGTCTGGCAACTTCCAGCAAATCTTCCCAGCGGGAGCTGTTTCCAAATCAAAGATCTCTCTCCTTCACCACCTCCACTGTACTGACCGACCACACTCTCTCCATCCGACACAGAGAACGGCAGGACATGCCTTTATTTCAGAACAAAAAACTTAAAAATCCGTCTTTATACCGATAATGCACTTGCATTTGAATATGGTTATCATCAGCTTTCCTCTTTCGGGAAATCGTTTGGCTCTATTGAAAACCTGATTGACCTGAATATTTCGGATGATACCGTTCTCCGGCTTGAGCTTTCCCCGCAAAACTCAAACGTTCCGGGGACAGTTTCTGCTCCGCAGATTGGTTCACGTGATTCTATTATTTTGTCGCTTTTTCAGAAAAAATTCATGTGCATTCTCATTTGTGTGCTGCTGCTGTTGATCGCCGCAGGTCTGTTGGTCGGTTCAGGCATTCAGGCGATACGCCATTTACCGTTTGCTTCGTTTTTCTCTCTTGGCTGCGGCGTGCTGCTGGTTGCCGTTTGGCTTTCCACCGAGACGCTTTTGCTTCAATTTTTATTAGACAACAAAGCTTTCGGCTATATTTTGGCCAATCTTGCTTTTCTGCTGCTCCCGATCCCGTTTTTGTTCTTCCTGAAACAGGCATGCCCCGAATACGGTAAAATTTTAAGCCTGGGCGAATGGATTCAATGCCTGTATGCGCTGTTCCGCCTGCTTTGCTACGTTTTTAATGTGCTGGACTTTAATGAAGCCGAAAAAATCTCTCACCTGCCCCTTCTGTTCAACCTGATTCTTGCACTTGTCATCTGCTGCTGCGAACGACATAACCGTGTCGCAAGGAACATGCTGTTTGCAACCATCGTTCTCTGTACCTCCACTGTTTTTTCGATCAGCAGTTATTGGGGCGGGTTCGAATCGTATCCCAACATTGTCTTTATCGGGATCCTTCTTTTTATCCTGATTCTTGTTGTGGGAATGGTGCGGCGTGCATTTGCCATGCAAAAACAGGCCGTTCGTGCAGATTTCTATAAGCGCTGCGCTTATACCGATTGGATGACAGAGTTGGGCAACCGTGCCTCCTTTGAACAACAATTAACGAGTCTAAAACAGGAACCACATACTATTGTCACCCTTTTTCTGTTTGACTTAAATAACTTGAAAGAAACAAACGATTCTTTCGGCCACAGCGAAGGCGATCATTTAATTTGTCGGCTGGCAGACTGTCTGCACGCCGCCTTTGACAGCTGCGCAAAAACATACCGCATCGGCGGCGATGAATTTGTCACGATTTTCACCGGACTTAGCCAGAAAGAAACATCTGCCTGCTTATCGCTTTTTCGTTCGTCGCTTGAGCAGAATAATCAGCGAAACGCCGTTCCGCTCAGTGTCGCCGTTGGCTGTGCATCCAACAGTGAACCGGATTTTATCGGCGCCGTCGACGATCTTCTGCGCCTTGCCGACACCCGAATGTATTGTGATAAACAGTCTGCCGAAATAACTGCCCCCCACCCAAAGTCGAACAAAACCCTCTGATCTTCGGACGGCTTTGCGGAACTTGACCGAATCCCCTGTACCAAAACGAAAAGCAGCGCGTTCCAAGTCCACAGAATCGGACTCGGAACGCGCTGCTTTTGTTTGTTCATTACCACCTTAGCGCTGTATTGCTTCGTTGATAATCAGACGCCCGTCTTCACGGCGTATATAATCTCGTACCTCGGCCCAGCGAATTCCTCGGCGGATGTTTTCCTCCATTGCGGAGCTGCCGCGCGAAAAACCGAAAAGCCTCGCCGTTTCCCGAATCAGATCTTCTTCTGAAAGACTGATTTGCCTGCCGAGAATATACCGGACACCCGCTCCAATTTCCTGCGGCGGAATCTCGTCCATATTTCGCCGCTCCTCTTCTCTGGCAGGAACGCGAAATTGGTCGTATGCTTCCAGCGTATTTTCTTTGTCCCAATAAAAGACCACGCCGTTAATCTGGCTCTGCGGCGGTTGAATCACGCCGAGAACTTCATCGAACCGGCGTTCAATCCGGGATCCAGAGCGGGAAATTCCCCACGCCGACAGCACGCGGTGCACCAGCACATTCCGGCAAACCGGCGCTTCCTTTTTCAGCACATTGGTTATCTGAGCATACAGCAGCCGGTCGTTCTGCTGCAGAAAGAACGCATCCGCTCCGCCCGGAACCGCCGGAAGCTCCATAATCTGATATTTCTGCAGCCGCTCTTCCGCGGCTGCAGCCGTAGGTTCCTCTTTTTCAAACACAGGAATTTTCTGCCTGGGCTCCGGCGGAGCCGTTAGCTGTGGTTGCCCGGTTTGCAGCTGCCGAACAAGCGTACAAATTTTTTCTGTTTCAGCGTCCGGATTTTCCCACCAATCCAGCGTCCATATATGACAGATCTGCCAGCCCAGTGATTTCAGCACAGCCTCCTGCGCAACATTTCTGTCCTTTGCCGTCCCGGCATCCCGATAATTGTCGCCGTCGCACATGATGCCGAGAATATATTCTCCCGGCCGTTCGGGATTGACCACGGCGAGATCGATCTTGTATTCAGAACAGCCGATGGACGGGTGCACCTGCAGTCCCGCGCGGTTAAGCGCTTCCGCGATGGAAACATTCAGGCTGACTTCGGATGCGGTTCCACGTACAGGCGCCGCTAGGGCGTCTCTGCCCCGCATTGCATATTCCAAAAATGCGCGCAGCCCGGCTACACCGTCGGAACGCGTACGGGAAAGATCGATCTGCTCCGGCCGGATGACGGAAAAAACCACCATCTCCTGCCGTGCGCGGGTAACAGCAACATTAAGCCTGCGCCAACCTCCATCCTGATTGAGCGGGCCAAAATTTAACGCTACCTTTCCCTCGTTGTCGGGACCGTAGCCGACGGAGAAGAGAACAACGTCGCGTTCATCCCCCTGAACATTTTCCAGATTTTTAATAAAAATCGGCTCATACATCCGATCACTAACGGTTTCAAGCTCCGAATTGGCCGCAAACAGTTCCAGCAGCATATCATCAATCAAGTTCTGCTGCACAGAGCTGAAAGTCACCACACCGATACTCTGTTTACAAAGCATTGGATCACGGAGCCTGCGAGCAATTTCATTGACCACCGCCTGTGCCTCTGCCCGGTTCTGTTTTGTTTTGCCCCGGTCGTAATAGCCCTCGACCGGCACAAAGCAAACTTTGCTCACCAGATCATTCGGCGATGGGAAAGTAAATAATTTATTGTCGTAATATTGCCGGTTACTGAATGCAATCAGGCTTTCGTGACGGGACCGATAATGCCAGAGCAAATGCTCCTGCGGCATGGAAAGCGCCAGACAGTCGTCCAGAATGCTTTCCAAATCCTCCTGAGCATAGTTTTCCTCATCCACGCGGTTTACGGAAAAAAAGTTTGTCGGCGGCAACTGCTTCGGATCGCCGACGACGACCAGATTCTGCCCGCGGGCAATGGCTCCAACCGCTTCGCAAGTCGGCAGCTGTGACGCCTCGTCAAAGACCACAAGATCAAACGGAGGAAACTTCGGATCAATATACTGCGCGACTGAAATCGGGCTCATCAACAGGCATGGACACAGCCTGCGCAGCAAATTGGGAATGCTGTCAAACAATCTGCGAATCGAAAGCATTCTTCCGCCGCTGCGAATCGCCTTTTGCAGAATGCCGATTTCCGAAGAACCGGCAAACTCCTGCGATACGGTCGGAATTCTGGCGGAAAGACGGGCTGCAAGTTCGTTTTTTGTCAACTCGGAAAACCGTTCCCCTGCTGCTTTGTACTGTGCAATTTTCTCCTCCAGCAATGCTCCGCTGAATGCAGAGAGTTCCCGGTCTCCGTCGAGCACAGCCATCACGCTGGCCTGCGAAACTGCCCGATAAAATGCATCGATCAGCTGACCGGCTGTGCATGCTCCATTTTCCAGAGCGTCAGCCGCAACACCAAGTCCGCATGCTTCTGCCTCGCAGCGCGTCAACAGGAAGCTGCACCAGCCGCGCAGACCATCCAGATGATCCTGCCAGCGGACATTTGCTTCTGTACGAACGCGCTCCCAGGGACTTTCCTGATCAAACTGCTCAAAATTGATCTGCAGCTCTGCTGCAAGCTCTTCTTCTGCATGGACAAGGGCGTCAAATGCAGTAACAAACCCGGAAATCTCCTCCGTGTGCGCAGCCAAAAATTCCGGTGCAACCGCAAAAGCAAACGCATCCGGAGACTGTTCCTCTCCCAATGCGGCAAGGCATTTTCGAATGGTCAACGCCTGTTCCATCATGCTTTGCAGTTGTTTCCAGTCTGCATCCCCGTCATTCCAACTGACGCCGAGCAATGGAGCCGCCCATTCCGCTGCTTTACGAACCACCCCGTCCTTCTGCTGCTCTTCCTGCAGGCATTGCAAAACAGCAGAGGTTTGTTCTTTTGCATACGCCTTAATATTTCTGCTGCAAACCTTCAGACGGTTCGCAACACGGTTGCCGCCAATCAGTCTGGGTAAAAACCATTTGGTCTGTGCCATGTTCCATTCCGCCAACAGTGCGGCTCCGTCCAGCGAACGAATGGATTCCTGAAAATTCACCGAAAGCTCTTCCCGAAGCTGATCCCGCCGCGCACCAGCTGCACAGATTTCCTGCAGTCGTGCCTGCATCTGTGAAAGCTCCCGATGTTCCAACAGAGCCTGCGTCATGGTGCGAACACTCTGCACACAGTGGCAAAGTTCCGCCAGAACCTGCAAAGAACGGAATGTTCTTTCCTCCCGCAGGGAAAAGAGCGCGACGATTTTCTTCTCCGCACCGGAAAGCACCAAAATCTGTTTTGCATAACTCTGCAGTAGCAAAGGAATCTTTTGTCTCTCCGCCTGAGAAAGCTTCGGTTTACGTATTTCCCTCAGCGGGTGACCGGCTGCTCCCCCGCATGCCAAAGCGGCAGCCCGCAACCGACCGCAAATCTCCTCCCACAGCCGGTACTGCCCGGGCGTCAGGGCGGCCACTGCCTCCGGTTCAAAGCAAAACGCATCCGGCGCGCTGCGGTACCGTTCGTAACGGGCGATCATTTCGTAAAGTGAAAAGCCGCTGGCTTGTTTCCTGTGCAGTTTTTTAACCGTTGTATTAAGTTCCTGACGCAGCCGGAACAAGCGCTGCGCCTCCTGTTCATATTCCTCCGGCGGTTTGATACGCCCTACGTTCAGCGCAGTATCCAGCTGTGCTAAAACATCCTTCTTTTTCGCTTTATTCGAATGCAGTTCCAGACAAAACGGATCCAGGCCTATTTTGGCAAGTCGGTTCTGCACAACGGAGAGCGCAGCCATTTTTTCGGCAATAAACAAAACGGATTTTCCCTGAAAGAGCGCATTCGCAATCAGATTGGTAATCGTCTGCGATTTTCCTGTGCCGGGCGGGCCGTGAAGAACGAAGCTTTCTCCTTTTCCCGCCGCACAAACCGCCGCAAGCTGGGAAGAATCTGCACTGACCGGAATGGCAAGGTCTGCCGGAACATACTGTTCATCCAGCTGTTGCGGCGTGGGAAAATTTTCTCCGGGCTGCCATTCCATTTTGCCGGAAATCAGGCTTGCAACAATCTTGTTCTTTCGCAAATCGTCACTGCGATTCCGGATGTCATTCCACATAATAAATTGGCCGAACGAAAAGAGACCCAAAAACGCAAATTCTTCGACATCCCAACGCGAACGGTTCATGACAGACTGCCGCATGGCGCTGAATACGCCGCGCAAATCCACACCGCTTTCATCGGTCGGCAACGGATCGAGCCCTCCGATCGTAATACCGAAATCAACGCGCAGCATTTCGAGCAGGGTGATATTCATCTGAGGCTCTTCGTCGCGTATTCGCACCACATAACCGTTTTGAGCCGAACGGCGGACAATATCCACCGGCAGCAGCACAATCGGCGCATACCTCGGTTTTTTGCTGACATCGGTTTCGTACCAGCGCAAAAAGCCAAGGGCGAGGTAGAGCGTGTTGGTTCCGTTCTCTTCCAGACTTGTTTTTGCCGCACGATACAGTGAAGTAATGCGCAACGCAACTTCGCGCTCCTCCAAAAAAGTGCGGAGGCGGTGATTGGCAAATTCCTCACGGATCAGATCTTCCGCCATGGAACTGCCGGTTGCAAATTCGTATATCTTTCCGTCCCGCAGCTGATTTTCAAAATCCTTCGGTCGTGCCATCAGCTGAAAGCTTTGCCCTCCCGAAAGGGCATCCTCCAGCTCGTTCAAATTTCCGCACAAAAGCTGAATCGCGTTCTGCGTAACGCGAAAGTTCAGCAGCGGATTGCGCAGGCTCAAATCGAGCAGCTTGCGTTCCCAGAGCTGCTGACGGGTTATCTGGACGGCGTCCACCTGCCGAATCTTCTGCAAAACGGTCATTTCCCGCGGGGCCGCAGCATCTGCAGCTGCCGTGGGTTCCTCAACGATATATCCTTCGCCGTTGTGAGCAGGTTTTCTCAGCGGCAAGGGACGGATTCCGCTGCCGCGCGTGCGGTGTACATCAATCAAATATTCAAAAGCATCGCCCGACAGTTGTTTTTGCGCGGCAATCGAAGCCTGTTCAAATGCGGCGCTCTGACCTTTGGTAACCGCCGTACATTCAACTGCAGCAATTTCGTTAACGCCTTCCGCCATGCGTTTGGTCAACAGCGAAACATCTTCCTGAACACATTCTGCAAAGCATTCTTTTTCCAGCCAGCAGCCGGCAAACGCATGCCCCTTCAGAAGAATGAGCAATGGGTAGAGGCCAACAGCCTCCAGACACCCCGCATACAACAGCGTCAAATCCAGGCAATTCGCCATTTTCTGCTCCGCAATCGTGCCGCAAAGCCGCACGCGTTGTCCGTCCTGCTCAAAGCTCGCAGGTGCAACGCAATATTCCAGCTCACTACTGCGAATTGCTTCATAAAGCGCCGCCATCTGCATTCGTACCACATTGGGATTGTTGCTGAGATAGCCTGTAAATGATGGGCTGCCCGTCCATTTCTCCAATAATTCACTGCCTGAACGAATCAGCGCGGCAATCTGCGGATGGTTCGGGGTAACAAAAGCTGCTAAAATTTCCGGCATTGCACGCTCTCCTGCCCATTCGTCAAACGCCAGCACATCGACAGCATTCATGGCCAGACCAATTCGCTCTTCTCCCTGCCAGGCTTCCAGCAGCAGATTGCCGGCGATTCTCTCCGTCAGGCTCAGCAAGTATTCCGGCAGCAGGTGCAGTGCCGGCGCCCCCAGATTAAGCGAGGCACCCGAAGCCAGCGAATCGACCTTCGTCTCCCACAGATGTGAAAACTGCGGTTCTGTCCGGATGGTTACACGAATATTTTCCAGCGGCGTTTCCGTCATATTTTTAATTTCCAACCGGCTGATAACCGGAACATGGTTTTGCTGCATGGCAAAATTAATTACCGCACTATAGCTTCTGTCAAACACGATTTGATCCGACATGGCAGGCACCTCTCCGAACGGTCAGCCAACTGTTTCCGGGGTATCTTGATGCACGAAACACGGCTGCATTTGGTTTTATTATATCATAGAAGTTAAAAATTTGGAAATCATTCCTTTTCAATCGAATCCAGAAATATTGGGGAAAATTCTGTTGATTTTGTTGGAGGGTCAAAGCATTTTGCATGAATCCCTGCCTAAAATAGAATCAGGGCCCGCTTTTCAGCAAGCCCTGAGGTTTTTAAGCATCCAAATACGATTTAACAAGCACCTGCAACAACTCGTCGCGGTCAATCCTGCGGATAAGGCTGCGTGCATTGTTGTGTGTTGTGATATAGGTCGGGTCTTCCGAAAGGATATATCCGACGATCTGATTGATTGGGTTGTAGCCTTTTTCCCGCAGAGCATCATAAACTGCGGTCAGGATCCTGCGGATCTCCGCCTGCCGTTCGTTGCCAAGGGAAAAGGTCATGGTCTTATCAAGCATGGACTCACCTCCGTTGAATTTTAGTATACAACAAATCCTTCGGGATTACAAGTAAAGAGGTTATGAAAAAATACAAAAGATGTTCCCGACATTCCCCGATCTATTGAGAAGCGGCTCAGCGAATTTCAATGCCGAGGCGAAATTTCAGGTTGCTGAGGATTTTTTTGATATAGCGGTTGGCATCCTCCGGGGTAATTGCTTTTTCGCCCGGAACAAAGGAAATCTGAAATGCCATGCTCTTTTTTCCTGCACCGATCTGTTCGCTGCGGTAAACATCAAACAAATTGACGCTGCCAACCTGCGGGCAAGCCTTTGCAATCTCTTTTTCGATCGTGCCACATTCCATTTCCTCATCAACAATTAAAGCAAGATCGCGCAGAACGACCGGATGCTCCGAAATCGGCTGATAACGGAAATTGGGATTGACGTGTTTCATGAGAGCCTGATAATTCAGCTCAGCCAGAAAGATTTTGTGATTGCTCTTGCTGTCCTTCGGCAGTTTCAGCTCCGCTGCTACAGAATTGGACAGCTTGCCAAAAACACCGACTTTTTCTCCGTCGCAAATCAGATAAGCGGAAATTCCGGGATGAAGATACGGAACATCCTGCGCGCGTACATAATCAAAGTGCAGACCAAACACCTCGCCCAGTGATTCCACTGCGCCCTTTACGGTAAAAAAGCTTTCTTCATCGCCAAAAACGGCAAAACCGAGATGGAGAATTTCCTCCGGCAATTCTGTGACCGGCAGAGCCTTTGGTGCATAAACGTTGGCAAGCTCGAAAATACGGCCGGCGTTATTACCGCGCTTCAGGTTTTCCACAACGATGTTCAGCATGGATGGCGCCAGCAACGGACGCATGATCGTCAGGTTGGACGTAATCGGGTTAAGCAGGCGGATCACCGTGCGTTCCGGAGCATCCTCCGCGAGATGAAGCGCATCCAGATCCGCATCCGCATAAAATGCCAATGTTGAAACCTCGTAAAAACCCTGACCACACATGGTGCGTTTTATTTTTTCACGATTTTTCTGATCTGCGTTCAGTCCTCCGCTGGTAACCATCGCATTTTTCAGGAACGTCGGCACGATTTTGTCATATCCGTATTCACGGATTACTTCTTCGGCCAGATCCGGCTCGCCGATCTCGATATCCTCGCGGTAGCGCGGAGCGGTCACCTCCAGCACATCTCCGCTGCGCTGAACGGTAAAGTTCAGACGGTTCAGAATATCCAGAATCGTGTCTGCAGGAACATCAATTCCGAGAATCCGGTTAATACCGCTGATCGTGGCTGTAAAATGCTTTCCTTCGCGCGGTGCGCCCGCACTGACGTCAAACGCGCTGGCGGTAATTTCGCCGCAGCCAAATTCCTGAATCAGGTGCAACGCGCGCGCCATGCCAAGCTCCGTGGTGTATTCCGAAATTCCCTTTTCGTAATGGCTGGATGCATCCGTATTCTGCCCAAGACCGCGCGCTGTTTTGCGGATATTATCACGGGCAAATTTTGCCGATTCAAACAGCAGCTGCGTCGTGCCTTCTGTAATTTCGCTGTTCTGGCCGCCCATAACGCCCGCCAGCGCCACTGGCTTGCTTCCGTCACAGATAACAAGATTATTCTCGCCAAGGGCGAATTCCTTGCCGTCCAGAGTCACAATTTTTTCGCCGTTTCCGGCGCGGCGGACAACGATCCGATTGCTTTCAAGCGTACTCATGTCGAACGCATGCATCGGCTGGCCGATTTCCAGCATGACATAGTTTGTAATGTCTACGACATTGCTGATGCTGCGCAGACCGCACAGAGCCAGCCGGCGCTTCATCCAGCGCGGCGACGGCCCAAACTGAATGTTTCGCACCGCATGCCCCAGATAACGCGGACAAAGATCAGGCGCCTCGACCGCAATATCAAATCCTTCAAACACAGTTTCCGTCTGAGTGTAATCGGTTGCCGGCATTTTCAGCGGCTTGCCCAGAACGGCTGCGACTTCGCGCGCAATGCCGAGCACCGACTGACAATCTGCGCGGTTGGCCGTTACGGAGATGTCGAAAATGACTTCATTCAGACCGACCACATCGCGGATATCTGTTCCCGGAACGGTATCTTCCGGCAGGATCAGAATACCGTAAACCTCGGCTCCTTCATACAAATCGTCGTTGAGTCCAAGCTCTTCGCCGGAGCAGAGCATTCCGTCCGATTCGACGCCCATCAGTTTTTTCTTCTTGATTTTGATGCCGCCGGGCAGCATGGACTGGTCAAGCGCAGCAGGTACATGCGCACCGACAAAAATATTGTCCGCACCGGTGCTGATTTGAATCTCCTTGCCGTATTCTCCGCAATCCAACTTGCAGACGGTCAGATGAGTTCCTTCCTGTTGAACCGCTTCGGTCACAACACCAACGACAACACGGCTGATTTCCGCGCCAAGGTCAATCAGTTCCTCCACTTCAAACCCACAGGAAAACAATTTTTGCTCCAGTTCCTGCGGAGAAACATCTATATCTACATAATCCTTCAGCCAGCTGAAAGGTACTTTCATCGTTTTCGCCCCCTTAGTCTTTGAACTGCTTGAGAAAACGCAGATCATTTTCAAACAGCAGTCCCATATTGTTGATGCCGTATTTCAGCATCGCGATGCGTTCCACGCCGATTCCGAACGCAATGCCGGAATATTCATTCGGGTCGATCCCGCAGTTTTCCAAAACCTTGTGATGCACCACACCGCCGCCAAGAACTTCGATCCATCCGGTGTGTTTGCAAAGCGGGCAACCCTTTCCGCCGCATTCAAAGCAGCTGACATCCACCTCCACGCTCGGCTCGGTAAACGGAAAATAGCTCGGTCGCAGGCGGGTTTTTACATCGCCGGAAAAAATCGTCTGAACAAATTGATCCAACATTCCCTGCAGGTCACACAGGGTGATCCCTTTATCGACCACAAGGCCTTCCATCTGGTGGAACATCGGCGAGTGAGTGGCGTCGCTGTCCGAACGGAAAACACGGCCCGGAACCAGCACCTTGATGGGCGGTTTTTCCCGATCCATGACGCGAATCTGTCCCGGGCTGGTATGTGTGCGCAGAACAATATCCTCTGCGACATAAAACGTATCCTGCATATCGCGCGCCGGATGGTTTTTGGCTACATTCAGGCGGGTAAAATTGTGGTCGTCGTCTTCGATTTCCGGGCCTTCAAAAATTTCAAATCCCATCCCGGCAAAAACGTCAATCATTTGATTCTTTGTAATTGTAATGGGGTGCAGCGCACCGGCAGAACGACGCACCGCCGGCATCGTGATATCCACCTGCTCGCTTTTGTTGGCGTTTTCCAGCTCCATTTGTTCAATTTCAGCGCGAAGGCGCTGGTAGCTGTCCTCCACTTTTGCTTTGAACTGATTGATCGCCTTTCCGACAGCCGGACGGGATTCCGGCGGAACATCACGCAAACCCTTCATCAGATCTGCCACACTCCCGTTTTTGCTCAAATACTTCTGCCAAAAGGCAGCCAGCCCCTCTTTTGAGCGCACTGCACTGATAGCCTCTTCCATTTGCTCCTGAAGAGCTTTCATTCGTTCTTCCATAGTACACCTCGTTTTCTAAATAAAAAAACGCCTTCATCCCAAAAAAGGGACGAAGACGAAATCTCCGCGGTACCACCCGATTTTTTGCCTGAGCAAACACTCCTGCGGCGGTTAACGGCACCGACCCGTTGCGGCCTACTTTGCTTCAGCCACACCGCTCAAAAGGGAACTTCACACCTGCCGCTTCAATAAAACCGCTTTCAGCCTGGTCGGTCTTTCTCTGCAATCGAGCAATGGCGGGGCTACTTCCTTTGTCACAGCGTTATTTAATATAGCTATAGTTTAACAAATGTATCCGAAAAATGCAAGGCTTTTTTTGAATATTATGCGGCGTTTGCGCTTTTGAGGGTACTGCGGCTGCTTCAGAAAAAAATTGACTGTCGAAATCTATTGACTTCATGAAGAAATATGATAAAATAATGTTATTGTGTATAGATGTGGCTCACTTCTATCATGCAAATATATGGCCTAACGGGTTTTCCCGCAAAACGTTCATCGGACAGGGCTGGCCACTGCCGCATGCGGCGAAAGCGCCGCGTTATTGATCGAGTTAGAAGCTCAATTTTATAAGTTGGTTACTTTATAACCAGTGCGGATGCACACCACTTGTGAAACGTTCAATAAGAGTAGTAAAAGTATATTTGCTGAATAGGCTCTGAATAAACGGATCAGTCATATACTATTGTAGACACCGCCGGGCAGGAGTTGTCCGGTCGCCTACATAATATATTTCTCGCATGTTCGCAGGCAGTGGTTTGTTCCGCTGCCTGTTTTTTATTTTTCAGCAGGGAGAAATGAACATGGATCTGAATGCACAAAAATGCGCGCCCATCTACACAGCACTTGACCGTTTCCGCAGACAGCGCGTAGTTCCGTTCGATGTTCCCGGGCATAAGCGCGGGCGCGGAAACCCCGAACTGGTGGAGCTACTTGGCGAACGCTGTGTCGGAATCGATGTCAATTCCATGAAACCGCTGGACAACCTCTGTCATCCGATTTCGGTCATCAAGGAGGCGGAGGAGCTTGCTGCCGATGCATTCGGCGCGGCGCATTCGTTCTTTATGGTCGGCGGCACCACCTCCGCCGTGCAGGCCATGATTCTTTCTGTCTGCAAAGCAGGCGACAAGATCATTCTGCCGCGAAACGTACACAAAAGCGCCATTAACGCGCTTGTTCTCTGCGGCGCTGTTCCCGTGTACATTGATCCGAAGGTCGACCAGAAGCTTGGGATCCCGCTCGGCATGGAAATTGCCGATGTGCGCGCCGCGATGGCTGCGAATCCGGACGCAGTGGCCCTCCTGATCAACAACCCCACTTATTACGGCATCTGTTCCGACCTGAAATCGCTGGTGGCGCTGGCGCATGAGCATGGAATGCTTGCACTGGTGGATGAAGCGCATGGCACCCATCTTTATTTCGGGCCCGGTCTTCCCTGTTCCGCCATGGCCGCCGGGGCAGACATGGCCGCCGTTTCCATGCACAAATCCGGCGGAAGCCTGACACAAAGCTCTCTGCTGCTGCTCGGCCCCACAATGAACCCACAGCACGTTGCTCAGATCATTAATCTGACGCAAACGACCAGCGCTTCTTATCTGCTGATGGCAAGCTTGGACATCTCCCGCAGAAATCTTGCGCTGCGCGGTGCGGAATCCTTTGCAAAGGTTGCGGGAATGGCACAGTACGCCCGGGAAGAAATCAATGATATCGGCGGATATTATGCATACGGCGCCGAACTGAAAAACGGCGGCAGCATCTTTGACTTTGACGTCACCAAGCTTGCAGTTTATACCAGAGGAATCGGTCTGACCGGAATTGAGGTTTACGATCTACTGCGAGACGAATACGATATCCAAATTGAGTTCGGAGATATCAGCAACATGCTGGCTTATATTTCGATCGGCGACCGGATTCAGGATATTGAGCGGCTGGTGGGCGCTCTGGCTGACATCAAGCGGTTGTATTCCAAGCCAGCAACCGGCTTGTTCACCTCTGAATACATTTCTCCCACCGTGGTCGTAACACCGCAGCGCGCTTTTTATGCCGAAAAGGAAATGCTGTCCATCCGTTCGACGGCAGGACGTGTCTGCGGGGAATTTGTTATGTGCTACCCGCCGGGGATTCCCATTCTGGCTCCCGGCGAAGTGATTACCAAAGAGATCATCGAATATATTCTGTTTGCACAGGAAAAGGGCTGCTCCATGCAGGGGCCGGAAAGCCCCGATATTTCCATGCTGAATGTGCTGAAGGAGGGAACCTACTGAAATGGATTTCTGGTTCAGTGAAATGCATACCGAAAACGTAAAAATGTCAATTCGAGTGGGAAAACAGCTATTCAGCGCGCAAAGCGATTTTCAGCGCATTGACGTTTTCGATACCCCGGAGTTCGGCCGGTTTCTCACCTCCGACGGCAGTGTTATTTTTTCGGAAAAAGATGAATTTACTTATGATGAAATGATCGTCCATGTACCGATGGCGGTTCATCCGTTCGTTCGCCGCGTTCTGGTAATCGGCGGCGGCGACGGCGGCGTTGCCCGAGAACTTTCACATTATGAGGAAATTGAATCGATCGACGTTGTGGAACCGGACAAGCTGTTTGTTGACGTTTGCCGCACCTATTTTCCCGGCAATGCCTGTGGCCTGGACGACCCCCGCGTCAAAATTTATTATGAAGACGGTCTGCGCTTCCTGCGCAGCAAAAAAGACGCTTATGATCTGATTATCAACGATTGCACCGATCCGCTGGGACATGCGGCAGGGCTGTTCACCAAAGAATTTTACGGCAGCTGCTTTCAGGCCCTGCATGATGATGGAATCATGGTTTATCAGCACGGCAGCCCGTTTTACGACGAAGACGAGGCAACCTGCCGCGCGATGCACCGCAAGGCGTTCCGCAGCTTTCCGGTCAACCGGGTATATCAGGCGCACATCCCCACCTGTCCTGCCGGTTATTGGCTGTTCGGGTTTACCTCAAAAAAATACCATCCGATTCGCGACCTGAACGCAAAACGATGGAACGACCGCAAGATCAAAACATGGTATTACACGACCAACCTGCACACCGGGGCATTTATGCTGCCGCGCTATGTGGAGGATCTGCTGATTGAAGAAGAAGGCTGAAAACCGGCCGGCTACGGTGTTTCATAAAAAAACGAAAGGACGTTGCAAAATGAGCAAAGTATTGATTATCGGCTGCGGCGGTGTCGCTTCCGTCGCAATTCAAAAGTGCTGCCAGAACAGCGAGGTATTTACCGAAATTTGCATTGCCAGCCGCACCAAAGAAAAATGCGACGCTCTGAAGGCGAAGCTGGAAGGAAAAACAAAAACCAAAATCACGACCGCACAGGTAAATGCGGACGACCCCGTACAGTTGATTTCTCTGATCCAAAGCTACCGCCCGCAAGCCGTTTTAAACGTCGCTCTGCCGTATCAGGATCTGACGATTATGGACGCTTGTCTGGCTTGCGGCGTAGATTATATCGACACCGCAAACTATGAGCCGGAAAACACCGACGACCCCAAATGGCGCGCCATCTATGAGGAACGCTGCAAAAAAGAAGGCTTTACCGCCTATTTTGATTACAGCTGGCAGTGGGCATACCGCAAGAAATTTGAAGAAGCCGGTCTCACCGCATTGCTCGGCACAGGGTTTGACCCCGGCGTAACCAGCGTGTTCACCGCTTATGCGCAGAAACACTATTTTGATGAGATTCACACCATTGATATTCTGGACTGCAACGGCGGCGACCACGGTTATCCGTTTGCGACCAACTTTAATCCGGAAATCAACCTCCGAGAGGTTTCTGTAAACGGAAGTTACTGGGAAAACGGGCGCTGGATTGAGACAAAGCCGATGGAAATCAAGCGCAAATACGATTTCCCGCAGATCGGCCAAAAAGACATGTATCTGCTGCACCATGAGGAAATTGAATCTCTGGCAAAAAATATCCCGGGTGTACGACGCATCCGCTTCTTTATGACCTTTGGGCAGAGCTATCTGACACACATGAAATGCCTTGAAAATGTCGGAATGCTTTCCACAAGTCCCGTTTTGTTTGAGGGCCGTGAAATTGTCCCGATTCAGTTTTTGAAGGCGCTTCTGCCGGACCCTGCCTCTTTGGGACCGCGCACCGTCGGCAAAACGAACATCGGCTGCATTTTCACGGGCTTAAAGGACGGAAAAGAGAAAACCATTTATATTTACAATGTCTGCGACCATCAGGAATGCTATCGCGAACTTGGAAGCCAGGCCATCAGCTACACCACCGGCGTTCCTGCCATGATCGGCACCGCGCTGGTCGTCAGCGGAATCTGGAACAAAAAGGGCGTGTTTAATCTGGAGGAATTTGATCCCGATCCGTATATGGAGCTGCTCAACCGCTTTGGTCTACCATGGGTCGTTGACGAAAATCCCGCGATTGTGGAATAAATTAAGGGAGCAACCGCATGAAAATACAGGAGCTTTCAACCCCGGTTTATCTGGTCGATGAAGCAAAGCTGAAAAAAAATCTTGCCGTTCTGCAAGGCGTTCAGCAGCGTACCAGGTGTAAAATTCTGCTGGCGCAAAAAGCATTCTCCATGTTTTGCGTTTACCCGCTGATCCGGCAATATCTTGCTGGCGCAACGGCGAGCGGATTGTTTGAGGCAAAACTGGCACATGAGGAAATGGGCGGTGAAAATCATGTTTTTTCCCCCGCCTTTACCGATTCTGAAATGCAGGAGCTTTGCCGCATCTGCGACCACATCAGCTTTAATTCCATCGCACAGCTGGAGCATCATCGTCCGGTATGGGAGGCTTCCTCCGTGAGTGTCGGGCTGCGGATCAATCCTGAATACTCCACGCAGGAGGGGCACGCCATCTACGACCCCTGCGCTCCCGGCTCAAGGCTTGGCATTACGCGGGCAAACTTCCCCGACGAGCTGCCGCGCGGCGTGGAAGGGCTACACTTTCACACGCTCTGCGAACAGGACGCCGCACCGTTGGTAGAAACCTTTGCTGCTGTGGAAGAAAAATTCGGCCGCTTTTTTTCTCAATTAAAGTGGATCAATCTTGGCGGCGGACATCATATCACCCGCCCGGGGTATGATATTGCCGCATTGGAAAAGCTGATCCTCCGCATCCGGGAGCAATACGGTACGGAGGTTTATCTGGAACCCGGAGAAGCCGTTGCGCTGAACACCGGATATTTGATCACCACCGTGCTGGACGTGGTCCAAAATGATATTCCCATTCTGATTCTGGACACATCCGCCGCGTGCCATATGCCGGATGTGTTGGAAATGCCGTACCGCCCTCCGCTGAAAAATGCCGGTCTTCCCGGAGAAAAAGCCGTCACCTGCAGGCTTTCCTCACGCACCTGCCTTGCGGGAGACGTGATCGGCGATTACAGCTTTGACCACATGCCAAACATCGGCGACCGGCTGATATTTGAGGATATGGCGATCTATTCGATGGTAAAAAACAACACCTTTAACGGAATGCCGCTGCCGGATCTTGCATTATTGCGGGAAAATGGCAGCTGCGAAACGATTCGCCGCTTTGGCTATCGCGATTTTAAGGAGCGACTTTCCTGATGATGCTGCATACTACACCAAAAAACGACGGATTCTATATGCCTGCCGAATTTTCCCCGCATCAGGCTACCGTTTTGATCTGGCCGGTTCGGCCCGGAAGCTGGGGCAAAAATCCGAGTGCGGCTCAGAAAGCTTTTTTAAAGGTTATTCGAACCATTGCGCAGAGTGAATCTGTTTATCTGCTCGCTGATGCGGCACACTACGAAGAGGCAAAAGCAGCCGCCGGAGCCTTTGCATCCGTTCTTTTAATCGAAAGCAACGACGCATGGGCGCGCGACACCGCACCGACTTTTGTTACGGACGGCACACACATCCGCGGCGTCAGCTGGCGCTTCAACGCATGGGGAGGAACGGTGGACGGTCTGTATCCGCATTGGGAGGCCGACGACGCGCTTGCCGAAAAGCTTTGCGACTCCCTCGGTTTTTCCTGTTATGATGCCGGCGGTTTTGTGTTGGAAGGCGGATCGATCCATTCCGACGGCGAAGGAACGCTGATGGTAACGGAAGCCTGCCTGCTCAGCGCCGGACGCAATCCACAGTTGAACCGCGGCGAGATAGAGGAACGGCTTTGTTCGTACCTCGGAGCGGAAAAGGTACTCTGGCTCCCTCGCGGGATCTACAACGACGAGACCAACGAGCACGTGGACAATATCTGTGCCTTTCTTGCTCCCGGAGAAGTTGTTCTGGCATGGACTGACCGTCAGGAAAATCCGCAGTATGCGCTTTCCGCCGCGTCTCTGGAATATCTGCAGCAGCAGACCGATGCCAAAGGGCGTAGGCTGAAAATCCAACTGCTGCCGGTTCCCGATGTTCCGGTATGCTGCAGCGTCGAAGACTGCGCCGCTTACTCCTTTGAGCCGGGTGAAGACACACGCGAACCCGGCGAGCGGCTTGCGGCAAGCTACGTCAATTTCTATTTTTCCAACGATGCCGTTTTACTGCCGCAGTTTGGCGGTGAAAACCTTCACAGTGACCGGCGTGCTGCTGAAATCATGACCAGGCTTTGCCCCGACCGCCGGATCGTTCCGATTGATGCGCGCGCAATTTTGCAGGGCGGCGGTAATATTCACTGCATTACCCAGCAGATTCCGAAAGGAAGTACCTGACAATGCGCCGACCTGACGATATCCTGCCATAATTCTAAAAACCGGAACCGGCACAAACCTGCCGCCGGGCAAAAGGAATGATAATTACGATGAGCAAAACGACCGTAGCGGTCATTCAAATGTGTTGTGTTGAGGACCCCTGCAGGAATCTGGACACTGCCGAACGTCTGGTGCGAAAAGCAGCGGAATGCGGTGCTCAGATCATCCTGTTGCCGGAGCTGTTTGAACGGCCGTATTTTTGTCAGCAGCGCCAGTATGATTTTTACGATTTTGCAAAACCCACAGCAGAAAATGAAGCCGTCAAACGCTTTTCCTCTGTTGCAAAAGAGCTCGGCGCGGTAATCCCCGTCAGTTTCTTTGAACGGGACGGAAATTGTCTTTACAATTCTGCCGCGATGATCGACGCCGACGGAAAACTGCTCGGCATTTACCGGAAAACTCACATTCCGGATGACCATTATTATCAGGAAAAATTCTATTTCTCTCCGGGAAATACCGGATTCCACGTCTGGGACACGTCCTTTGGCAAAATCGGTATCGGTATCTGCTGGGATCAATGGTTTCCCGAAACGGCACGCTGTCTGGCACTTGGAGGCGCAGACCTGCTGCTTTACCCCACCGCAATCGGCAGTGAACCCATCCTTGGCTGTGACAGTGTGGGACACTGGCAGCGCACGATGCAGGGGCACGCCGCAGCCAACGTTTTACCGGTTGCCGCAGCCAATCGCTTTGGCACCGAAGCGGTTTCTCCCTGCGAAGCAAACGGCGGACAGTGCTCTTCTCTTTGTTTTTACGGAACCAGCTTTCTCACCGATGAAACAGGCGCTGTGCTTTGTCAGGCTGAACGCAGCGGAGAGGCTGTGCTGACAGCCTGCTACGATTTTTCGGAAATCCGTTCAGAACGGCTTTCCTGGGGGCTGTTCCGTGATCGCCGACCGGAATGTTACGGCGAAATTTGCAAATAGACAGAAAGGAACTATCATGAAATCCAGAGGCGAACTTGCCGTTGCAAAACGGGAAAAAGGTTATAACTGCGCACAGGCTGTTGCCTGCACTTACTGCGACCTGGTAGGAATGGATGAGGTCACATTGTTCAAGCTGACGGAGGCGCTGGGCGGAGGAATGGGAAACGCAGAAGGTACCTGCGGCGCAATTACCGGCGCCTGTATTCTTGCGGGATTGGTAAACAGCAGCGGAAATTTGCAGATGCCGAACAGTAAAGCGTCCACCGCAAAACTCTCCCGGGAAATTATGCGCCGCTTTCAGCAACGAAACTGCGCTGTAACATGCAAAGCACTGAAGGGAATCGAGACCGGCAAAATGCTTCGCTCCTGCCCGGACTGCATTCGGGATGCTGCGGAGTTTGCCGAAGATATCCTTTTTAAAGAAAAATAAACCGGGCTGTCGGTTAAAAAACCGGAACGATCTCAACAGATGGATCGTTCCGGTTTTTTACTGTTTTCACTTCGGAAATCGGGAGAAAAAGAGACTTGTTTGTCAGTATAAATCGATCATGTTTTTTTGACGAATTCCTTGCCGCAGCGCGGGCAGCGAATACTGATTTTTCCTTTACCCTTCGGCACACGCAAATTAGCCGAGCAGGCAGGGCAATGATAGTATTTATGAGTGCGGTCCGTACAACGCGCCCTCAGATTTTTAAACCACTTTTTCATCGGATTCCAAACACGCAGAAAAGCGTCGTTTTCCTTCCGGCGGGCTTCGTAGTTCCGGGAAAATATTCTCCAGAACAAATACGCCATCAAAAGCAGCAGAACAAGAGAAAGCCACCACCAACCGCAAAGCTGCGCAACAATCGAAAAAATCATGTAAAATACCAGCAGAGCGAAGGAAAACTGATCAACACCGTACCGCCCTATCATAAAATTCCGCAGCCAGTTCATGCAAATTCCTCTTTTCAAATACTTTTCTACAGTATACAGCATTTGAAAAACAAAATTGCATCAATTCTGTAAATTTTCTTTCACAAAATCGTAACTGAATCCCCCCCAAAAAATAAGCCATCCTTAAAGCGTACGTCCCACGGCCTGAGCAACGGCTGCACAATGCTGCATCATTTTGTCAAACTGTTCCGGATTCAGCTGCTGTGCAGCGTCTGAAAGCGCCTGTGCCGGCTGCGGATGTACTTCGACAATCAGGCCGTCCGCCCCGGAGGCAACTGCCGCCAGCGCCAAAGGCTCCACATATCGCACCTTTCCTGCCGCATGGGACGGATCCACAATGACAGGCAAATGGCTGCGCTCCTTGACAACTGCGACCGCGCTGAGGTCAAGTGTATTGCGTGTAGCTGTTTCAAAAGTGCGGATACCGCGTTCACACAATACGACGTTGGGGTTTCCTTCGCTGAGGATATATTCCGCAGCGTCGAGCCACTCCACAATGGTGGACGAGATTCCGCGCTTGAGCAGAACCGGACACCCGCACTGCCCTAACGCGCGCAGCAGGCGGAAGTTCTGCATATTTCTTGCGCCAACCTGGATCATGTCGCAGCATTCGCTGGCAATGGCGATTTCATTTTGACTGACCACTTCACTGACAACTTTCAAGCCAAACGCATCACCAGCCTTGCGCAGCAAACGGTAGCCTTCATCCTCCAGCCCCTGAAAAGCGTATGGGGAGGTGCGCGGTTTATAAGCTCCGCCGCGCAAAAATTTTGCTCCGGATTTCGCCACTACTTCGGCAGCTTTCATAATCTGGGCTTCGCTTTCCACTGCGCAGGGGCCTGCCATCACGACCAGTTCTTTGCTGCCAATTTGAATGCCGCCGACGTCGACCACCGAATCCTCCGGATGAAAAGCCCGCCCAGCCAGCTTATAGCTTTCCATCACCGGCACCACTTTTTCGACGCCTTCCATCATTTCAATGTTTTCCACGGAAAGTCGCGTCTTATCACCGATTACGCCGATAATGCTTGCTTGAGCACCTTGTGAAAGGTGCGGTTTCAGTCCTCTTGAAAGAATCAGTTCTTCCACTGCACTGAAATCCTGTTGCGTTGCGTTATTTTTCATTACAATAATCATAGACTCTCATCCTTTCAACCACTGATTCATATCGTAAGATTTTAATTAATTTGCTTTTGCGCTTTAAACTTTTACGCTTTTGTGTTTTTATGTATTAAAGCTATTATATCACTCTTTTTCTGTTTGTCAAGTATCCTCTTCCAGAATGTCTGTTAAAAAGAATCCCCCCACTCAATTTGAAAGAAAGCGGCAGCCAAACACCGCGGCTGCCGCTTTCTAACACATTCGTATGAAACATGAAAATCAGAGCGATTCTTCTGCAAAATTAGCGATCCGAAAAATGCGCCAGAAACGACTGCATCCGTTCGCTTCGGGGACCATTAAAAATTTCGTCCGGCGTACCCTGCTCCAGAACATCTCCATGATCCATAAAGATAATCCGATCGGCCACATCCCGTGCAAAGGCCATTTCATGCGTGACGATCACCATCGTCATCTTTTCTTCAGCCAGTTGGCGTAAGACCTTCAAAATTTCACCTGTCAACTCAGGGTCGAGCGCCGAAGTTGGCTCGTCAAAAAACAGCAGCTCCGGATTAAGCGCCAAAGCGCGCGCAATAGAAACACGCTGCTGCTGCCCGCCGGAAAGCTGATATGGATACGCATCTGCTTTGTCGGAAAGACCCATCTTTTTCAACAGATCGCGTGCCTTCGTTTCCGCAGCTTGTGGGGTTTGTCCGAGCACATGCACCGGGGCTTCCATGATATTGCGAAGCACCGAAAAATGAGGAAACAGATTAAAGCTTTGAAAAACCAACCCGACACGCAGCCGGATCTGCTGCAAAACATCCTTTGGCTGATAGACCGCACGGCCGGCAGCATCCGTTTCCACCATCGTCTGTCCGCAGACGGAAATGCTGCCGCTGTCCACTCGTTCCAACTGATTGATACAGCGCAGCAGGGTGCTTTTTCCGGAACCGGAAGGTCCGATTACGGCAATGACCTCGCCGCGGTAAACCTCCAGCGAAATATCGTGCAAAACCTCATTGCGGTCAAAACTTTTGCTGATATGAGAAACCGAAAGAATTTTTTCCATTCTGTTTTGCCATTCCCTTCTCTGCAGTATTATGATTCAACGTTGAAAGCTCAGCGATAATAATCAAGCCTTTTTTCTGCAACGGCAAAGCATTTTCCCACGACGGCATTCATCACAAAATAAAAAACGCCGGCGATCAAAAGCGGAATGGTTGAAAAATAATTGGAAGAGGTTTTTTCTGCAATGGTAAACAGCTCGACAATAGCAATTACACGCGCAAGAGAGGTGTCCTTGACCAACGTCATAAACTCGTTGCCCATGGGCGGCAAAATCCGTTTGACGACCTGCGGCAGAATGATGCGGAAAAAAGTCTGGCGGCGCGTAAAGCCAAGCGCGCCGGCCGCTTCGTATTGTCCCACCGGAATGGATTCGATCCCCGCACGATAAATCTCAGCAAAATAAGCTGCATAATTCAAAACAAAAGCCACAATGGCCGCCGCAAACCGACTGCCGCCGCTGACGCGGAACAGATAATACGGGCCATAGCAAAAAAAGAACAGCTGCAGCATCAAAGGCGTTCCCCGCATGATCTGCAAATACACCGTCACCAACCAACGCAGCGGCTTGAACCGCGACATTCGCCCGGCAGCAGCCAGCAGCCCGAGCGGCAGCCCGAACACCAACGTCAGTCCAAAAATCGCAAGGGTCGTACCGGAAGCTTCCAGCATAGAGCGCAGTAGAGAAGCATAATCAATCCCCATGAAACACCAAGCCTTTCGTGTGATCGTTTGAATTCCGCCTGAAAGGAATTTCTGATATAGCGGAAAAAAGACGGAACGGCGCTGCTCCAAAAGTTTTGGAAACAGCGTGCGGCTTCCGTCTTGCTGTATTTCTGCAATGAGCCGAAATTACTTTCCGATCGTAGTGACGTCCGAACCGAACCACTCTGTAGAAATTTTGGCCAGCGTTCCATCGGCGGCAAGTTCCTTAAGCGTGTCGTTTACCTTGTCGCGCAGCGGATCGTCCTTGCGGAAGCCTACGCCATATTCTTCCAGGGCGAGTTTGTCATCCAGAACAACCCAGTCTTTGTTATTGGTTTTGATGTAATAGTCGGCTACGACCTGATCCAGCAGCACCGCATCAGACATACCGGCCTCAAGATCCATAAACGCCTTCATGTTGTCACCGAATTCATTGATTCCACCCAACGACGCCTTAAGCTCAGCGGCTTGGTTCAAAGCATCCGCTGCGCTGGAGCCGGACTGCAGGGCAAGCTTTTTCCCTGCCAGATCGCCAAGGGAAGCATAACCGGATTCCTTTTTCACCACAACGACCTGTGCGTTCTTCATGTACGGATCGGAGAAATTCACCTTTTCTTTGCGTTCGTCAGTAATTGTGTAACCGTTCCAAAGGCAATCCACTTTTTTGGTGTTCAGTTCCTGTTCTTTTGCGTTCCAATCAATCGCCAAAAATTCGACCTGCATACCTAATTTTTCAAAAACGGCCCTTGCAACATCGATATCAAAACCAACGAGCTCATTTTGGTCGTTCAGAAAACCCATCGGCGGAAAACCGTTGTCCACGCCGACGATCACCTTTGTTTCTGAACTGCTGCCCGAGCAGCCCAACAGCATGGAAGAACAACCTATAACAAGTGCCAGACCCAACGCCAAAATTCTTTTCATTCTCATGAAAAACCTTCACCCTTTCTGAAGCTGCGCTGCTTTTTTCCCTTCTCTTGAACCGTAGGCACCGTCCAGAAAAGGCGAGCGCTGACATGTTACTATTTTATCATATTATTCAACTAAAGCAAGTATTTTTTCTAAAAACAAAGGAAAAAAAGGCGAGGATTTTGCAAAAATATCTGTGCAATAGTATGACGGCTCACGAACCGCCTGTCGCCTTCATGAAAAAAATTTCTGCAGAGCTTCCGCAAGCTGCGCGGTATTTTCCGCAATAAAATCTGCCCCGCTCTGCTGCAGTTCCCTGCGTCCGCGAAATCCCCAGGCAACGCCTATCGTGTACATTCCGGCGTTTTTTCCGGTCAGAATATCAACGTTGGAATCCCCTACCATTGCGCAGCTGCCCGGCTCAACGCCCCATGCCTTGCAGATGCGCAGCAATGCTTCCGGATTCGGTTTTGGCGCAACACCTTCCCGCATTCCAAACACCTCGTCAAAAGCCGAGGCGGGAAACAAGCTGCCAACAATCTGTTTTGCCATGGGGTCTGCCTTATTGGAGACGACCGCAGTGCGAATTCCGTCCGCACGCAGCGACAGCGTCAGCTCGCTCATTCCTGGGTACGGTCGTGTTTGGTCCAGGCAATGGCCGCTGTAATGCTCTGAAAATTCACGCAGGCAGCCGTCAATGATCTCAGGCGTGCGTTCCTGTTCGGGAAGCGCGCGTTCCACCATCTTCCGAATCCCGTTTCCGACCATTTGCTTCATCTCTTCTTCGGTGGCGGTGGGAAAACCATGAGCCCGCATAACCGTATTTACACTGCTTTGCAAGTCGCCGAGCGAATTCACCAAAGTGCCGTCCAAATCAAAAATTACACCGAAAAGCTGCTTCAAAAAATATCCTCTCCTATTCCGCAAATCCCGTTAAAAAATTTTTACGTCAGTTAGTTTCTGGAAATTTTCAGCTTGATCCAAAGATCATCCATCAGTTTGTTGACCGTTTTTGGAAGCGTCATAAAAATTTCCGTGTTATCGAGAATCTCCTGCGGTGGATAAAACATCGGGTCATCACGGACTTCAGGATCAAGCTCAGCTTGCGCCTCCGCTTGAGGAGTCGCATAACCTACCGCTTCCGCATTGGCCAGAGCGGTCTCTGTGGAGCACAGAAAATTGATATACTGTTCCGCCGCCTCTTTGTTTTTGCTGTTTTTTGGAATGCAGACAACATCGACAAACTGATTGACCGTTTCCTTTGGAAAACCGAACGCAATATCTTCATTTTCTTCCAGCATAACAATGCCGTCACCGGCATAATAGGGTGCAATTGCGGCTTCTCCGGTCGCCATTTTGGAAAAAACCTGATCCATCACATACGCCTGCAAAAGCTTTTTCTGTTTCAGAAGCTCCTCATACGATGCCCAAAGTTCGCTTTCATCCGTCGTATTCAGCGAATAGCCGAGCTTTGCTTCCGCAATGGCAAACGCGTCACGCGGGTTATCAAACATCAGAATTTTCCCGGCATACTTTTCATTCCAAAGCAGATCCCAGCTTAAATTTTCCACATCCTCCGGGTCAACCATGGTGGTATTGTAAAAAATTCCAACTGTTCCCCAAAGATACGGAACGGTATATTTGTTTTCCGGGTCGTACTGCAGATTCTTAAATCGGCTGTCGAGCAAGCCATAATTTGGAATCCGGTCAAAATCAAGCTCTGCCAGCATCCCCTCTTCCACCATGCGGCCCGCCATATAATCCGAGGGAAAAATTACGTCAATCTCCGTGCTCCCGGTGCTGAGCATTGTATACAACTGCTCGTTTGTTTCATAGGTGGTATATTTCACCTGGATACCTGTTTGTTTTGTAAATTCCTCGTTGACGTTCATCATTTCGTCTTCGCCGAGAGACATATATTCTCCCCAATTTTTAACATAAAGCGTTGTGCTGCCGTCGCCCCCGGAGCAGGAGGCCATCACGCCGGCTGCCGCCGCCAGCAGAATACACAGCAATAAGGAAAGCAATCTGCGTTTCAATGGTTCATTTCCCCCTGTCCTTTTTCTGCCCGCGCTTTTTGATTTGCACGCTTGATGCTGCGAATTTGCCCCAAATTGGCAAGAATCAGCAGAATCAACACCGAAACAAACAGCAGGGTGGAAAGCGCATTGATCGTAGGACTGACACGTTTTTTCGTCATTGAATAAATCAGTACCGAAAGCGTCTGCGCCGAGCCGCCGGTAAACAGGCTAATGACAAAATCGTCCAGGGAAAGCGTGAATGCCATCAGAAAACCGGTCATGATACCTGGAAAAATTTCCGGCAAAACTACTTTAAAAAATGCTTTTACCGGACTGCAGCCAAGGTCCAGCGCCGCCTCGTAAACCGAGTAATTCATCTGCCGCAGCTTTGGCAGCACCGACAGCATCACATACGGAATACAGAAGGAAATGTGCGCGATCAGAAGTGTGCCGATTCCCGTTTCAAACAGCCCTATGGAATTGTAAACCAGCACAAACAGGAGCATCAGCGAAATACCGGTCACGATTTCCGGATTGACCATTGGAATTTGATTGACCGCCATAATCAGCGAACGCGCACGCTTTTTCATGCTGAACACACCGACCGCAGCCAGCGTGCCGATCACGACCGCAACCGTGGAGGCGACCACGGCAACAATCAGCGTAACAGAAAGCGCGCTCATCATATCTTTGTCCCGAAACAGTTCTTCATACCATTTTAGTGTAAAGCCTGTCCACAGGCCGCGGGTTTTGCTTTGATTGAATGAAAATACGATCAATATCAGAATCGGTGCATACAGAAAAGTGAAAATCAGCGCCGTATAAATCTTTGAAAATACCTTCACAGCAAAATCCCTCCTGAAGCATCCGCATCGTCGTCAAAATGATTCATCACGGCCATACAGATCAGAATCAGAATCATCAGGACAAGCGACAACGCCGCGCCAAGATTGAAATTCAGGGAGCTGCCGACAAACATCATTTCAATCACGTCGCCGATGAGCATATTAAGACTTCCGCCAAGCATTTTGGATATGACGAAGGTGCTCACCGCGGGGACAAACACCATTGTCACGCCGGAGCAAATGCCCGGCACGCTGAGCGGAAGAATGACGCGCCGGAACACCTGCAGACCGTTCGCCCCAAGATCCTGCGCGGCCTCCACCACTCTGAAATCAATCTTTACCATCACCGAATAAATCGGAAGAATCATAAAAGGCAGAAAATTGTAAATCATACCGAGCACAACCGCACCCGGCGTATTAATCATATGCGCCGACGGCAGCCCAAGAAGCTGCAGCAGGGAATTGATCAGTCCGGTATCCTCCAGCAGCGTCATCCATGCATAAGTCCTCAGCAAAAAGTTCATCCACATTGGCAGCATCAGAATCATCACCATCGTCTGCTGTACATGAGCCTTGGAACGCGAAATAATATACGCCATCGGATATCCGAACAGAATGCAGAAAACGGTGGCGATCCCACCCAGCTTGATCGATTCCCAGAGAGTCGGGATAAATTCGCCGATCCGCAGAATATTGTTCCATGTAAATTGGCCGGCGTCGTCTGTAAAGGCAAAATACGCCACAATACCAAGCGGGACGACCGTAAACAAAAGCATCCACACAAGATACGGCAGCGCTGCCTTTTTCGCCTTCAAATTTCCACCTCTTCCGGCTGGCTGGTTTCGTCCATTTCATCGCTGAAAGAGCTGTAATCGCCAAATCTGCCGGAATATTCGGAACGCTTCATAATATGAAATGCGTCCGGTTCAATGTGCAGCCCAATTGTTTTACCGACCGGTTCCATATCGGTGGACTGGATCATCCATTTAAACCCGTCGACATCGACGATCATTTCATAGTGGACGCCTTTGAAGGTAATCCCCGTGACTACGCCTGTCAAAAATCCGGTTCCAGCTGTCACCACGTCAATATCCTCCGGCCGAACAACTACGTCGACCGGTTCGTCCTTGGCAAAACCGCCGTCAACACAGGGGTACTGCACACCGGATATCTCTACCAGATAGTCCCGGCGCATAACACCGTCCACAATATTGCTCTCGCCGATAAAATCTGCCACAAAGGCATTTTTGGGTTCGTTATAAATATCCTCCGGCGAACCGATCTGCTGAATAATTCCCTTGTCCATCACCACTACCGTATCGGACATGGAAAGCGCTTCCTCCTGATCGTGCGTCACAAAAATAAAGGTGATACCGAGCTGCTGTTGGATTTTTTTCAGCTCCACCTGCATATCCTTGCGCAATTTGAGATCCAGCGCGCCAAGCGGCTCGTCCAGCAAAAGCACCCGGGGCTCGTTTGCGAGCGCACGGGCGATGGCAACGCGCTGCTGCTGCCCCCCGGAAAGAGAATTAACGCTGCGCTTGCCAAATCCTTTCAAATTCACAAGTTCCAGCATCTCTTCTGTCTTTTTTTGAATTTTCGCCTTCGGCTGCTTTTTGATACGCATTCCGAACGCAACATTTTCAAACACATTCAGATGCGGAAATAATGCATATTTTTGAAAGATTGTATTTACCTGACGTTTGTGCGGCGGAATCTCGTTGACGCGTTTCCCCGCAAAAAGCACGTCACCGCAGTCCGGCTGCAGAAAGCCGCCGATCAGCCTAAGCGTGGTTGTTTTTCCACAGCCGGAAGGCCCCAGCAGCGTAACAAATTCTCCGTCGCGGATTGTCAGATTCAGATTGTGCAGAATCTGCTCTCCGTCAAACGACACGTCAATGTTTTTCAATTCAATCAGAGATTCATTCTCCATTGCCATGACCATGCCCCCTCAAAAGCATCGCAGAGCCGCTGCCCGATTATGAGGCGAAGCGTAATGCTGCTGCAATAGTTAATATAGGGGCAAAACGCAAAAAAGTCAATATTTTTTTAACAGTTTTCCTTAAAAAGCCTCATTTTCCGTCCAATAATTTCAGTTTTCACAAAAAATCTCTGTCATCCTTCTGTTTATTCAGTATTTCTTCGATTTTCTCCGGTTGGGCTGCGCACAAAACCAGTGTTTCGTTTCCTCCACGACAACCGGTGTCAGGCATAAAATTGCGTACAGATTCGGCAGCGCCATCAACCCGTTAAAAATTTCGCTGAGATTCCAGACCAGCTCCAGCTTTGCAGCGCTGCCCGCAACCGCCGCCGCAATAAAAACGACACGATACAGCGGTGCTCCTTTTTCTCCGGCCAGTCTGCAGAATCCGCGTTCTCCATAATATGCCCATCCCAACATCGAAGCCAGCGCAAACAACAAAACGGACGCCGAGATAAACAGCGAGCCAACCGACCCCAGAACCGTCTCAAAAGCTGCAACTGTCAGCGCAGCGCCTGTTTTTCCCTGTGCAAGCGCTCCGCTGGAAAGAATGGCCACTGCAGTGACCGTACAAACCACTATCGTATCCACGAAAACTTCAAAAATTCCCCACATGCCCTGTTCCACCGGTTTTGCATCCTCTGCAGCAGCGTATACCATTCCACTGCTGCCAAGACCTGCCTCGTTGGAAAAAATACCGCGGGAAAAGCCATATCGCATTGCCGCACGAATTCCGATTCCCGCCGCGCCGCCGGTTGCTGCCGAAACGGAAAAAGCCTGCTCAAATATTTCTGCAAATACACGGGGAAGGCGCTCTGCGTGCAGAACGATCACTGCAAGAGCCGCCAATGTATAAAGAATCGAAAGCGCAGGAATCAGCTTTTCAGTTACGGCTGCAATCCGTGTCAGCCCACCGAAAACAATTACGGCAAGCACCGCCGCCAACACGATTCCCGTCACCCACGGCGAAACCGAACAGGCGTCCTGCACAGCATCGGCAATTGCGTTGGCCTGCGTCATGTTTCCCATGCCAAGCGACGCAAAAACACAACAAACGCCAAACACACCTGCCAGCCATTTCTTTCCGACTCCATCCTCCATATATTCCATTGCGCCGCCAACCCATTGTCCCTCGGAATTCTTTTTGCGAAAACGCACGGCAAGCAGCGTCTCGGCGTATTTTGTCATCATGCCAAACAATGCGGAAACCCACATCCAAAACACTGCTCCGGCGCCGCCCATGCTCAACGCCGTGGCAACCCCGACAATGTTTCCTGTTCCCATCGTTCCCGCCAGAGCAGCTGAAAGCGCCTGAAATTTCGTAATCCCAACAGAGCCTTTTTCTTTTTTCCCACACATTAACGAACCAATTGTGCAGCGTAGGCAGGTTCCGAAATGAAGGAACTGAATTCCCTTTGCCCGGAGGGTAAACCAAATTCCGACAAACAACATTCCCGCAACCATTGCCGGCCCCCAGATGACGCCGCTGAGTTTTTCTGCAAATTCCTCCAGTGTGCGGTACCAGTTCATTTCATTCAGCCCCCTTTGCCAAATCATATGAGTCTGTGGCGCAGCGTAGCACCGAAGATCCGTATTTTCCATGGCAAAAGCGGAAAACTCTATTCAGGCACTGCGGCATGGCCTGCAGCAAATTGGGCGGCTGTAACCACTTGTTATTCTAACTTCTTCGGTTACATAAACTTTAGTTTACGAACACCGATTTTTCAAAACAAAACGCGACCGGTACCAGAAACAGTACCGGTCGCGTTCTGTTTTTGCAATTTTCCGCGCTGTATGCCAAAATCAAAGGCTCAGCGATTCCTGCTTTTTTCAGGTTCTTCCAATCGCACCGTCTTTACGGGACGGCGCTGAAAAACATCGTAAAGCGCTGGAACCACGAACAGCGTCAGCAGCGTGGCGTATGTCAAACCGCCGATAATAACCACCGCCATCGGCTGCAGCATATCTGCGCCTTCTCCAATACCAAACGCCATCGTTACCAAACCGAGAACAGTCGTCATCGCCGTCATTAAAATTGGGCGCAGGCGCTGCTTTCCGGCGGTCACCAGCGCTTCGTGACGTTCCATCCCGCCAATCCGCAGCTGGTTGGCGCAATCGACAAAAACAATTCCGTTGTTTACCACCACTCCGGTCAACACCAAAAAACCGAGAATCGAAATGACACTGAGGTCAAATCCGCCTGCCCACAGCAACAGCAGGCCACCGGTAAATGCGAGCGGGACGGTAAACAAAACAACAAATGGCGAGCTGAATGACTGAAACTGCGCCACCATAATCAAATAAACCAGCACAACCGCAAGCAGCACCATCCAGATCAGATCGCTCAACGCGCTGTTGATGGTTTCATTTTCTCCACTAAACTCAATGGAGTAACTGTCCGGCAATGCATAATCGTCAAGTTTCTGCTTTAGGCTGCGGCTGACCAAACCGACATTATGCTCTTCATCCACTTCAGCGGTGACGGAAATATATCGTTTGGAATCTTCGCGATTGATCTGGTCTGCACCGGCCTCCTCGGTAATTTCCGCAATGTCAGAAAGCTTTACCGCGGCCGCAGCACCGTTCTTTGTTCCGTTCAATTCAAAATCAGCCAAATTCTCTTCCGTAATGGCGGAAGCTGCGTCGCTGCGGACGATCACCGAAATATCGGCATCGCTCTGTTCCACGGTTGTCGCCGCAGTTTCCGTTTTCAAAGCCTGAGCAACCGATTGATAAACCTGAGCAACCGTCAGCCCATAAGACATGGCTTTCTCTTTATCCACCGTAATATGCAGCTGTTTTTCCGCATTCTCGTTGCCGGCAACCACATTTCTGACGCCTTGCTCCGATTGAAGAATCTCTCCAATATCGTCCGCAATACTTTGCAGCTGGCTGAGGTCGTCGCCGATAATATTCAACTGGATTCCCGATCCGCCAAGAGAAGACATTGCCATTGTTGAGCCCTGCACGGAGATCTCGCAATCAAGGTCTGCCGTCGCATCCGTAATCTGCTGCGAAATTTGCTGACTGCTCGCTATGCGGTTTGCCTCCAGAATAACATACATGGAACCCGAATTGGAACCCGAACCGAAGCCGGAACTGCGCATTGCACCGACCGTTTCCACCCCATCGATCTGGCGGATGCGTTCGGAAACAGTGTCCAGCAGCTGCGCCGTTTCTTCACCCGTGCTTTTCCGTGACGCCGCAACCGTGACCGAAAGCTGGCTGCTGTCGGATTCCGGAATAAACGCAGTTCCCATCTGCGTTGCGCCCCAGGCACTCAACGCCAACAGCAACACCGAGGCGGTAAGAACCACCCATTTGTGCTGCAGAGAACGGGACAGCAGGCTACCATACCCGTTTGCAAAAGAACCAAACCACGTTTTTTTCTGCTGCAGGGGTTGTTTGAGGGCACGGGAGGACACTGCCGGAACCAGCGTCATGGCAACCAGCAGGCTCGCCAACAGAGAATATGCAATCGTCAGCCCCATGTCGGTGAAAAGCTCACGCGAGATTCCCTGTACAAACACGATCGGTAAAAACACACAGACCGTCGTCAGTGTGGACGATGCAATGGCGCCTGCAACCTCTCTGGTTCCCTGCACGGCCGCACGAACCGCAGAAACACCTTCCGCCCGCAACCGATAGATATTTTCAATGACGACAATACTGTTGTCAACCAGCATACCCACACCAAGCGCAAGCCCGGCCAGTGAGATGATGTTCAGTGTAACACCCGAAAAATACATCAGCACAACCGCAAGCGCCAGACTGATCGGAATACTGACCGCGACAATCATGGTCGGTTTAATGCTGCGCAGGAACAGAAACAGAATCAGAACCGCTAAAATCCCTCCCATCAACAGATTCTCCAACACCGAACGAACAACAATATCGATGTACACGCCCTGATCGTTCAGAATCGTGATGTTCAGATTCTCATTGTTGTTCTCCAGCTGCTGGATCACGCTGCGGAGTTGTGCGGAAACTTCTGCGGTTGACGCAGTGCTCTGCTTCTGAATTGTAAAGAGAATACCGTTGTTGCCGTTGACCTTGGCGTAAATCTCTCCTGTGTTATCTTCATAAGTCACATCCGCAACATCGGCAATCGTAATATTCTCCAATCCATCCAGACCTGTGGACATCAGCGTCAGGGCCTCCACCTCATCTGCGTCGGAAAAAGCATCGCCCACCTTCACTGCCATCTGTCCGTTGTCGGATTCCAGCGTTCCTGCCGGCATGGAAAAGTTTTCTGCCAAAATCAAGGCAGAAAGTTTGGATTGGTCGAGCAATCCGTCAAGATTGGCACTCTGCAGCGCTGCTTCACTGGCAGAATTCAACTGCTGTTCCGCCTGCTGCAGAGCCGCTTCCTGTTCGGTGAGCTGCTGTTCGGCCTGTGTCAGCTGTGCGTTCAGCAAACTTTGCCCCGCTTTAATCTGCGCAGCTGCAGACTCCAGCTCATCCATTTGTGCGCGGTAATTTTCAAGCGCAGTTTTAGCCTCCGAGACAGCCTGATTGGTCTGCTGCAGCGTGTTTGCCAGCACATCCAGAGCGGCCTGCTGCGCCTGATCTGGCACATTGCTTTGCGCAAGCTGCTTTTCCAGTGCCTCCACCTGCGCCTGCTGCTCATATTGTTTGAGAACAAGCTGCTGATACAGTGTTTCCGCCGGCTGTAAAAGACTGCCCAGCGTTGCCCGGGTACTTGCTACCTGCACTGCTTTCTCCGTCAATTGCTGTGTTTGCTCTGCTTTCTCTGTTTCGAACTTCAATCGTGCAGCCTGCAGCGCTTTTTTTCCTTCCTCAAGCTTTTCACGCTGTTCTGTCAGGGAGGAATCCACCTGTACAAGCAGACGATCATTCAGCGCGTCGATTTTATCCTGATTCAACGTAAGTACCAGTCTTTTTTCATACAGGCCGCTGGGTGAAGCCGAAGCTACGCCGTCCACCTTTTCCAGCGCGGGAACAACGGTTTCGCTGACCTTTCGCGTTACTTCCTCTGCAGTAACGCTGCCCATATCCACGCTTGCAACCATGACCGGCAGCATATCGGGATTCATCTTCATCATTACAGGCGTACCGACGGTATCTTCAAAACCTGCTTCCACCTGGCTGAGCTTGTTGTTCATGTCAATCATAGCGGTATCCATATTGGTACCGTAACTGAACTGAAAAATAACCATACTGTAATTTTCACGCGAGATGCTGGTCACCTTTTCCACTCCGCCTGTTGCTGAAAGCGTTCCTTCAATCGGCTTTGTTACAGAGGTTTCCACCTTTTCCGATGAGGAACCCGGACTGGTCGTAACCACCGCAATATACGGCAGATCAATGCTCGGCAGCAGATCCGTTGGCATTTTTGTAAACGAAATGACTGCCAGCATCAAAACCACCATAACGGCAACAAAAACAGTCAGCGGCTTTTTTACACTGAATTTAGCGAACAAAACGGTTCCTCCTCCGGCTGTCGATCTTATCGAGAAATTTTTCAGATGACAGAAGCTTATTCAATTTTTTGTATTTTAGCATAAAAATGCAACTCATCAATTCCGATTCCGTAAATTTTTCGTGAACAAAATGGAGCTGCATCAGCAGCTCCCCAGGTTGTAGAAAAAGCCCGTTCTGGTAAACAGACCAGAGCGAGGCCACGGTACTGCGTGTAGCGCATGCCATGTTTTTCTTTTGCGTCGGCAAATACACGCTCAATTTTTTCTTTTCTCAGACGGTATAGTTCTCTGTATACCGTCATGTGCCGGACGTGCTTCGCCATCTCCACAAAGTCCTGCCAGACATGGCGCAAGACCGTTTTCTCGCACTTTGCATTTTCAGTGCACTGCGCTCTGGTGGGGCAGTTTTTGCAAAAGTAGGTTCGGCTCTTGTATTCCCGGTATCCGTCCCGGTTTGTGGTGGTATAATGCAGCGCGCGGTATTCCGGGCAGATCACGTCGTCGAAATATTCATCGTAA
>JBMNVT010000020.1:0-39239 GCA_050947015.1 Acutalibacteraceae bacterium
TTATCGTCAACGACAAACCCGTTAAGACGACCGTTTACGAAGGCGCCAACACCATTGCCGCCTGCATGGCTATCGTCGATTCCGCCAATACCGGCAAGCTGGTCAAGCCGGAATATTTCAGCTGAGGTATGGATTTGTGGAGGCTTGCTCATGGCTAAATTATAGGAATAAAAAGGAGGAAATTTAATGAAAAGCTTAAAAACGTGGTCAAAACGACTGGCGGCTTTGGGAATGTCTTTGGTGTTAACGGCAACAATCATTGTTCCCGCGCGGGCAGACTCTAACGCCATTGGAGCAAGCGACGAAATGACAAATACCACATCTCAGGAAAATCAAGGCGGAGATATAATAACATCTGTCAACTTTGAGAATGCAAACCAGGAAGGCAAGTATACCCTTGTTAAAAGCGAAAATACGTTGGAAGTAAGACAGGAAAACGGAAATCATTTTCTGTATCTGGAACGCACAGGGAATATTAATAATACTTTTTTTCACCTAAATATTGAAACAAGCGAACAGAGTAGCATGAAGGAGAAAGGGGGGTATGTGTTCGAGTATGATTTGCGAATCAATGAATTGAAGTCGTGCGGAGCGATTGAGATCTGCACCGCCAAAAATGCGGCAGGGGAATGGTTGCAATTAGGGTATATCTATGAGGATGGAAGCATCAAAATTGATGGCGTATCAATGGGGTCTTTTCCGATTGATGGAGAATGGCATCGGCTTTCTATTGCATTTGATTACGATACCAAAACTGCAACCTGTTATGTTGACCGAACAAAACAGGTTGGGGAGGTAACGATTGCTGATAATTATCTTCCGGCGTTCTATCGCGTCGGAGCAGAAAAAAATGGTGACGATATATCTCAATCGGATGCGACCTTTAGTGTTGATAATTGCCGAATTTATCAAGATACTATTCTGCGCACCGCAGAGCAGGATGCGGCAGAAGGAGACGAAGAACCCACCAAGGGTGGGGATGTGATTCTGTCTCTGGATTTTGAGGATGAAAGCCAGAGCAGCCAGTATGCTTTGATCAACAACGGCGGCTGCACGATGGAGCTGCGGACGGAAGACGAAAACAGCTTCGTTTATCTGGAACGCAGAAACAGCGCAATCAACAGCTTTTTCCAGGCGAAGCTTCCTGAGAGCGTACAGAGCAAGATGACGGAAAAGAACGGCTATGTGCTGGAATATGATCTTCGTGTCGGCGAGCTGTCTGCCAGCGCTGCCGTTGAGATCTGTACCGCAAAGGACACAGGGGGCAATTGGCTGCCGGTTGGTTATCTCCGGAGCGACGGAACCATTACGTTCGACGGTATTTCTTTGGGTACGTTCCCGATTGATGGGGAGTGGCACCGTCTGTCGCTGGTGTTCGACTATAAGACAGGGACTGTGGTCTGCTATGTGGACCGTGTCCGGCAGGAGGGCAGCGTGCCCATTGATGACAATTATCTGCCGGCGCTTTACCGCGTCGGAGCTGACAGGAACGGCAGCGATGAAACGCAGATGGATGCAGTCCTCAGTCTGGATAATTTCCGACTGTATCAGGGAACGGTTTTGCGTACTCCCGAACAGGATGCACAGAAAAAGGGAGGCGATCTTATCAAAAAAATTACTTTTTCCCGCAGAGGAGGTTATGTGATCTCCGAAAAAGGGAATATCGGCGAAATCAGAACGGATGCAAACGATAACAAATATCTGTATCTTGCCCGGACTGAGAACACGTACGACGATTATGTGGATTTCAGTATCGCCTCTTCGGAACGGGCGAAGATGAGAGAAAAGTATGGCTATATTTTGAGTTGCGACCTTATAATTGAGAAAAACGAAGGCTCCATTGATTTCTTCTCCGCCAAGGATACAGAAGGTAGCTGGAAACAAATCGGTTCTATTGATAAAACCGGCAAGATTATGTACTGCGGAGCCGTTTTCGGTACGATCACACTGCAGCAACAGCATCGTATTTCGCTTGCCTTTGATCTGCTGGTTGGTAGCGTCACATGCTACGTTGACGGCATTCGACTGGGCGGAACGGCTGCATTTGATACCGAATTCGAACCGGCAGTGTTCCGAGCCGGCGCAAACAGCGGCGAGGGAGATGTCATTTTCCAACTGGATAATTTTCGTTTGTATCAGGGAACGGTTCTGCGCACCGCGGAGGAAGACGCTGCAGAAGGCGACGAAGATGTTAGTACTTCGGTATCGCCGGAAACCTTTAAATCCGCCATGGAGACTGCAGAAGACGCTCTGAAATACATCGGAACAAATGACCTGCTCGTCATGGTCAACAACGGTGCTTATATTTATCAGAAAGAAAGGAAGACCAGCGCTGTACTTCCGTATCTAAACGGCAGTACAGTCATGATCCCGAAGGCTTTGGCAGAATCATGTTTCGGCACGCTGGAACTGGACGGCAAAAATGTTGACTCCGCCGTCAAGAACGGACAGACCTTTCTTTCACTGCAGGATCTGTGCAGTGAGGTGCTGAATAAGCATTTTTACTGGGATGACCGCGGCTTTGCCGTTGCGTCGGACGAAGAATTTACCCTGCGCGACTCGGAAGCGGTTCAGGTTCTGACCGATCCGATCGATACCATTTACCGTTATCTGCAGTTTGAACGCCCCGCCGGAACGAAACTGGCGTCGATCATCAAGGAGAAAAATCCGGATCACTCGCATCCGCGCCTCCTCGGAACGGCTGAAGATTTTGAACTGTTGAAGCAGAATGCGGCGACCAATGCCACAATGGCAGCCTGGGCCCAAAAGGTGATCTCGGACGCAGACAACTACATTGCGGCCGGTAAAGTGGAGTATTATTTGGAGCCCGGCCTGCCGTCCAGACTGCTTGGAGTCTCCCGCGCGGTCATGACCAGAATGCTGGGGTACTCCGAAGCTTATGTACTGACCGGCGACATAAAGTACGCGGACGCCGCATGGCGCGACGTTCAGGAAGTCTGCGAAAATTATTCGGACTGGAACGATTATCAGCACTTCCTTGATACAGCAGAAATGGCCTTTGGTGTTGCAGTGGCTTATGATATGTTCTATTCTGAATGGACGGATGCTCAGAAAGCTGTTGTGCGCGAAGCAATGATTCGCAATGCGTTCAAACCGGGTCTGGTCGCTTACAGTGGATCGCACCCGAACGGCTACTGGATCAACGGCGATGACAACTGGACGGCAGTTTGCCCCGGCGGTCTGCTGGCCGCGGCAATTGCTATGGTGGACGAAGAGGATACCGCGCCGTATTGCGAGATCCTGCTGGGTGAAACGGTTCAGTCCTTTGAGTATATTGCCAGTCTGTTTTATCCGGACGGCGCATGGTACGAAAGTGCCAGCTATCTGACCTATACCACCCTGTATATGTGGGCGGGAATCAATTCTCTGATGACTGCTACCGGTAGCGATTTCGGACTTCTGGAAGCGCCCGGCGTGGCAGAAGCTCCAAACTTTATGCTTGCCATGCACGGAACAGCCATGGGTGCGTTCAATTTTCATGACGGCGGAAGCGGCTTTGTGATGGACGGTTCCACTCTGTGGCTTGCCAATGTGCTGGGTGTGGACGGTTTTCAGAATCAGTACATGATGCTCGGCGAAAATTTGAGCATGAGCAGTGCCAAGCCGGAGGTCATGCTGCTTACCTATGATCCTTCTTTAGAAGATAATTCCAGCGATATGTCTCTGGATCAGTACTTCCGTGTAGCTGATACTGGAACGATGAGGCAAAATTGGAAGAAGAGCGCAATCTGGGCCGGCGTGCATGCCGGCAAGAACGGCATCGACCATGACCATCTGGATCTGGGTGAATTCACATTTGAAGCCGACGGTGTTAGATGGGTGACGGATCTCGGGGCGGACGATTACAACATTCCGGATTACTTTGGAACGGGCGGATATAATCTTTACCGCAAACGCCCGGAAGGTAACAACTGCCTTGTAATCAATCCCAGAGAAGGATATCATGGACAAAGCATCAGCTGCTCTACAGACCTGATTAAACAAGAGTCCAAAGACCGTGGAGCCATGATGGTTTTTGATCTAAGCAATGCGTATGAACAGGATGCTGCTAAGGTCGTGCGAGGGTTCCTGTTGGGGGATAACAGAAGATCCTTGCTGATTCGTGACGAGATAGAAGGAATTCCAGACAACAGTGAAATTTATTGGTTTATGAATCTTTCCAGTTATATTACCGATATCAAGATAGATCAGGAAAACAGAAAAGCTGTATTTACTACAGAAAACGGTAAACAACTGAACCTCTCTTTCTGGACCGATGCAGATGAATATGAGATCGGTACCATGGCTTGTGTGCCGCTTGCAACCTCTCCCACAGTAGCAGGTATGGCAGATGATTCCAAGCAAACAAAACTCTATATCAAATTAAAGGTATCCGACAGCATGAACCTTTCTGTAAAGTTGATTCCGCAGATCAATTATACGGATGATATCGCATCGGCTGACAATATGTCAATTGCTGACTGGGCGATTCCAGACGGAGAGATCCCCGAACAGCTCACGGTGTCCTCGATCAGTCTGAACGGAGAAGTCTTGAATGCATTTGATCCCAATGATTACTCCTATTCTGTGGCTTGGCCGTTGGACTATGATATTCCTGTGGTAACCGCAGTCAACGATGATCCGAATGTTCAAATGACGATTACACAGGCTGGTTGGGATCACCCCGCCAAGATTACGCTAAAGAGTGAAGACGGCACAAAGATTTCGGAATACAGAATTACCCTTGTAGGGGGTGTCCGGATTGAGGATTCGACAAAATATCAATCGCTGCCTATTGTTGGCGTTCGGGTAAGTTCTCAGCCTGAAGCTGCCAACACACCGGAAAATGCAATTGATGGCGACCCTCTTACCAGATGGTCCGCAAACGGTGACGGGGAATGGATCGAAATTGATCTGGGAGAAACCAAGCACTTTGACGGACTGCAGATGGCGTTCTATCAGGGTGGAAACAGAACGACATTCTTTGATCTGATGGTGTCTTCCGATGGAGAGAATTATCAGACGCTCTATTCAGGAAACACATCTGGCAACACCGATCAGTGTGAACTCTACATGATTTCAGGGACCGGACGTTATATCCGTTTTATTGGTCATTACAACAGCGAAGGAAACACCTGGATTAGTGTCAATGAGATGATCCCGATGGTAAGAAGAGTCGACGAAGGCCAGACAGACGCTTCGAATCCTGACGGACAGGGTGGTCAGGACGATCAGAAGAATCCGGGAAGCGCTGATCAACCGGCAGAAGGCCAGACAGACGCTTCGAATCCTGACGGACAGGGTGGTCAGGACGATCAGAAGAATCCGGGAAGCGCTGATCAACCGGCAACGGGCGGACGTACGCAGATCGAAATAGTTTTAATCTTTGCGGCCGCTGCACTGGCGCTGTTATTTTCCAACTTGGAACGCAAAAACATAAAAACGCAGAAAAAACAGACAGTCAGCAAGTAGAAACAGCAAGGAAAGCGGGAGAGAGATACCATCCGGCTTTCCTTGCTGTTTTATCATGCTGTTGGGGAGATTTTTAATGGATCACGAATTTTTCAAACCTTTTCTTTCTGAGAATTATGAGGCTCCGGCGCAGCAAAGGTATTTTGTGTATTCCAGAGACGTTCTGAAAAAAGAATCAATTTTTCCCTATTACGTTCTGGACGGCGGCGCCTTCTTTTTTATGACGGAGCATTTTGGGGATGCAACATCTGAAACACTGCTGAAAAAACATTAACCGGAGAAGTGTTTGATTTGCTGGTGATGCTGACGGAAAGATAGACTGGGGCATTCATACCATACGTCCGAAAAAACCGGTATGCCAAAGCGTCACGAATTGCAGAGCTAGCCGCAGAGACTGTATATGCTGTTGCCGCTGGCCCAAGAGTTTTTAAAAACGGGGGAAACAAAATACGCAAAAGAATGGATCCGAATCCTGCGGCTGTGGTTGGAAGCGTCTCCCTATGAACCCTTCCGCCCTGACATTCCGCACATTGATACATCGATGAAGTGGCGGGATATGCAGGTGGGATGGCGTACAATGAGCTGATGCATAGCGTTTTTCTTCTCGGCACGGCGGACGGCCGGGCTTTGCCGCGCGTCGACTGGCTCTTTGTTTATCGTCTAATCGACTTAAGCCTTGCCCATCTTGTACTGGAATGCCAGAAAGCAATGGATGCCAACCGGTATGGTAACCATGTGCTCCAAATGGGCAGTGTGCTGATTTCGGCCGGAATTTTGTTTGCTGAATTTCCGCGCGCGAAGGAATATGTTTCCGTTGGGTGAAAACGTTGCTAAAGCCGTTTTATTAACGGAACAGAACGGTTGCGCGGCAGTGGAGGATGCAGGACCGGCGCCGTTTGACTGTCAGCAGCATTATCGTGTGAAAACGGAGGAAGGCACAATCGGCGTTGTGGATTATGCCTCGTGCGGGCAGAACTGGGATCACGATATGCCCGTTACCGTCTGGATTACGACAAAACAGACGGAAAAGAAATGAAGAGGAGCATTCGCTGCCAAAATTAGCCGCGGTACGCGCTTCCTGAAAAAGTTTTACAGATGTCATTCAGATGATTTTGCCGGACGGTTTGACCGTCCGGCATTTTTGTTTCGCCTGGTTCATATCCATGAAAAGAGGAGCATAGGGTGGCATAACAGCGGATTCATTGTTTTTTTGTCGAAAGGGTGTGCAATTATGCTGTGGGAAATGATAGGGGAGTTGTTCAGCAGGGTACTGTACCTGATCTTGAACGTTTCGGGAGGGTCGTTTCCGCGACCGCTTTCTGCTGACGAGGAAGCGGAGTGTCTGCGCAGGCTTGCCCTTGGCGACAGAGAAGCGCGTAACACGCTGATTGAACATAATCTGCGGCTGGTGGCCCATATCATCAAAAAATATTACGCTTCCTGGAGTGACCAGGAAGATCTGGTGTCCATCGGAACTATCGGACTGATCAAAGCGATCAACACCTTTGACGCAGCAAAAGGCGCCCGGCTTTCCAGCTATGCGGCAAGATGTATTGAAAATGAGGTTCTGATGCATTTTCGCAACGGCCGCAAAAGCGCCCAGGATGTTTCCATCAGCGATCCAATTGATACAGACAAGGACGGCAACGCGCTGACGCTGATCGATGTAATTTCCTGTGACGACACCATTGTGGACGATCTCGACCTGAAAATCAAGGCAGAGCAGCTGCACGAATATCTGAATCAGGCGCTCGATGAAAGGGAAAGAGAAATTATTCTGCTTCGGTACGGAATCGGAGGCAGCCGTGCGCTGACGCAGCGGATCGTGGCGAAAAGGCTTGGCATTTCGCGCAGCTATGTATCGCGAATCGAAAAAAAGGCGCTTGAAAAGCTGAAGCGGCGCTTTGACGCAGCAGCTGCAGCGGCACGAAGAACCGGAGGACAGAAAAAGCGATAAAAAAAGCCGGGCGTCATGCGGCGCCCGGACAAAATAAAGAATCAATGCAGGGCGTTTTCCTGCAGGCGAATCAGTGTTTTGTAAAAATCGACCGCACCGGGCAGGCAGTCAAACCCGATGTTCTCGTTAAGCCCGTGCATCCCTTTCATCTGCTCGGGACCGTAAATGACCGGGGCAAAGCGGATGCAGCTGTCGCAAATATCCTGATAAAAATGCGCATCGGTCGCGCCGGTCATCACATAGGGGCTGCTGGCAAGGCCGGGAAAGCAGCTTTGAATGGCCCGCTCCACCTGTCGGAAGGCTGCGCCATGAATATCCACAGAACGGGAATAGTCACTGGAGGACAAAACCTGCATGGTGAGGTGATGCTTCTGCGCAAGCCGTTCCATGATCTGCAGGCTTTCCTTTTCGCCCTGGTGCGGGATAAACCGCATATTCGCCCAGACCGAAGCTTCCTGCGGCAGAACGTTGCACGCGTCGGAACCGGACTGCATGGTGAATGCAACGGTGGTTTGCAGCATAGCGCCTGCCTGCGCGGAAACTATTGGAAGAACAAGCTTCATCAGCGGTGCAAACAGCCACAGATTTCCAAGGATAAGCCGCAGGCCGAACCCGGCGTAAGGCGCCAAAGTGGAAAACATGGACGAAACCTCCGGCAGGAATCTGCGCCGGAACGGCGAATGGTTTTCTATTTCATGGATGAAGGCCGCCAGCTGCGCAATGGGGGAATGTCTGCGCGGCGCGCTGGCGTGGCCTCCGTTGCTTGCTGCGGTAAATTTTACGTCGGCCTTACCTTTTTCAAAAACGCCGATCATCGCATAATTACCGTGAACGCCGCCGATCGGTTCCGAAATAATGCCGCCGCCTTCATCGCAGACCAGAAACAGCCGCACGCCGCGGCGTTTCAGCTCGCTCACCAGCTTTGGCGCGCCGTCGCCCGCCCATTCTTCCGTGCAGGAGGAGGCAAGGTAAACGTCTTGCGCCGGCACATACCCTGTTTGCAGAAGTTCTTCAACAGCCTGAAAAAATGCCATGACCGAACATTTCGTATCAGCGGCACCGCGGCCCCAAACTTTTCCGTCGGCAATATCGCCGCCAAACGGCTCGTGAAGCCATTTGCCCTCTGCGGGGACGACGTCCTGATGGCTCATCAACAGAATGGGGTGTTCATGAGAATGCCCTTTCCAGTAAAACAGAAGATTGCCGTCGATCTCGTTTCTTTCCAGATGTTGATGCACCAACGGAAAAAGTTCTTCCAAAAGCTTGTGAAAAACGCGGAATTTTTCGATCTGTGGATCGTTCGGGTCGGAAACAGTTTCGCACCGGATCATCTGCGAAAGCTTTTCGGCGTATTCCAAAGCGCGCGCCTCGTCCGGCTTTGGTTTATAATCGGATCTTTTTTGCGGCATCAGCAGGGTTCGAAGCACGGCGATCAGCAGCAGCAAAACCAGAAATGCTGCCAGCCCAAGCAGGGCAAACCAGACGTATTTCATAGCGATAATCTCCTTTTGTCAGTGTGAGTCCGCGGTGCTTTCTCTGTTATTTCTGCGGAAAAACCAGTAAGAGATCCCGATGGCGATGGCGCCGCCGGGAATAATCATAAAGCTGGTGGAGGAGGTCAGCGCCGGAACCAGCACAAACAGCACGCTCATAAAAGCCAGCGGAACGAGCGCAATTTTCATATTATGGCGGAAATATTTATACGCCATTGCTCCGAACAGAGCGGGAACCACATTGTCAAAGGCGGGCTGCAGCGCAGGGTCCTGCAGAATCGGCTGCAGGGGAGCGAGCAAGGCCACGCCGATTGCCAGCACCAGAATGGTAACGAGCGACGAAGCTGCAATGGAAAGCGTGGAGATTATCTCGTTTTCGGCAGTTCCGGTTTTGGTCCCGGCAATGTCGCGCGCGTTGACGGCGCACGGGATCTTCATGTTGATCAGATTCCCGGTAATAAAGGCGAGGTAGCCGCCGCCCGCGCCGAGCATGGGGGTGTAAATCAGGTATTCCGCAACGCTGCTGACCATCCAGACCAGCCCGACGGAAAGAAATCCGCGCCCGAACGCGCTGAGATCCGGCATTGCGCCGAGGCATACTCCCATCAGAAACGGCGCGCCGATGAGCAGGATCAGCGTAATGATACAGACAATTCGGCCCCAGGTGTGGGTATGTTCATTATATTTCTTCAGATAAACGCTTTTCTCCGGTTCGTTCATAAAAACCTTCCTTTCTTCAAAAGCCTGCGGTCAGGCAACCAATTTGATGAAAACCGCAGCGGCCATAGCGATAATCATACTGCCGGCAATCGAAAAATTTTCGACCCATGCGGCCTTTTTCTTTTCGGAAAGCCAGAGAAAACCGGCCATTGCCAGTCCGGCCACAAGCACTACCGCGAGCGGTGTCCAGTCGCCCGTAAAGGTGAACAGGCCGTTGCCGGAAACAAGGCTGCCGATGTAGCTGCCGATGTAAGCGCAGACAAGGCCGATGAACATGGCAGTCATGGCAGAATCGCCAAAGCTCGGCCCGGAGGACTTTTTGCCCGGCGCCCGGAGACGGTTAAGATACCGTTTGTTGAAGAAGACGGAAAGCACCATGCCCCACATGATGCAAAAGCTCATCAGCAGCGCAATGGTGGTAAACGCGGTGGCCGTCATTTCGGAGGCGGAAAGGTGAGAAAGCCCAACCTGTTCGGCGGCGGCCTCGGCAACCTGTGTTTCGTAATGGAGCGCGCCGATTACGGAAAGCCGCAGCCAAGGCAGGGGCGTCCCAAGGCTGCCGGAAAGCGCGATGACCCCAAGCAGAATCCCGACGCTCGGCAGCAGGGCAAAGGTGGCGCTGGAGGTGATGGCGCGCTTCATTTTGGTGGTATCCATTCCGATCGATTTTCCGGCGCGGTAGGCACGGACCAAAAAGAATACGCAGACCACTGCCACAAACAAAATGATGCCGCCGCAGATCAGGTACATGGCAGGGCTGTTGAGTTGAGAAAGTATTGACATCCAATCATCCTTTCATCTGTTTGTTTTTGCTTATTGCAGCCGGAGAGTCTTGCCCGTTGCTCCGGTTACAGGGACTGAATAAACTCTTGAATAAAATGCAGAGCTACACCAAGAAGAGTGGCGCGCCTGGGGTGACGGCACAGGCGAATGTATTCTGCGGAGCTTTCGAACGGATTCAGTTCGGCGGCCAGCTTACGCAAGCTGGGCAGATACGGCGCCAGATACTGCGCCATGGTTCCTCCGATTACCACGCTGCAGTCCAGTATCATTCGAATGCTGTTGACGCCGGCGGCAAGGTGCTGCAAATAATCCTGCCACAAGGCCTCATGTGTGGCATTGCGGTGTGCAAGACCGTCAAAAAAGTCTTCCAGTGAAATACCGAGATCATCACTGACGCGCGCCGCGGAGCAATACGCTTCCAGACAGCCGCGCTTGCCGCACTTGCAGGCAAGGCCGCCCGGTTCCACACAGACATGGCCGAACTCGCCGCTTCGGCCGTTGGCGCCGTTGTAGGGGGCGCCGCCCAGCAACAGCGCGCCGCCCACGCCGTTTTCCAGCGAGAGATAGGCGATGCTTTCCCTCGAATCCTGTGCAAACCATTCCGCGTAGCCTCCCGCGGTGGCATCATTGCAAACAAAGTGCGGATACGGCAGCGCCGACGTCAGCAGCGCGGTGCTGACGCTGTGCAGCTGCATGGTGGGCGCCAGAAGAATCTGATCCCCCTGTGCGTTGAAGATGCCGGGAATTGCAATGCCGACCCCCAACAGCTTTTGCCGGTTCAACTCGAGCTGATCCAGAAAAGATTCCAACCCGTCGGCAATCTGCAGGCCAAGCTCTTCAGGGCGCTGTGTTTTGTACAGAGGTCTTTTTTGATAGGCGATTTCCTCCATGCGAAGGTTTTCCGCCAGAAAACGAATGTGATTCTGTGTCAGAGAAACGCCGACGGCAAAACGCGCGTTTGCCGCTGCAGTCAGGCCGGTGGCGCGCCGGCCGCCGGTGGATTGCTGCAGCCCGCCGGGCTCCACCAGACCGGCCTCCAGCAGTTCGTTCAGGTTCTGGTGTACCGTTGGCAGACTCAAAGAAAGATGCGACGCAATTTCCTGTTTGGAACGGGGAGCGGGCGAAGCGTACAAGTACTGATAAATGCTGTTGCGCGTCATCCGGCGGCGTTCGGTAATGGTTTCGGTAAGCTCTGCAATTGCCATAGCGATAGATCACGCCTTACTTTTGTAAAAATAATTTTCTGAAACTACATAAATGATAGGCGAATTTCGATGATTTGTCAATCTGGAATCAATCATGCAATTTTCAGACGGATACAATTGACTTTTTGCAAGAGTTAGGGTAAGATAAAAAATAACTTAAATAAATATATTTTATTAAAGTGGTTTTTGATAAATAACGGGCGTATGGAGGGATGAAGGTGCTGTTGATCGGCGTTGACCTTGGTACATCGGCAGTTAAGCTGCTGCTGATGGAGGAAAACGGGTCCATTTGCAAAATTGTCAGCAGAGAATATCCGCTGGAATTTCCGCACCCGGGTTGGAGTCAGCAGAATCCGGAAGATTGGTGGAAAGCCGTCTGCGACGGGATTCCGGAGTTGCTCAAGGGATTCGACGCCACGCAGGTTCGCGGAATCGGCGTCGGCGGGCAGATGCACGGCCTTGTGGTGCTCGACGAAAACGACCGGGTGATTCGTCCGGCAATTCTGTGGAACGACGGGCGCGCGCAGAAGCAGGTGGAAATGCTTAACAGGGAAATCGGCAGGGAAACGCTCAGCCGCTGCACCGCAAACATTGCGTTTGCAGGCTTTACTGCGCCAAAGCTGCTTTGGATGAAGGAAAACGAACCCGCGCTTTTTGCAAAAATCCGTAAGATCATGCTACCGAAGGATTATATCAATTATCAGCTGACCGGCGTTTTTTCAACCGATTATTCCGACGCCTCCGGCATGCTGCTGCTCGATGTGGAGCACCGGTGCTGGAGCGGGAAGATGCTTGAAATCTGCGGTGTTTCCGAACAACAGCTGCCGCGTCTGTTTGAAAGCGCCGAACCGGTTGGAACCATACGGAAACCGGTCGCCCGCGCGCTGGGGCTTCCGGAAGACGTGGTGATCTGCGCCGGGGCAGGGGACAACGCTGCCGCCGCGGTCGGCTGCGGCGCCGTCGGAAACGGAAAATGCAATATCAGCCTCGGCACCTCCGGAACGGTTTTCATCACAAGCGACCGGTTCGGCGTGGACTTGGCCAATGCGCTGCACTCCTTTGCGCACGCCGACGGCGGCTATCATCTGATGGGATGCATTTTGAGTGCCGCAAGCTGCAGCAGATGGTGGATGGAGGAGATTCTGAAGACCGGGAATTTTGCGGGCGAGGAGGCACAGATAGCTCCGGAGAGACTTGGAGAAAACGACGTTTATTTTCTGCCGTATCTGATGGGAGAACGCAGCCCGCATAATGACCCGGCAGCGCGCGGTGCATTTGTGGGTATGCGGATGGACACCGGGCGCGCCGATTTGACGCAGGCAGTGCTGGAAGGCGTGGCGTTCGCCATTCGGGACTGTGTGGAGATTGCGCGAAGTCAGGGAATCGTGCTGCAGACAAGCACCCTTTGCGGCGGCGGGGCGAAAAGCAGGCTTTGGCGCACCATTCTGACCAATGTGCTGGGGATCACCCTGCAGCTGCCGCAGACGGAACAGGGGCCGGGTTATGGCGCCGCAATGCTGGCCGCCGTGGCATGCGGCGCGTTTACGGACGTCAGGACCTGCGCAGCTGCTCTGGTGCAGATTCGTGAGGAGATTGTGCCGGAACCGCAGCTGGTGGAAAAATATATGGAACGCTATGAGCGGTGGCGCCGGATTTACCCGGCACTGATGCCGCTGACACGCTTGCCCGGCAAAGCGGAAACCCCACAGGGAATGAACGCAATACAGATCAGGCTGAAAGGATGCTGAATCATATGAAATCAAGCAATATTCCGGAAGTAATGCTGGGGCTTATCGCCGTCAGCCGTGACTGTTTTCCGGTTTCTCTTTCGGAAAAACGCCGTGCCGCCGTTGCCGCAGAGTGCTCCAAACGAAATCTGCCGGTCAGGGAGATCCGGACGACAGTCGAAAATGAGGCCGATATGATCGCGGCAGTGGAAGAGGCCAGAACGACCGGCTGCAGCGCACTTGCTGTTTTTCTCGGCAATTTTGGCCCCGAAACGCCGGAAACGCTGATTGTACGGCACTTTGACGGCCCGTGTATGTTTGTGGCCGCCGCCGAAGGGGACGGAGACCTGATCGATGGGCGCGGCGATGCGTTCTGCGGCATGCTCAACTGCAGCTACAATCTTGGTTTGCGCCGTCTGCGCGCACATATTCCGGAATATCCGGTGGGAACAGCGAGTGAGATTGCCGAAAAGATAGCCGAATTTATCCCCGTTGCCTGCGCAGTCCTTGGCCTGCGCAGCCTGAAGATTATCACCTTCGGTCCCCGCCCGCAGGACTTTTTTGCCTGCAACGCACCGATCCGCGGCCTTTATGAGCTGGGCGTCGAGGTGGAGGAAAACAGTGAACTGGATCTGCTCGTTGCTTATAAAGAGCACACAGGCGACAGCCGGATCCCTGCCGTCTGCGCCGATATGGCAAAGGAGATGGGTGAGGGCCGCTATTATCCGGATCTCTGCGAACGCATGGCGCAGTTTGAACTGACGCTGATTGACTGGGCAGAGCAGCACAGGGGCAGCAAAAAATATGTTGCTTTTGCGGATAAATGCTGGCCGGCGTTCCCGTCGCAATTTGGGTTTGAGCCGTGTTATGTGAACAGCCGCCTGGTCAGCCGCGGAATTCCAGTGGCGTGTGAGGTGGATATTTACGGCGCGCTGAGTGAATATATCGGCATGTGTGTCAGCGGTGACACCGTTACGCTGCTTGATATTAACAACAGTGTTCCGCAATCTCTTTTTGACGAGGAGATTGCCGGAAAATTTGGTTACCGGCTGACCGATACGTTTATGGGATTTCATTGCGGCAACACGCCGAGCTGCAAAATGTGCGGCGACCGTGCGGTGCGGTATCAGCTGATTCAGCACCGGCTGTTGGAACCGCAGGGAAGCACCCCCGATTTTACCCGCGGCACGCTGGAAGGCGACATTGCCCCCGGCAACATTACGTTTTATCGTCTGCAGTGCGACAGCGAAGGGGAGCTTCGCGCCTATATTGCGCAGGGAGAGGTGCTTCCGGTAAAAACGTGCAGTTTCGGTGGGATCGGTGTTTTTGCGATTCCGGAGATGGGGCGTTTTTACCGTCATGTATTAATCGAAAAGCGCTATCCGCATCACGGCGCAGTAGCTTTTTCGCATTGCGGCAGGGCGCTCTTTGATGTGTTCCGTTTTCTTGGAATCGGCGACATTGCTTATAATCAACCGAAAACACAGCCCTATCCGACAGAAAATCCATTTGTGTAACTGCGAACGCGAAAAAGGGTTGAAATTTCTTTCGTTTTGTATTACGATTGTTTTAGGAAAAATGATTGAGAGATGAGCGAAGCGCGTTTTTTCTGAGGGCGCGCTTTGCTGTGCCCTCATGTTATTGTGCGAAGAATTGTTGTTTTGCTCATCCCCACTTGCTTTGAAGGGAGCGCTTTGCATGAAATTTTTCATCGACACTGCCAATGTGGAGGAAATCCGCAGGGCAAACGACATGGGGATTATTGCGGGGGTGACGACAAACCCGAGCCTGATCGCCAAAGAAGGCAGGGATTACGCTGAAACTCTGCGGGAGATTGCCGCAATTGTGGACGGGCCAATTTCCGGAGAGGTGAAGGCGACCACCGAAAAAGCGGAGGATATGGTTCGCGAGGGAGAGGAAATCTTTTCACTGGATCCCAAACATATGGTTGTGAAAATCCCGATGACCACGGAGGGGCTTAAGGCGATCCGCCTGCTTTCCGCCAAGGGAATTCCGACCAACTGCACGCTGATTTTCAGCGCGAATCAGGCGCTGCTTGCCGCTTGCGCGGGCGCCGCTTATGTCAGCCCGTTTCTCGGCAGACTGGATGATATTGGCCAGACCGGTGTCGAGCTTGTACGGACCATCGCGCGGATTTTTGCCAATTACCCCGACATCTCCACACAAATTATCGCTGCCAGCGTGCGCAACCCAGTTCATGTGACAGACTGCGCGCTGGCCGGAGCGGATATCGCAACTGTTCCGTACAAGGTGCTGGAACAAATGACAAAGCATCCGCTGACCCAGAGCGGCATCGAAAAATTCAAGGCGGATTACTGCGCGGTATTCGGTGAGTAGGCGGCGCCTGCGGCCGATGCAAAAAGAGCCGGCAGCCAATTTAACAGGAAAACAGCATAAAATTACAAAACGCGTTTCGTACGGGAAAAGACCCTGCGAAACGCGTTTTTGTATTCTTCTGTGTGATATCGTCAAATTTCTGTCGAGGGACCTTCCTTGATGCGCGAATTCAGATAGATCAGCTCAAAGTCGGCCGAAGGGTTTTCAATACGGTACAGCAGCTGCCGGGCAAGACGTTTGCCCAGCAGGGATGTCTGCACGTCCACCGTTGTCAAAAAATCGGACGAGCCGTTATAATTCGAACAACCATCAAAACCGCTGAGCGCAAGCTCCTGCGGAACACGGATCCCTTTTTCCTTGCTGTGCTGCAGCACAAAATATGCCACATCGTCGCTGGCACAGACAAAGCCCTGCGGATACTTTTTTAAATGATCGAGGAACCGCGCAATCTGCTGGTAATAGTCGTGAACATTGAAGCTTTCGGTCATGCAAAATTCCGGTCTGGGTGAGATTCCGCGGTCGGCCAGAGCGGCCAGAAAACCTTCGTAGCGGTCATGATTTGTCCGCGCATAATCGATATCGCCGATAAAACCGAGCTGCGTACGGCCGCGGTCAAGCATCAGGCCGGTGATGCGGCGGATATTCTCGTAGCCTTCCAACAGCAGAACGTCTCCATTGAGATCATAGGTGGAAATAGATGTTACGGTGTCCAGATATACCTTTGGAATTTCCAGCTGGTCAATCAGTCGCAGAAGGTGTGCGTCGTACACATTCAGAATAATCGCACCCTGAATGGTTCCGTTGGTCAGTGCAGCCGGCAGCTGATACTCGCTTTCTACAGAGGAGGGAACATAGGTGTACAGCAGGTTGATGTCCGACTTGGAAAGCTCCTTTGCAATCCGGTGGATAATACTGGTCCAAAACACGCTGGATTCCGGACGGGAAACAATCACGCTTACGTTTTTTTCGTCGGCGGAGGAAAGGGCCGCCGTTTTTTGCAGTGGCCGCCGGGCATACCCCAGCCGGGAGGCCAGCTCAAGCACCTGAGCTTTGACGGCTTCGGAAACGCCCGTCTGGTCGTTCAGCGCTTTCCAGACAGTAATCCGCGACACGCCCAGAGAATCGGCGATGTCCTGCATGGTTGTTTTTTTGCTCATAAAAGTATCATTCCTTTTTGTCGGGCTTCCGGCTGCAGTTGGGTGAGCCTGCCTGAGTTCCCGAAATGAAGAAAGGTCAAAGGACAATTGAAGCCTGTCGCCTTCACCCGGTCCGGGGATTACAAAAGCGGAAAAGCAAGTGACAGCGCATATTTTCACATTGTTCAGTATACACTTTTTTTTGTTTGTGCGCAATATCTTCCGAAAAGCATCTGCCCCAAACAAAACGGCAGGGCAGCTTTGTTTGCAACTGAGTTTTTGAGGGCGGCGACCGCCTAAATAATGAAGAGGAAAATGGACAACCTATTTACCGGCGCGGGTCGGCACACAGAGTGCTTTCCTGTTCTGAAAGCTCTGCACCTGCGTGACATGCGGTTTGTCGGTTCCGGAATTTTTGCCGCCAAACGGCCGGCGCGGCAAGCAGAAAAAGAGAAACGACAAATTAGTAACTTAACAGTTATAAAAAATAAAGTAATCTTTTGTTACTATTATATCGGAACAAGTTTATAAAATCAAGAAAATTGTAAACTTATTTTTTAAAAGATTATTGCGAAGAAAAATAAAAATAAGATTTGTGCATTTTCACATAATAAATAAAAATAATTAGAATTAGTGCACAAATGATTTGTTTTTGTAAATTTATTATTGACATATTTACTGACGACTGATATAATTCAATTGTAAAAAACGGATACGCTACTTCTAAATAATGTTAGGAGGAAAGTTATGAAAACGGATCAATTGCAAATTAACAAAAATAAAAAAAGTAAGCATAAAAAACGATGGACAAGGGACGATACAGAACTCAGCCTGCTGGGGCTTCCCTGTTTTCTCTGGTTTGCTATTTTTGCTTTTCTTCCCATGTTCGGCATCATTATCGCGTTTAAGACGTTCAAAATTGCACCCGGACACAGCTTTCTTTACAGTTTGATGAAGAGCGACTGGGTAGGATTCAGAAATTTCAAATTCTTCGTTGAATCCAATGCGTTTGGAATGCTGCTGCGCAACACGGTGCTTTATAATGTTGTATTTATCATTTTGGGCGCATTGATTCCGGTGGCGCTGGCCATTATTATCAGCCAGATTTACAACAAACGCGCCGGCAAGGTTTATCAGACGATGATGTTTTTTCCGCACTTTATGTCGTGGGTTGTCGTCAGTTATTTTGTTTACGCGTTTCTCAGCCCGGACAAAGGGCTGATGAACAGCGTGATCCGATCACTGGGCGGACAAACGGTTCAGTGGTATTCCGAAGCGAAATACTGGCCGTTTATTCTGGTGTTTATGCAGGTGTGGAAAACGGTTGGTTACAGCATGGTCGTTTACCTTGCAAGCATTACGGGAATTGACCAGAGCCTTTACGAGGCGGCAGTAATTGATGGCGCATCCAAATGGCAGCAGGCAAAATACATTACGCTGCCAAGCATCAAGTCGGTTGTTGTGATGATGTTTATTTTAAATGTCGGCAGGATTTTTTATTCCGATTTCGGTTTGTTTTATCAGGTTACGCAGCATATTCCGAATTCGCTGTATACCACGGTATCCACGTTTGACACTTATATCTATAATGCGATCCGCACCAACGCGCCGATCGGTCAGACGGCGGCGGCTTCGTTTTTCCAGTCGATTGCATGCTGCATTACAATTTTAATTGCAAACTTTATTGTGTCCAAAATTGATGCGGACAGCGCAATTATTTGAGAAGGAGGAAAGAAGCTGTGAGCAGGAAAACGATTGGTTCCAAAACAGAGCAGCTGAACCGGCTGAACCGGATTAAGCCGGCGACCAACGTGATATTCAATATTTTGCTGCTGCTCTTTGCCGTCATGTGCATTGTTCCTCTGGTTCTGGTGTTTATGGTTTCCATTTCTTCAGAGGCGTCCCTGGCGGTCAATGGGTATCAGTTTGTCCCAAGTTCCTTTTCCGGTGCGGCATATTCGTTTTTGTGGAACGAGCGTGCAACCATTCTGCATGCGCTGTGGATCTCCATTTTGGTAACGGTGCTGGGAACAGTGCTCGGTTTGTTTTTGACGACTACGATGGGCTATGTGCTTAGCCGGCCGGGCTTTAGGCTGAAAGGCTTTTTCACTTACGTTGTGTTTATTCCCATGATCTTCAACGGTGGCATGCTGGCAAATTATGTGGTAACAAACAATCTGTTGGGGCTTGGAAACAACATTTTGGCACTGATTCTTCCACTGGCCGTTTCGTCGTTCAATATCATCATCTGCAAAACATTTTTCAAGAGCACGATTCCGGAATCCATTATTGAATCCGCAAAGATGGACGGCGCTACACAGTTCCGGATTTTTGGCAGCATTGTTCTTCCGATTTCAAAGCCGGTGCTCGCTACCATTGGGCTGTTTCTTTCGTTTGGTTACTGGAACGACTGGTTTCAGTCCAGCCTTTATATTACGGACGGCAGTCTGTTCTCGCTGCAGGCACTGCTGAACAAGATGATTACGCAGATTCAGTATATCGCCAGCAATCCGTCGGCGGGCGCGTCTCTGCAGCAGTATATCAGCCAGATGCCGACGGAGGGTGTACGAATGGCGATTGCGGTTGTGGTTGTTATCCCGATTGCCTGCGCCTATCCATTCTTTCAGAAATATTTTATTTCCGGTCTGACCATCGGCGCCGTCAAGGGATGAGCCGATGCATTGACAGGGCTGCAAAAGCAGTTTGCTTTTACACATAATAAACGCACAATTTTAAGGAGGAAAATCTGTATGAAAGTAAAAAAACTTTTCGCACTTGCTCTGGCGGCTGTGACGGCGCTTTCCATTACCGCCTGCAAACCTGCTGAAACGTCTTCTGCGGCGAGCGGAAGCGGAGCGCAGCCTTCGAAAGAGGTTGTCAACCTCAAATGGGTCATGGTCGGCAACGGTATGCCCACCAATTATGACGCTTGGAAGGCGAACATCAACAAATATTTGGAAGAGAAAATCGGCGTCAACATCGATGTTGAAGTAGTAGCGTGGGGTGACTGGCAAAGCCGCCGCAGCGTAATCGTAAACACTGTCGGCGACTACGACATTCTCTTTACCGACATGGGAACTTACGCGAGTGACGTTCGCCTGAATGCCTTTGCGGACATTACCAACACTGTGCAGTCCGCGGCTTCGGAGCTTTACAAGGAAATCCCCGCCGATTACTGGGAAGCCTGCAAAATTGACGGCAAGATTTATGCGGTTCCAACCTACAAGGACAGCTCCGCAACACAATACTTTGTCTGGGATAAGGAACTGCTGGATAAGTATAAGCTGGATGTTTCCAAGCTCCATACGCTGGACAGCCTGACCGATGCCCTGACCACGATCAAGAACGGAGAAAACACCGCGCCGTTCATCCTTGCTTCCGACGGACTGGGCGCTCTTACCGGCTGGTACGACCGCATGGGAACCGGGATGCCGGCGATCGGCGTTCGTTACGATGACAACAATCGCAAGGTTGTCGCTGTGTTTGAGCAGGAAGACGTTATGAACGACCTTAAAACACTGAATCAATGGTACAAAGCCGGCCTGATTAATCAGGATGCCGCCACACTGGCCGAAGCGCCGAAATACCGCGCCTGCTTTGTGGCGCAGGGCTGGAGCGGTGCCGCCACCACAACCTGGGGCCCGAACATGGGCAAGGAAGCCGTTGCGTACCAGTGGGGAGATACCGTTGCCTCCAACGACACGGTTCAGGGCTCTCTAAACTGCATCTCCTCCAACTGCAAAAATCCGGACAAGGCGCTTGCGTTCCTGCAGCTGGTCAACACCGATTCCAAGGTTCGCGATGCGTTTTACTACGGTCTCGAAGGGGATAATTTCACTTACACCTCTGACAACAGGGTTCACCGCAACAATACGGAATGGAGCATGGCGGGTTATACGCAGGGCACGTTCTTCAATGTTACTCAGCTGGACGACGTTGATTTTAACCAGTGGGATGAAGTGAAAACCCTGAATGAAAATGCAAAGGCTTCGGTGCTGCTTGGCTTTACGTTTGATCCAACCGACTACGCCGATCAGATTGCGAACTGCACTGCCATCTTTGAGCGCTACAAGGGCGAACTTCTCACCGGCACTGCCGATCCGGAAACTACTGTTGCCGCCATGATGAAGGAAATGCGTGCCGCCGGTTTTGACGATTTGCTTGCGGCTGCACAGGAGCAGATTAACAACCATTTCAAAGCAGATTGACAAGTACTTCAAATAAGATGTATTTGGCCGGCTGCACAACAAATGCATGGTTTATGGGGAAACCTTCGGGTTTCCCTATTTTCAAGGACGAACAAAAAACCACATTTGATTATTCTGAAGGAGAATTTGCATGAGCAAAATAATAGGAAAGCCTCTACCCGGCATGCCGTGGCAGGAAAAACCTGCCGGAGAGGATCTGCCGGTCTGGCGTTATTCCCAAAACCCGATTTTGGGCCGGCGCGCGACGAAAAATTCAAACAGCGTGTTTAACAGCGCTGTTGTACCATTTCGCGACGGTTACGCAGGCGTGTTCCGCTGCGACAGCCGCTCCGTCAGTATGGATCTCTTTGCGGGCTTCAGCAAGGACGGATTGCACTGGAACATTAATGACGAACCGATTGTTTTTTCCGGTGCAGACCCGGAAATTTTGAAACGGGAATACCGTTACGACGCCCGTGTGTGTTATCTGGACGGCCATTATTATATCACCTGGTGCAACGGCTACCACGGACCGACGATCGGGGTCGCGTATACTGACGATTTTAAAACGTTTACGCAGCTTGAAAATGCATTTTTGCCTTATAACCGCAACGGGGTTCTTTTTCCACGCAAAATCGGCGGGGAATATATGATGTTGAGCCGCCCGAGCGACACCGGGCACACGCCCTTCGGCGATATTTTTGTCAGCCGCAGCCCCGACCTGAAATACTGGGGCTGCCACCGCTATGTGATGGGAACGGTCAAGGGCGACGAGTCTGCGTGGCAGTCTACAAAAATCGGCCCGGGGCCGACGCCGATTGAAACCGACGAGGGATGGCTGCTGATTTATCACGGCGTGCTTACCACCTGCAACGGTTATGTTTATCGCATGGGTGTTGCCTTGCTGGATTTAGACGAGCCGTGGAAGGTGAAGGCCCGTTCGCGCGACTATATTTTGGCTCCCTATGAGCTGTACGAATGCGTCGGCGACGTGCCGAACGTCGTGTTTCCGTGTGCGGCGCTGGCCGATTCTTCCACCGGCCGCATTGCAATTTATTACGGCTGTGCCGACACCGTCACCGGCTTGGCGTTTACCACCGTGGACGAGCTGATGAGGGTAATGCGTGAAAGACCGCTGTAAAGCAGAAAAAGACAGCCGTTGCTCCGGCTGCGCGGAAAGGATTGGTTGCGTTCATGGAATTTCTGGATAAAAGGGTAAGGGTGATTTGCGACGAACTGAAACGCCTGCGTATCAAGCAGCGCGTTGCAGTGAACGACCTGTGCTATAAAACGGGGAATTTTATTCACCCGGCAGACGCGGACGCGGATGCACAGGAATGGCTTCCGTTTGACAGCCGCACCATGCACTGGTATGGGCCGGACAGGCATTACTGGTTCCGTGCGCAATTTACGGTGCCGCAAAAGCTGGACGGAAAGCCGTTGTGGATGCATGTCCGCACTCAAATTGAAGAATGGGATGACGGCAAAAATCCACAGTTCCTGCTGTTTGTCAATGGCAAGGCGACACAGGGGCTCGACATGAATCACCGCGACGTTTTTCTTTGTGAAAAGGCGCGGGCGGGCGAGCAGCTTTGTCTGGAACTGCAGTCATATACGGGGACGCTGCACAGTGAGTTTAACCTGATCGTTGAAATGCAGGAGGTCGATCCTGAGATTGAAGCGCTGTACTACGACCTGTCGGTTCCGCTGGAAGCGTTTTCCCGAATGGAGCGAGATGACAGAAACAGAATGCTGATTGAAAACGCACTCAACGAAGCGGTCAACCGGCTCGACCTGCGCAACGCATATTCCGCCGAATTTTACGCTTCGCTGCGCGAGGCTTCGGCATATTTGCAGCAGGCGCTTTATACGGAGCTTGCCGGGTCTGAGGACGTGATTGCCAGCTGCATCGGCCATACGCATATTGATGTTGCGTGGTGGTGGACGGTGGAACAGACAAGGGAAAAGGTTGGCCGCAGCTTTGCCACCGTGCTCAAGTTGATGGAGGAATATCCCGATTACCGTTTTATGTCAAGCCAGCCGCAGCTTTATCAGTTTTTAAAGGATCGGTATCCGGAGCTTTATGAGCGGCTGAAGCAGCGCGTAAAGGAACAGCGCTGGGAACCGGAGGGCGGCATGTGGCTGGAAGCCGACTGCAACCTGACTTCTGGCGAAAGTCTGGTGCGTCAGTTTGTGAACGGCAAGCGGTTTTTCCGCGAGGAATTCGGCGTGGATAACCGGATTCTCTGGCTGCCGGATGTTTTTGGCTATTCCGGTGCGCTGCCGCAGATTATGAAAAAGTGCGGCATCGATTATTTTATGACCACCAAGCTTTCGTGGAACCAGTTCAACAAAGTGCCGTTCGATACGTTTGAGTGGCGCGGAATTGACGGCAGCGAGGTTTTGACGCATTTTATTTCAACGCTCGGCGTTGGGCAGGATGTTAAAAACTTTTTCACCACCTACAACGGTATGCTGCACCCGGACGCCATTATGGGCGGCTGGGAGCGCTATCAGAACAAAGAGATTAACAATGATATCCTGATTGCGTTCGGCTATGGAGACGGGGGCGGGGGACCAACCCGCGAAATGCTTGAAACAAGCAAACGCATGGAAAAAGGGATCCGCGGGATTCCTAAGGTACGCCAGGTGTTTGCCCGCCGGTATTTTGATGAACTTGCGCAGAGAGTAAAGGGCAGCAAGCGCCTGCCCACCTGGGAAGGCGAGCTGTATTTTGAATATCACCGTGGAACCTACACCTCGATGGCGCGCAACAAACGCGCGAACCGGAAAAGCGAGCTGGGTCTAATGGATTTGGAGCTGCTGAGCGTTCTGGCGGCGCCGCGGGTGGAGTATCCTGTGCAGCAGCTCAACGAGATGTGGAAAAATGTTCTGCTGAATCAGTTTCATGACATTTTGCCCGGCACCTCCATTCACGAGGTCTATGAGGTGACGAAAAAGGAGTATGAGGCCATCGCCAAAACAATGGGCGAGCTGACACAGGAACGCCTGCTTGCGCTGACCCCGGAGGGAGACGGCGTAACGGTCTTCAACACAACCGGCAAGCTGCGCGGCGATGTTGTCAAGCTGGGCCGCTGCGAGGCCGCCGCGCTGACCGACGAATCCGGAGCGCTGTATCCGGTGCAGCAAACAGATGACGGAGCGGTCGCGTTTTTGCCCGCGCTGCCGGCGAAGGGCTTCAAAACCTTTGCGCCTGCTGCTGCGGCGGGTGTGCCGCAGGCGATAACCCTGAACGGCAATGTGCTGGAAACGCCGTTTTACCGTGCTGCAGTGGATGAAGACGGGCTTTTTACCAGTTTGTTTGACCGAAAGAACAACCGCGAGGTGGTTCGCTCCGGCGAATGCATCAACCTGATGCGTGTCTATGAGGATAAGCCGATTTATTATGACAACTGGGATATCGACTGCTATTATACGGAAAAGTTCTGGGATGTGACCGACCTGCAGCGCATGGAGTGGACCGAGCTTGGCCCGGTTCGCGCAACTCTGGAGCTGGAGCGCCGTGTGAGCAATTCGACGATTTTCCAGAAAATTCATTTTTATGCCGACTGCCCGCGCATCGACTTTGAAACCCGGGTCGACTGGAAAGAGCATCAGCATCTGCTCAAGGTGCATTTTCCGGTGGATATCCATTCGGACGAGGCAACATTTGAAATTCAGTTTGGCAATGTGACGCGCAAAACCCACTTTAATACCAGTTGGGATCAGGCGCGGTTCGAAAGCTGCGGGCAAAAGTGGATCGACGTTTCCGAAGGACATTACGGCGTCAGCTTGCTCAACGACTGCAAATACGGCCATTCGGTACACGACGGGAACATGGCGATTACGCTGATTAAATCCGGTATTGAACCGAACCCCACGACCGATCAGGAAAAGCATGTGTTTACTTATGCGCTCTATCCGCACGCGGAGACCTGGCGCGGCGCCGAAACGGTGGCACAGGCGTATTTCCTCAATCAGCCGGCTTATGCAGTTGTCGGCGGCAGACCGGGAGATGCTTTTTCTCTGGCTTCGACCGATGCGAAGAACGTCGTTGTGGAAACAATTAAGCAGGCCGAAGACGAAAACGGCGTTATCGTCCGTATGTATGAGTGTGAAAACGCCCGCACACAGGCGACGCTGAACTGGAACCGTCCGTTTTCCGAGGTGCAAGAGTGCAATCTGCTTGAAGAGCCGATTCGGACTCTCCCGGCTCACGGCAATGAAATTCCGTTTACCATCCTCCCGTATGAAATTAAGACCTTACGAATCCGCTGAAGGTGAATGCGGCGCAATTTTGTGTGAGAGGCATCTGTGCCAAATGAACGGACACAATGACGAAATTTTTTGATGTTGGCTGAGGTCGACCGGTTTTAAACTTTCTGCAAAAACTGTGCCCATTCGTCTTTTCAGGCGAATGGGCACAGTTAATTTTTGTTATATCAAAAAGCATGTGACAACGCACATGGAAAAAACCGCGGTAGCGTTATTTTTCGCCGGATTCCAGACAGAGGCGCAGAAGATCGTCAACATTTGCAGTGGCGAGGCATTCGACCGTATCGCTTGCCCCATAATAAATCTTTACCTCTCCGCTTTCCTCCAGGATCATTCCGCCCGGGAAAATAACATTTGTGCGGAATCCTTCGTCAGTTTCCCATTTTGTTTCCGGCGCAAGCAGTGGCTGCCGGCAATAACCGAGGATCTTTCTGGGATCTTCCGGATCAAGGAGCATTAACCCTGCACAATAGCATTTTTGCCAGGTGTTTTCCCATCCGTTTTTGCCCCGACTGTGGTCAATCTGCACGGCATGAAACAGTGAAAGCCATCCTTTTTCCGTCCGGATCGGCGGTGCGCCGGGACCGACTTTGTCGTTGGCAAACGGAACATCCTCAACGGCGAGCAGCAGAGAGCTGTCACCCCAGTAGCGCAAGTCGGGCGAATAAGAAATCCATGTATCGAACCGATCCATTCCGCCGCGGGAGTAGACCGGGAATGGGCGCTCCAAACGGACATATCTTCCGCCGATTTTTTCGGGAAACAGAACCATGTTCCGATTGTCAGGCACCGTCATGCTGAGAATCTGAATGTTGCTGAAATCTTCTGTTACTGCAATTCCGCCGCGAAGTCCGTGGCGTGTATCAACGGCAAAACAGAGATAACATTTGCCTTCCAGAACCGTCAGTCTGGGGTCGTAAACACGCAGGATTTCCGGATCGCCCAACATTTCAGAATTCCAGAACGGCTTTGGAGAAACATCCCAGCGGATGCCATCGTCGCTGAATGCGATTCCGAGCTGTGTGCCGTGGTTTTCTTCTTCTCCCTTTTCAGAAAATCCGTAATCATCCCGAAATACCATCACGTATTTTCCGTTGTATTTGGCTACTCCGGCGTTGAATACAAGGTCGGCCTTGTACGGCACATCGCGGCTGGAAAGGATCGGCGCTCCACCGTTCCAGCGGGTAATCGCCGTGCTGCTGAGGTATTCCGGCATCATTTTTGGCATAAAACTCAACTCCTACTTTCTTTGAGTATATTCTGCAGGAATAGTAGCACAAACCAAAAACAATTTCAATGCTAAAAAAGCACAGCACAATTTGTGCAGATTTATGAGTGGCATGAGAAACGTTGTTGCAAAATTTTAGAGGTTTGCCGCAAAAAATGACCGGTAGTTTTTTGCCAAATAGCATGTTAAAATTGAAGAAAAGACACCGATTTTGTAGACGCTGAAAGGAATGATTGAAATGGCCAATTTCGTAAAACTGGCGTTACTCTCTCAACCTGCGTTGGCGCATTCTCCGTACAGCGATGATCTGGAATCCAAGGTTCAGGAGATGATGACTTATCTGCAGCAAAATTTGGACCGGGTTTTGCCCGACAGCCCCGACCTGATCGTTGTGCCGGAGGCGTGCGACCGTTTCCCCTCCTTCACCATGGAACAGCGCAAAAAATATTACCGCTACCGCGGAGACCGTATTCGGGATTTTTACCGGGAGGTTGCCAGAAAAAACCGTTGCAATATTGCGTATTCCGCCTGCCGCTTTCTGCCGGAAGAAGAGCGGCTTCCGTTCCGCAATTCCACACAGCTGATTGACAGGAATGGCGATATCGTCGGGATCTATGATAAAAATCATCTGGTGCCTGCAGAGCTGAACGAGGGCGAAATTGCCTACGGCACCGAGGCTCCGGTGTTTGAACTGGATTTTGGCCGGGTTGCCTGCGCGATCTGCTTTGACCTTAATTTTAATGAGTTGATGCACCGCTATGCCGCTCAAAAACCTGATCTGATTGTGTTTTCCTCAATGTATCACGGGGGGCTTTCTCAAGAGTACTGGGCTTACGGCTGCCGCTCGTTTTTTGCGGGTGCAATCTGTAACGATCAAAGCCGAATCCTGAATCCGTTCGGAGAAACGGTTGCCGCCTCGACCAATTATTATCCGTTTGTGACCGGGAAAATCAACCTCGATTATGCGTTGGTTCACATCGACCGGAACGAGCCGAAGTTTTTTGCCGCTAAACAGAAATACGGCGACCGTTTGGTGATTCATGACCCCGGCCATATCGGAGCGGTAATGCTGTCGTACGAGGGAACCGACCGTACGGTTTGGGATATTATCCATGAATTTGGGATTTTTTCTCTGGATGATTATTTTGCGGAATGCCGCGCGCACAAAGCCGTTCACGGAAAAAGGCCGGTGTGAAAAAACGAACGAAAGGATGTTTTTGTCGATGGAGTGGAACGATCTGCAGGAAATGAAGCTGCCGGAAGAGGAATTTGCCCGGATGACCCGCTACGCAAATGGTTCCGACAATGCGGAGGACAATGCCCGCCGCGCCGAGCTGCTCGGGTTTGGCGGCAGAGAGGTGCTGGTAGCGCCCGGGGCAATTCTTCGTATCCCGCGGGAACAGGTGGGACGCCATGTGTTTATCGGGCTGTATTCTTACCTGAACGGGAACGTCACGGTGGAGGACAATGTGCTGATCGGCCCGCACTGCTCGCTTGCTGCGGGAAATCACAAATTTGACCCCGCCACAGGATGCTTTTCCGACCGGACGGAAGGCGATTGTGACGAAAGCATCGTTGTCGGCGCGGGAAGCTGGTTGGCAAGCAATATTACGGTGACCGGCGGGGTGAAAATCGGGCGTGCAAACCTAATCTGCGCCGGAGCGGTCGTTACCCACAGCACGGCCGACTATGCGATTATAGCGGGGATTCCCGCAAGGCAGGTCGGCAGGATCGACCCGGTCACGGGAGAATACCTTTGGAATTCCGCAGCCCCGAAAAAAGAAGAGAAAGCCTGAACAGAGGAAAAGTTTTGATTTTTTGAATGGAAGGAGCAAATGTGGTATGAGGCAGCTGCTCCAGAAGCGGACCTCTCCGCGGCAGGTTTTTCCGTTCCCTGCCGCAGGGGAAACCGTTTGGGAAAACCCGCCTTGTTTTATCTGGATTTATGAAGAAAATGCGGAGTATACCGTCTGCGTGCGCGGCAGAAACGGTTTTGCATGGCAGGGTGTGACACAAAAGAATTATCTTGTACCCGACGTTGTGTTCCCGGCCGGGGAGTACGAATGGAACCTGAAGACGTCAGAAGCTGAACGCGGATGGATTTCGTTTACGATTGCGGAAACCGCCGTGGAGTTTCTGCGCCCGACCGGCAGACAGATCTTTGACGCGGTTCCGGAAAAACTGCACCCGCGGCACCTGTTTTTTTACAGCGACAAAGAGGCGCTGCTGCGCGGTCATTTGCGGGATGTCGAAACCCTGCGCAGGAATATTGCGCTTGCACTTCGGGAGGGAGTCCCGGAGCCACCAAGATTTTTGTCGGATGCGCAGGCACTGCCATACCGTGAATATTTTGGACGATACCGGGATTTTATCGACAGGAATCTGGTGGCCTGTGCGCTGGGATATTTGCTGCTGGATAACAGGCAGGCGGGAGAGCTGGCAAAACGGATTCTGCTGACGGTCTGCCATTGGGATCCGGATGAGGAATGTTCGGTGATGGGAGCCGGAGGGGACGAGATCGGGCTGAGCAACGCGCGATGTCTTCCGGCGGTGTATGACCTGATTTACGATCTGCTGACAGAAGAGGAGCGCCGCGTGGTTCAGCGCGCAATAGAGGCGTATGCGCAGCAGTGTGAAGACCGCCTGATACAGACCGATTATGTAAAGAATCCGGGGGATTCGCATGTAGGGCGGCTGCCGGCGTATTTGGGCGAAGCGGCGATGATCCTCAAGGACAGCGAGTGCCCGCGGGAAAAGCTGATTCGCTGGCTCGATACGGCGGCGGAAATTTACGGCGGAATTTTTCCGTTTTACGGAGGTTCCGACGGCAGCTGGGCGGAAGGCCCGTTCTATGCCTCGAGCTATACCAAATGGTATCTGCCGTTTTTTTCTGCGGTGGATCGTTTTTTGGGCGTCAGTTACTTGAACCGGCCGTTTTACCAACGGTTTTCGCAGTATCTGCTGCACTTTGTCGCGCCAGAATTTGAAATTCATCCGTTCGGTGACGGCTATTGGTGCCGCAGCGAGGATGCCGAATGGCCCGGCTTTTTTGCGCAGGATCCGTTCCGTCCGTATGCGGAGAGGTTTGGCCCGGAGGCCGCGCGGCAAAAGGAGCGCGAAATTCCGCAGCCTAGCGTATTTCTTTTGCATCTGCTGGATGTGTTTCTTCCGGCAGGGAGCCCGCCTGAACAACACATTACGGGCGAACCGGTGAACGCCGCGATGTTTCCCTGCGCTGGGGTTCTGAGTATGCAGAGCAACCTGAATGACAGCGGGCGGAACATGGCGGTTTTGGCGCGTGCCAGCCGTTACGGTTCGGCCAGCCATTCCCACGCGGATCAGGGATCGTTCAGCTTGTTGTACGGAGGTGTGGCGTTGATTTCGCCGTCTGGATATTACGGAAGGGGATACGGTTCGGAACATCATCGACTGTGGACCAATTCGACCCGTGCACACAACTGTATTCTGGTGGACGGCACCGGCCAGCCGGAGAATAGCTGTGCCGATACCGGGGGCATTTTGTCCTGCAGTCGACAAGGAGGATTGTTTGTGGCCGAGCTTGATCTTTCCGGTGCGTATGAGTCTCTTCTGCGCTGGAACCGTCGGCTGACGATGGATGCCGAAACGCTGACCCTTACGGTGGAGGATACGGTGGCGGCAAAACGGGAAGCGGAGCTGAGCTGGCTGCTGCATTCGCTTAGCCTGCCTGCGCTTTGCCGTGATCGTTCGGTGTTTTTAAACCGCCGCGGAATCGGGCTGCGGATTCTTCCGGAAGAAGGACTGCTGCCCGGGGTGGAAATCTGTGACCAGTTTGCGGTGGCGATCAACGCGGGTGTGCCGGAAAAATTTCGTGTTACCATGCCGCCGCAGTATCACATGACCTGGCGAACCGGTAAAAAGCGCGAGCATTACATCCGGGTCAGGCTGGAGATTGTGCATTGACTGTTGTAATTTTGAAGGACGGTTGGCGATTGAAATTTTCGGCTTTCCGAAACCGGGCTGTAAATGAGTACGCCGCCGCAGCTGCGGAGGAACTTTTTCTATTGACACAGCCCGTGTAAATCGGGTATAATAAACTATGTTGTATGCATCGCAATGAGCAAGACAGAACGAGCGTGCATACGGGAGTGCGGACGAGCGGGCCCTGTACGGCAAAGCCCTGCGAACCATGTCAGGCGGGGAACCGAGCAGCATTAAGCGGAACGCTTTGTGCGATGCAGTCAGTCTGTTTGTCCGCACGCCCGTGTGCATGCCGCGCCAGGCGGCGCTTCTGTCTTGCTCTTTCATTCTGAAACGAAGGTGAGGCGTGTTCCGGTGTATCAGGTGCTTTACCGCAAATGGCGTCCGCGGGTGTTTGCCGATGTGGTCGGCCAGCCGCAGGTCACGGTCACGCTGCAAAACGAACTGAGCGCCGGTCGGATTGCGCATGCTTATCTGTTTACAGGTTCCCGCGGAACAGGCAAAACCACCTGTGCAAAAATTCTTGCCAAGGCGGTCAATTGCCTGAACCTGCAGAATGGGGATCCCTGCGGCGAATGTGAGCTTTGCCGCGGAATCGACAGCGGTTCCGTAACCGATGTGGTGGAAATCGACGCGGCAAGCAACAATGGCGTCGATTCAATCCGCGAGCTGCGCGAAGAGGTCAATTTTACCCCTGCCGCGGCGGCTTATCGCGTGTATATCATCGACGAGGTGCATATGCTTTCCATCGGCGCGTTTAACGCGCTGCTGAAAACATTGGAAGAACCGCCTGCGCATGTAGTCTTTATTTTGGCCACGACCGAAGTCCACAAGCTGCCCGCAACGATTCTTTCCCGCTGCCAGCGGTTTGATTTTCACCGCATTGCGCCGGAAGCGATTGCGCAGCGGCTTGCGTATGTCTGTTCACAGGAACAGGCGACGATCACCGGCGAGGCGGCTCTGATGATTGCGCGCCTCGCCGACGGAGCGCTTCGCGACGCGCTTTCGCTGCTCGATCAATGCTTTGGCCGCAGCAGAGAGGTCACGGAGCAGGTGGTCATTGATTCGGCCGGACTTGCCGGTCGGGAACATCTGCTGCAGCTGACGGATGCCGTTGCCGACGGCGATACTGCCGCGATTCTGCAAAATATTGACCGGCTGCACGAAGCGTCCAAGGATATGGCGCGCCTTTGTGAGGAACTGATTTCTCATTTTCGTAATCTGATGCTGTTTAAGACCATGAAAGAGCCGCGCGGGCTGATGACGGTCGGCGACGAGGAATATGCTCAGGCGGAACAGCAGGCACATCGCTTTACATTAGCGGCAATTCTGAGCCGGATTGAAGCGCTGCAGCAATGCCTGGAGGCAATGGCGCGCGGGGCGAACCGTCGTGTTGAAATGGAAATGACATTGGTTCGGATGTGCGAAAAGCCGTCGGCGCTGCCAGACAATATTGCCGACCGGCTGGAGAAGCTGGAGCAGGCGGTTAAGAACGGCGTTCCGGCGGCAGTAAAGAAACCCGCAAAACCGCAGCCGCAGCGCCCGCCAAAGCCTTCTGCAGAAGGGCTGCCAAGTGCTGAAAGCTCGGCGCCAATGGCAGAATGGCCGGAAATTTTAGAGGCATTGCACAGGATTTCGCCGGGGCTGTGCGCGTTTCTGGACGATTCCAAAGCTTTTTGCTCGGGCGACTTTGTGTTGATTGACGCACCGAACAGTATGGCGTTTGAGATGCTTCGCAACAGTCCGGACCAAAAAGACAAAATGCGTGAGGCGATCCGGTCAGTTACCGGGAAAACGTATCGTCTCGGTCCGTACCAGACAGCGCAGAAGCCGGAAAAAGATACCGAAGACCCCCTTGCAGCGCTGGCCGGTATGGCGGAGGCGGCGGGAATCCCGGTGAAAGAAAATAAAGCCTGATTGAAATTTGATAGTAAAGGAGCCTTTTTTATGAAAGCAAGACTGCCGAAGGGTATGGGCGGAGGCCCGTCCGATATGAATTCCATTGCGCGCCAGGCGCAGAAAATGCAGGAGCAGATGGGCGCGCTGACCGAAGAACTGGAGCAGACCGAATACTCCGCGACGGCGGGCGGCAACGCGGTGGAAGCTGTTGTAACAGGGAAAATGGAGGTCAGCTCCATCAAACTGCAACCGGAGGTCGTGGATCCTGAGGATGTTGACATGCTGGCGGATCTTGTTGTTGCTGCGGTCAACGGAGCGCTGCGCAAGGCAACCGAGGATAAAGAGGCGAAAATGAGTGCGATTACCGGTAATTTGAGCTTTCCGGGGATGTTTTAATGGCTGCTTACAGTGTTTTGCCGCTGACCAAATTGGTGGAACAATTTGAACGTCTGCCCGGAATCGGGCACAAGACTGCGCAGCGGTTGGCGTATTACGTGTTGCAGATGCCGAAGGAGAAAGCGCAGCAGTTTGCTCAGACGGTGCTGGATGCACACGAGCAGATTAAACGCTGCAAGATCTGCAGGAATTTTACCGACAGTGAAGTCTGCTCCATTTGTTCGGACGACGCACGCGATCATTCTGTGATCTGCGTTGTGGAAGACCCGCGCGATGTTTTTGCGCTCGAACGAACCGGGGAGTTTCATGCGGTTTATCATGTATTGGGAGGAACCATCTCGCCGATTCACGACGTTGGTCCCGATGATATTTTTATCCGGGAGCTGATGGAGCGGATCGACCGGGGCGGCGTTCAGGAAGTGATCATGGCGACGAACGCGACGGTGGAAGGCGAGCTGACCGCGATGTATCTTTCCAAGCTAATTAAGCCGAAGAACATTAAGGTAACGCGGTTAGCGTACGGAATCCCGGTGGGCGGAGATCTGGAGTATGCCGACGAGGTGACGCTGACCCGCGCACTGGAAGGACGCGGCGAATTCTGACGACAGAATCTGTTTGTTTTTTTGCGAATTTGTGATACAATATAAGTACGGGATCAACACGAAAAGAGAAAGGGGGCTTTTTTGTGAACCCCGAGTTGAAAACCATTGCCCAAAACAAAAAAGCCTACCACGACTATTTCGTGATCGAAAGTCTGGAGGCGGGGCTTGAGCTTTGCGGAACCGAGGTGAAATCCATCCGGCAGGGCAAAGTTAATCTGAAAGACTCCTGGTGCGAGGTTGACCACGGCGAGATGATGGTCAACGGAATGCATATCAGCTCGTATGAACAGGGAAACATCTTTAACCGTGACCCGATGAGGGTCAGGCGGCTGCTTCTGCACAAGCGGGAGATCCTGCGTTTGTTCGGCCTGGTTCGTCAGGATGGCTATGCGCTTGTTCCGTTGTCACTTTATTTTAAAGGATCACGCGTAAAACTGCAGCTTGGGGTCTGCAAGGGTAAAAAGAATTACGACAAGCGCGAAGATATGGCGCGGCGCGAAGCAAAACGCGATGCCGAACGTGCAATGAAAGAGCGCAATCACTGATTTTTATATGGGGGCGTAAAGGTTTCGACGGGGATCGTGAGTTTCAGTAAGCGAGTAGTGGTGCGGACACACTTTAAAATCCGCAAACTTTTAAATTAAACGACAACAATACTGTTGCTGTCGCGGCCTAATTAGGCTGCCGTCTTCGCCGGGAACACCGCGGCCCGGATGAAGGCGTCGATGAGCGGTGAACGTGAACGTCGGTTCGTCTTGCCCGCCGTCATGACTTAAAGACTACCGTAGCACAGAGCCTGTCTGTCGGCGCTGTGTGAGGGGAATCCCAAAAGACTGACTGCACTCGGAGAAAGCTGTGGCAAGTGGTTTTCGGACAGGGGTTCGACTCCCCTCGCCTCCACCATTCGGGCCGTACTCGAACACGCGAGTGCGGCCCTTTTTCTCTGATATTGTAGAAGATCAGAGCCTCATCGTTTCGGAGTTCTACCCGGGCGATGAACGTGTCAACCAACCGCGCCCTGAAGTCCTCGTCGGTCACATCGCCGGCGCGGAAGGAGCGCAGCCAAGCCTCGACCACCTCACGGGTGAGTCGGGGTCTTTTTATTTCTGCCCGCTGGATCTCCAGGACCAACTGCTCCTCCTCGTCCTCCAGAGCAGCCAAACGAGAGACCAGGCCACGAGCCCCGCCTTCTTCTATCGCGTCCAGCAAGTTCCGCTGGCGCTTTTTATTTGAGTCAAGCCGCCGGCGCAATCCCACAACGGGATCGTCGGCGGTTTCCTGTTCCTGCACTTCCAGGATCCGGACTGTCAGCTTCTCGATCATCTCGTCGGTCAGCATATCGTTCACCGTGGCCAGAATGATTGCATCCTCCAGCTGCTCCTTCGGGAACGGTCTCAGCTCGCACTTCTTCCCGCGCTTTTTGTCCCCGCACTTGTAATACCGGTACACCTTCCCCAGCTTCCCGGTGCCGGTCTCTGCATTGATCAGGGAACCACAGTACCCGCAGAACATTTTACAGCTCAGCAAATAGTTCACCTTCGCCTTCCCTGCCGCATTGTTGCGGCTCGTCTTAAAATGCCGGGCAGCCTCCAGGAAGGTCGCCTGGTCGATGATCGGCTCCACGTTCAGCTTCACGTCCTGGATGTAGAACTCGCCCAGGTACTTCTCGTTCCGGAGCATCCGATAGATCACAGCGTTGGAGACCGGCTTGCCGCGCCGGCCCATGATCCCACGATCAGCGAACAGCTGCACCAGGTCCCGGATCTGGGCGCCTGCAATGTGCATTTTGAACGCCTCCCGGACAACCGCAGCCTCGCGCTCATCCACGACAATGTGGCGTTCCGCGTCCACCTTGTACCCGATGGGCAGGGACTGGCCGCAATACTGGCCCTTCTTCGCTGTCTCCTTCATGCCTCTGATAACCTTCTGGCGGAGATCGGCGGAGTAATACTCGGCCAGGCCTTCCAGGACGCTCTCCAGGATGATCCCCTCCGGGCCGTCCGGTACACTCTCCCGGGCATACATCAACTTGACGCCTGCCCGCTTCAAGGTCATTTTTCCCAGGGCGATGTCCTGGCGGTCTCGGCCGAAGCGGTCGATCTTCCACACCAGGACGCAGTCAAAGCGCCCCTTCTCCGCGTCGCGCAGCATCCGCTGGAACTCGTCACGGCCGACGACGCTCTTGCCGGAGACGTGCCGGTCTGCATATATCTCGATGATGTCGATCCCGTTCTCCTCTGCATAATATTTACAATCAGCCACCTGGCCCTCGATGGACTGCTCCGTCTGGCGTGGGCCCGGTGAGTATCTGGCATAAATAACGCCACGCATAGGCTCACCCTCCGATCTGCTTCAGTGCTTCATCGTGTAGATCCTGGACCAGCCGGGCGTTCTCGCCAGACATCCGGAAGAAGTACATCTCCAGAGAGCTCTGGAACTTCTCAAACTGGCCGAGCTTTCCCTTCTCTGTCTTCAGCTTCTCGGCGTTCAGCTGGGCCTTCTGGAAGCAGCGAACGATCAGATCCCGGACGGCGGCCTGCTCCTGATCCACAGCCATCCGCAACACTTCGGCCGGCTTCGTTCCCTTAAATTTCACATACTTCGAGATGCTGGCCAGCTTTTCGGCCGTCTCCTTAACGGTATCATACCGAGAGAAAAAGACATCCGGATCCGTCGTCCTGTTTACGATGTCCCGACTCTCGACCAGTATCTTCATCCACTGCGGCGTCATCATCTCGGCGGCCGCTTTCTTTTTACCATGTCCAAACATACGCATCAGCCTCCGATCTTCCGGGCCTTCTTCGCCAGATCGCCCAGCATAAAGTCAATATACAGAGCGACACGGGTCTCCAGCTCCTTCACGTCCTGCTCTGTCACCTCGTACTCAGCGCCGCCATGGGTCAGGATGACGTCGCCGTCGGCGCTATAAATGAGGTTATAACCCAGGAGCGCCATCTGCTGCTCCAAGCAATAGCTGAAGCTGCTCTCGACGCGCTTCTCTGTCCAGCCGGAGAACTCCACCGGAGTCATGCCCAGCGCCTTCGCAAAGGCCGGCACCTTCGTCCTGGGGACGTCGGCAAGGCCCAGCTCGATCTTGTTAATGCTGCTTTTATGTTTATATCCAAGGATCCGGGCCAGCTCCTCCTGGCTCAGTCCGAGTTCTTCGCGCTTCCGTTTAATCAAATCACCGAGTTCGTACATAATCCCTGCCATCGTGGTGAAAGCCATCGACATCCTGAAACAGAAGGCAGAGGGCGACGCTAACACCAGCCCCGGCAAGGAGTAAACCATGAAGGCGACAGGATCCTCCACCGAGAGGACCATCTGGAACTACTTCCGTTGCAAAGGTTTCAGCCCGGCCGGTGTGGCCGGGCTGATGGGCAACCTCTACGCCGAGAGCGGGCTCAATCCACAAAACCTCCAGAACACCTACGAGAAGCGCCTGGGCCTCACGGACGCCGAGTACACGGCCGCCGTGGACTCCGGGAGCTACTCCAACTTCGTCCGCGACAGCGCCGGCTACGGCCTCGCGCAGTGGACATACTGGAGCCGCAAGGAGGCCATGCTCAACTACGCCCGGAAGACCGGCGCGTCCATCGGCGACCTGATGATGCAGCTCGACTTCATGTTCCAGGAACTGAAGGGCTATGTGGCCGTCTTCCAGGTGCTCCGGACTGCCCGGACTGTGAAGGAGGCCTCCGACATCGTGCTGACCAAGTACGAGCGCCCAGCCGACATGAGCAACGCCGTCAAGGTAAAGAGGGCCAGCTTCGGCCAGGCATACTACGACGCCTACGCAAACACTACAACAACCCCAGAGAAGGAGGAGATCACCATGAGCAACAGCCCTCTGGTAACGTACACCAACATCACCAAGAACAAGACCAGCCCCCGCAACCACGCCATCGACACCATTACGATCCACTGCATCGTGGGCCAGTGGACGGCGAAGCAGGGCTGCGATTATTTTGCCACCACTGATCGCGAGTGCAGCGCCAACTACATCGTCGGCAAGGATGGCTCCATCGGTCTGTCCGTCGATGAGGCGGATCGCTCCTGGTGCACTTCCAGCCGTGAGAACGACAACCGCGCCATCACCATCGAAGTCGCCAGCGACACCGAGCACCCCTACGCCGTGACCGATGCAGCCTACGCCGCACTAATCAAGCTGATAGCCGACATTTGCAAGCGCAACGGCATCAAGAAGCTGATCTGGTCCACCAACAAGGCCGACCGCGTCAACCACGCCAACGGCTGCAACATGACCGTGCACCGCGACTATGCCAACAAGGCCTGCCCGGGTCAGTACCTCTACGACCGCCACGGCGCCATCGCTGCGGCCGTCAATGAGATCCTGGGCTCCGGCACTACCCAGGCACCGGAAGCGGCTCCGGAGCCCGTCCAGGGCTTTCCTGCGACGCCCTTCACTGTCCGCGTCATCATTCCGGATCTGAACTACCGCAAGGGCCCCGGCATGAGCTACGCGGTCAGAGGCCAGACCGGCAAGGGCGTCTTCACCATCACCGAGGTGCAAGACGGCTGGGGCAAGCTGAAAAGCGGCGCCGGCTGGATCTACCTGGAGAATGAGAGCTACTGCACCATCGTGGGCGGCAGCACTCAGGCAGAGGCCTGGACGCCCGCAGTCGGTGACATCGTCAACTTCACCGGCTCCAGGCACTACGCCAGCGCCAACGCTGCGAAGGGCTCGGCCTGCACCGGCGGCCGTGCTAAGATCACCCGGATCTACAAGCCCGACAAGTCGAAGCACCCGTACCACCTCGTCAGAGTCAGCGGCAGCGGCTCCACCGTCTACGGATGGGTGGATGCTGGCACCTTCACAAAAGCATAATAGTGACAGAGAGCCCCGGCACCCGCCGGGGCTCTTTTGCTTTATACGGCAATTCTGAGGACGACATAGTCCCGCAGCACGATGATCTTCGGGGTTCGAGTACCGTCGCGCGGGCTCCACCAAAAGTACCTTACTCAAACTTTTATGCCTAAAAAAATATCCATCGTTTGAGTAAGTTGACATATTTGATGGATTATCAACGTCAGAAAGGCCACATTCAAGAAATTCTTGGATGTGGCCTTTTGCTATGGTTAAGGCATTGCCGATTCTGTTTGAAGATTTGTTCTTATTGATTTGGGCAATGTCGTCCTTAATCGGCTCCAGAAGTTTGTCAAAAGGTGGCCTAAACGAGAATTCTATATCTAGCTCGACTTCGTCGTTGCTGATTATGTAAAATTTATCGAAGATTGCCTGATTCATTAATCTTTTAATGGTGTCGCTAGCGTTACGGTATGCCTCTCCACAATTCTCGACAATATCAAGGGTTAATATGAGATTGTTTCTAATCTGTTCAAAAGTCATATTATGCATTTTGAGTTCATGTTCAATAGCCGCCAGCTCTTTAGCAATTTTCTGTTGTTCGGACTTCAGCAGATCGAGCGGAATTGCATCGCTATAATGGGCCTCAAGAAGCTTCTTTCGCTTATTCTCAAGCTGAGCCTTTTGCCCTTTTAGGCCGTCAAGCTCTTTGTCATATTTATCTTTTTCTTTAGCGATGACTTCCTGTATCCGCGACTCTAATATCTCACGTACATTTGAAGGTAGTTGGTACGAATCATAAATCTTTTCAATTTCCTTCTCGACAATGCTTATTAGCACTGAATGAGTTTTACAGTCCTTTCTGCGACCGCTATGACGACCGGCGCAGTAGAAATAAGGGTACACAGTTCCATTCTTTTTCGTTACGTTTGTTACGAGCATTCTCTCGCCGCAGTAGGCGCAGTATACGCTGCCTTTTAGGAAGTGAGGATGTCTTAAACTTCGCTCGCCAT
>JBMNVT010000021.1:0-36844 GCA_050947015.1 Acutalibacteraceae bacterium
CAGCCATCGGAAAGACAATGAATACTTCTACGCTTCACACAAGTTTTATTCCTTCGAGGATTTTGCCAGACAGCTCGCTGTCTGGCAAAGGCATTACAACAATTTTCCCATGCGTCCTCTCAACTGGTGTGGCTTTGCAAAATTTTTAGACCGTTTTTTTTGCATTAGACCGAAAGAATCCGTAAGATTCCGAAAAAAAACGAGAAAACCAGAAGTTTGCTTGAAACATTATGCAAAAATTTGAAATCGTTTGAAAAGTCATGCAACACAAATATTAGATGCTTTTTGTTCTGCATTGGATTTTCTGTGCTTGACCGATTTTTATGCTTGCAGCATATACCATTGTTTAAAAGATTAACCCGCCTTTAAAGACAAATTAAAGGCGGGTTAAATGCTGTTTGTCAGGTTGTGGCCTGATAGTAGATTGCCATCTTCTTGTTATCGAGCACAAATGCATCATAGCAAATGCGCCCTTCTACAAGGGAACCGCTAATTCCGGGCGGGTCTTGATGAATTTTGTAATCATCCAGTTTGACCGGTGCGACGGTAGCGCAAGGATGCGCAAGCATGAACCCGAACTTCTGCGGCAATCTGGAAGCAGGCACCTTAATGACGTTTGCACCATCCAGATTTGAGATTACACCGCGTAAGCGCATATCGTTACCGATATCAGTATTCATTGTAATATCGCTGCACTGCTTCATTAGAAGGTATATTGCTGGAGTGACTATCAAAACCCTCTGCGTTTCAGGAACCTCCGCGGTATCCAGTGCAGCAGAAGCTTTCAAGATTTCCTCATAAATATTTGCTTTAGTCAAGGCAACTGCCGTTGGCTTGGTTCCTGCTCCGGTGCACATTTTTCCATAGACGTAAGTATCTACTTCCGGAATCACAATTTCTCTTTGCTGACGAGCTAAAGCAGATGCTGCAGTAAGCTGCTGCGCTGTTTCGTCCTGGTCAAGTTTATCGATTGCAAAAGTAAAGCTGCGATCTTTGCTGAGGGTAAATTCTTCGTTCGTTGCAGACAATGCAGCAACAGCACCGTAGCGGCTCCAAACAACGGTTCCGGCATCGCCGTCAGTTACTCCAACGTTTTCCCCGTTGCGGTCGTAATCGTTCATTGATGCAGTTGTTATTTTATACACTTTCACAGTGTGCGCGCCGGTCCAATCAAAATCATTATTTGTGAGCAAGCTTTTTTTGCTTTCCGCTTTGAATTGTTCGTCCGTATAGGGTGCGAACTTGGTAGATAAGTTAATAGTAACAGACAATAGAATCAGCTCCGTTCAAAATTCGGTTTGAACGCTTCGGAAAGATCATTATTTTCGATTGGAGATGAACCGTGATCCTGTCCCCACGCTTGAGGTTCATTTAATATTTGCGGGAATGTGGTAACAAGGCGTTTGACATTTCTTTGAAATTCCTTTGAATCTATGGTATCGAAGTATTCCAGAAGAATGTCAGGGTAGTGAGTCTTTGCAATAAACTGTTTGCACTCCAACAGGTTTTCACGGTCTGAAATATTCTTCTCCCGCTCATCCAGTTCAGATAAGCGCGTTATCTCCAAGTTAGAACGATCTCTTTTTAATCTTTCCGAAACAATTCTGTTTACATCTTCCTGCGTAAAGGTTCTTTCTTTGCCGTCGGCCGTCCCGTTATCCTCCGGTTGAGTGTTTACCTCCGGCGTGGCAATTGAGGGATTCTGTGCAGCGCTCTGATCAGCGGGCTGCTGTTCCTGCGCTGCGGTTGTGGTTTTGTTTTCTTCCATGATTAGTTACCTCCGTTTTACGTCCTGAGTGGACTATTTATAAAAACGGCTCAGCCGTTTTTATTACGCTTTTTTTGTGGTCTCAATGAAACTCCTGCTCGGCATAAAATTGCCCGAACCGACGCTTCACACAGCGAGTATTCGTAGGCGAGCTGCTTGAGTGTTTTTCCGGATTGATATGCTTTAACAAGGCCTTTGTTGCGATCTGGCACTATGTAAGAATCCAGCTTTGGAATATACATATAATTTCCGCCGAGTTTCCGCATAATCTTTACCATATTTTCCATTCCTACAATATCGGAAATCGTTTTGCATTCTTGGTTGATCTCTGAATAGATTCGTTCCAAATCAATGTTTTCACGACCGTTCATTGATGCTTAGCCTCCTTATTGCTGTCTTTTGCTGTATTCAAAATGTTTAGAATTTGAACAGCGGTCAAATGATATTTAATTGAAAGCTGTTTGCAGGACATTCCCGCGTTCCTATCTGAAACAATTCGGCGGTTTCTTGCTCTTCTGGAAATCGCTTCGAAATACGGAAGATAAATGCCATTTCCGCCGAACCTTTTCACTATCCATGCGCGTCGGTCAGCGGTGTTCCTCTGGTTCTCTGTCGTTCTTGCCATGAATTCGAAGTATTCCGCATGCCTTGCAGCGTCGAGCCTGTCCCAATACTTTTTCTGTGCTTCCTCCGGCAAGCTTTCAAGCGCAATTTGCAGCTTTTGACCGCCCGCGATTCCACCCCGGTTCCCGTCGTTCACATATTGTGAATCATATTTTTCTTGTTGTGCAGCCTTTCTAACGGCTCTTTCTTTGATTCTGAGAAGTTCGGAAGCCTCACGGACGGACAGCCATTTCAAAAATATCACCCCTTTGTTTTCCCTGTTAGAAGCCATTCCTCGTTTACGTCAAAAACAATGCTTATCAATCGTATTATTGTTTTTGATGGTTGATATTTTCCGTGCTCGATTCCGGAAATATGCGGACGCGACACACAAATCATAGAACTGAACTCCTGTTGAGTAAGTTTGTTTTTCTTCCGAATTTCCTTGATTCGTTCCCCAACCATTAAAATACCCCCTTGCGTATACTCAATGGTAAATGTATAATATATTACAATAAATACATTATAGTTGAGTATACTCACTATGTCAAGGGATTTTTTTAATTTTGTTGAGTAGACTCATTTTTTTGGAGGGAATTATGAAAAATATCGGAGAGCGGATTAAAGAAGTCAGGGCGTATAATCATCTTACGCAAAAGGCAATGGCTCAAGAAATCTTTGTTTCGGCATCTTACATGAGTAAGATTGAATCTGGAAAAGAAATGCCAACCTCCATGCTATTAAAATTGATTTCTCTTCAATACAATGTTTCCTATGAGTGGTTAGTCAAGGGAACTGGGAGTATGGATGCAAAAGATGGATATGATTTTTTTGAAAGAAACAATGCGTTTTCCCTTCGTGAAGGTAGCATTGATATAATTGAAAAGATAGCTTCTACATTAAAGGAACCAACAGCTAAAAAGTTCGACCCTCAACTGTATTTCATTATTTCTCAACTATTTAATATGTTTGAATTGTTTGAAGATGAAAATGAAAAAACTGTAATTATGGCTTTGATGGCAGATTCCATAACTGCGTATTATGAAATGTTTCACAACATTCAGAGTATAAGAACGGTTGGAAAAGAATATATTGCATCAGTTTCGAAAGAAGTGAGAGATTGCAAGGACGCAGAGAACGGTTTAATTGATTCAGTTTTTGATTTATATATCGAAAAGATGAAATAATATACATATATTAGAATATTGTTTCATTATGCTGTTTGAACGTTTTTTACAAGTCAGTTCCTCAATATTTCCCATGTTAAAATAAAAGAAAGTCTAAGAAATCGCATTCTATCGCGGTTTCTTAGACTTTCTTTGTAGTTCCTCAATACATTCAAAAACGTCTGTTTTTATGAAAATCGGTTCATTTTGCAGAATTTCAAAAAGCCTTAAAAATGGCTTTACGGCGCGTTTTTTCGTGGTTTGCTGAAAATGTGCCGGTTCCTTTGTTTTGGTTCATTCATCCTGCAAAATCACAACTGGATCTCTCCCAAAGCTGTCCTATTTTCTTTCCCTAATGTGTAACACATCATTGACAAACCTACAATGTTTATTTTCCGTTTTTTTAAAAAAGACTTGCTTTTTAACAAAGATTCTGCTAAAATAACACTGTTAATCTATAGCGGTAAACAAAAGGAGGTGCAGTCACATGGCAAAATGCGATTTTTGCGGAAAAGATCTTGCTTTCGGCATTCGCGTGTCCCACTCCCATCGTCGTTCCAATCGTACTTGGAAGCCGAACATTAAGCGCGTCAAAGCGATCGTAAACGGTTCTCCGAAGCGTGTTTACGCCTGCACCCGTTGCTTGCGTTCGGGTAAGGTTACCCGCGCGCTCTGATCCTTCAGAAGGATTTTCAGGAGCTGACAGCCTTTCGGATGTCAGCTCCTGTTTTTATTTGTACAACAGACGCAAAGCAGATACGTAAAAAGGCAGAATTCTTTGTTGAAAAAGAATTCTGCCTTTTGTTTCATATGGATGAAGTTTGCCGACCGAACCAAACTTACAAAACGGACTAATTACCACCAAATAAATCCTTGATCGTATTAAAAAATCCCTTTCGCTTCTGATAATTCTTCTCGGAACTGAGCGAATCCAGATCCCGCAGACATTTCTTTTGCTCTTCGGAAAGGTTTTTCGGCACCTCAACCGTCACCCGAACATATTGGTCGCCGCGCGAGCGGCCGTTGACCGCGGTAATTCCTTTTCCCTTCAGCTTAAAGATATCGCCGGGCTGTGTACCTTCGTGCAAATTGTAGCTGACCTTTCCGTCAAGCGTCGGCACAACCACCTCAGCGCCCAGCGCCGCCTGCGAAAACGTAACCGGCATTTCGCACCAAACATCGTTGCCCCGCCGCTCAAAAATGGGATGCGGGCGCACGGAAACCTCAACGATCAAATTGCCGGACGGACCTCCGTTTGTTCCGGCATTACCGCGACCGCTGACATTCATCATCTGGCCGTCTGCAATACCGGCCGGGATTTCAACCTCAACACGGCGCTGGCGGCGAATATGACCGGTACCGGAGCAGGTGTGGCACGGAGAATCGATAATCTTGCCCGTTCCGCGGCACTTGTCGCAAACGCCCTGCGTTTGCACCATACCAAACGGAGTGCGCTGCTTGACAACAACCTGCCCTGTACCGTTGCAATTCGGGCAGGTCTTCGGCGTGGTACCCTGTGCCGCACCGGAGCCATGGCAATCCGTACAGGTGTCAATACAGCTGTAAGACACCGTTTTTTTGCACCCTTTGGCAGCCTCTTCAAAAGAAAGCGTCACCTGAACCTGTGTATCACTGCCGCGGCGGGGGGCGTTTGCCTGTACACGCTGACCACCGAACCCACCAAAACCGCCGAACCCGCCAAAAATACTGCCAAAAATATCATCAATATCAATATTTCCGGCATATCCTCCTGCTCCGGCACCAAAGTTCGGGTCCACTCCCGCATGACCGTACTGATCATAACGCGCACGCTTTTCCTTGTCCGAAAGCACTTCGTACGCTTCATTGACTTCTTTGAACTTCTGTTCGGCTTCCTTATCGCCGGGATTGAGATCCGGGTGATATTTTTTTGCCAACCGGCGGTAAGCCTTTTTGATCTCATCATCTGAGGCATTTTTGGGAACGCCCATTACCTCATAAAAATCTCGCTTGTCAGCCATTCGGAATCACTCCCAAAACAAAATTGCCTCAATTCCATCTGCAAACAGGGAAATTCGCTGCAGTTCTGTGCCTTGCACAAAACTGCAACGAACCCGTTACGTTTGAAAGTGTGCTTATTTCTGATTATTATCGTCGACGTCCTTGTACTCGGCGTCATAAACGCCGTCCTGCGAAGCGGCATTGTCGTTCGGAGCGGCTCCGTCTGTCGGCTGGGCACCGGCAGCCTGCGCCTGCTTCATCACATTCTCATAAGCGGCATAGAAAGTATTTTTCAAATCTTCGGAGGTTTGGTTGATCTTATCCATATCCTCGCCCTTCAAAGCCTCCTTGGCTGCGTCGATCTTGGAACGGATGTTTGCCTTTTCGTCAGCCGGAATCTTATCTCCCAACTCATCCAAAGATTTTTCGGTGGAAAACACCATGCTCTCGGCTGCATTGCGGGCATCAACCGCCTCGCGGCGTTTCTTGTCTTCCTCAGCATACTGCTCCGCTTCGCGAACAGCCTTTTCAACATCCTCTTTGCTCATGTTGGTATTGGAAGTGATCGTAATGCTCTGTTCTTTTCCGGTGCCAAGCTCCTTTGCGGAAACATGAACGATACCGTTGGCATCGATATCAAAGCTGACTTCGATCTGCGGCACACCGCTGCGAGCTGCCGGAATACCGTCCAGATGGAAAACACCGAGCGTCTTGTTGTCTTTTGCAAACTCACGCTCACCCTGCAGCACATGAACCTCAACAGACGTCTGACCATCGGCAGCCGTGGTGAAAATCTGGCTCTTTTTGGTCGGAATGGTCGTATTGCGTTCAATGATTTTCGTCATGACACCTCCCTTGGTTTCGACACCGAGGGAAAGCGGCGTAACGTCCAGCAGCAGAAGCCCTTTCACCTCGCCGCCAAGCACGCCCGCCTGCAAAGCGGCGCCGATAGCGACACACTCGTCCGGATTGATTCCCTTGAACGGATCTTTTCCACTCAGATTGCGGACAGCTTCCAAAACAGCCGGAATACGGCTGGAACCGCCAACCATCAGGATCTTATCGATATCACTAAACTGCAGACCGGAATCCGAAAGAGCCTGCTTGACCGGGCCGACCGTCTTCTGAACAAGGTCTGCGGTCAGTTCGTCAAATTTGGCGCGGGTAAGCGTCATATCAAGATGCTTCGGGCCGGTTGCATCAGCCGTGATAAACGGCAGATTGATCTGCGAGGAAGTAACGCCGGAAAGCTCAATTTTCGCTTTTTCGGCAGCCTCTTTCAAACGCTGCATTGCCATTTTATCGCCCTTCAGGTCAATGCCGTTTTCTTTTTTGAAGCTGTCGCACAGCCAGTCGATCACACGCTGGTCAAAGTCATCGCCGCCCAGGCGATTGTTGCCGGCCGTTGCAAGAACCTCCTGTACGCCGTCGCCCATCTCAATGATGGAAACATCGAACGTACCGCCGCCAAGGTCGTACACCATAATTTTCTGGTCTTTTTCTTTATCGATCCCATAAGAAAGAGCGGCCGCCGTCGGCTCGTTGATAATTCTCTTAACGTCCAAGCCGGCAATTTTTCCGGCATCCTTGGTCGCCTGACGCTGCGCATCGGTGAAATAAGCCGGAACCGTAATAACCGCAGAAGAAACCTGTTCGCCAAGGTATGCCTCAGCGTCCGCCTTCAGTTTCTGAAGGATCATTGCAGAAATTTCCTGTGGCGTATAAGACTTATCGTCAATTCTTACCTTGTAGTCGGTGCCCATTTCACGTTTGATAGAAGAAATGGTACGTTCCGGATTGGTGATAGCCTGACGCTTTGCCACCTGCCCCACCATACGTTCGCCGGTTTTTGCAAACGCAACAACAGACGGCGTTGTTCTGGCGCCTTCGGCGTTCGCGATGACGACCGGCTCGCCGCCTTCAATAACGGCAACACAGGAGTTTGTGGTTCCAAGATCGATACCAATTGTTTTAGACATAATAAATTCCCCCGTTCAGATTCTTCTCTGTTTGGTTTTTGTTTTTTATAAGATCAAATCGGCATTCCGCCGACGGGAAAAACTTAATTTGCTACCTTGACCATTGCGTAACGCAACACTCTGCTGCCAATTTTATAGCCCTTCTGCAGCACCTGAATGACCATATTGGCCTTTGCGCTCTCGTCCTCCACATGCATCACCGCGTTATGAAGGTGCGGGTCAAACTCCACATTTTCCTCATTGATTACTTCAATGCCAAGCTTTTGAAACACGTTTTCAATTTGCGTATGAATCATTTCAACGCCTTTACGAATATCGGCTTCGCTGCCCTCCTGTACAGAAAGCGCCCGGTCAATATTATCGGCGATCGGAAGAATTTCAGCAATAGCCTCTGCTTTGGCACGGACGGCAATTTCACCCATTTCGCGGGACGTACGCTTGCGGAAATTATCGTACTCCGCACGGACGCGCATATCCAGATCTTTCTGTTTTTCCAGCTCCGTCTGCAGTTTTTTTATTTTCTCCCGCAGCCCGGCGGTTTCGTCGCCCTGTTCCGGCTGGGGTTCCGGCACGGATTCGCACTGCGCGGTATCTGTTTCCTGTCCGGCTCCGGACTGCTTGTTGTCCGTTTCCTCCTGTGCCGCGCTCGTCTGCTGTTGTTCCTTCTGTTCAGACAAATCTGTCATCTCCTTTATCATAATCCATATTTATCTTTATTCGTTTTTCAGCAGCTCTGTCAAAATTCTGCCGACTTCGCTGGAGAAATATTCAAGACTCGCCATAACTTTTGAATAATCCATTCGCGTAGGACCAATGACCGCAATAGAGCCAAGCTCCTCCCCGCCTACACGGTAACGAGCAATCACCATGCTGGAATCGGCAAGCTCCGGCCGGTCGATATCTCCACCGATAAAGGTCTGAACGCCGCCCCTTTTCTGATTCAGCAGGTTTGCTAGCTCAGCACGGCGATTGAGAAAGCTCAGGATTCTCCTTGCACTGGTATCATCATACTCCGCATGAGCAAGCAAATTCGCCTGACCTTCCAGACAAACGTCTGCGGAAGAAGCATCCTTCACCGCTTCAAACAGCGCCATCAAAATTGGGGAAACCAGAAAGGCAAATTCGCCAATGGAGGCAGCAAGCGTTTGCAGATAGGCCAACGTTATTTCGGAAAGCGGCTTTCCGATTATTTTTTCGTTCATCAGCCGCGCCACAACACGCATGACTTCGGGCGTTAGTGTAAAGTCGCACCGGCAGACTTTATTCTTGAAGATTCCGGAGGAAGTCATCAAAACAATCAACGCGGTTCTGGCCGCAACCGGAATCACCTGAACGCTGCGCACAGTGGTCGCCTGACCCATCGGCGTTGTGGAAACCGCCGCGCAGTTGGTCATCGAAGCCAGCACCTGAGCGGCCTCCTCCAAAAGCTGCTCGGGGTCCCGGTTTGCTTCGGAAAGCATACTGTCAATCACCAGGCGTTCCGGCTCGGGCAAGGTTCTGCGGCGCATATTCCGAATGTAAACCCGATAGCCCTGATGGGTCGGTATTCGCCCTGCAGACGTGTGCGGCTGTTCCAACAGCCCCATTTCGGCCAGTGCAGCCATTTCATTGCGGATTGTTGCGGAAGAAACGGTATTGCCCATCATTTCACAGATCGCCTTGGAGCCCACCGGCTCGCCGGTAGCGATATAAGCTTCAACCACTGCGAAAAGCACCTTTAATTTTCTTTCGCCCAGCGTCATTGTTCTCACCTCCACCGGGTTTAATTTAGCACTCTTACTCCGCGAGTGCTAATATGATTATAATTTACCATCTTGCCGTCCTTTTGTCAACAGGAGAATTGTAAACTAATTGTTAAATCCCAAAATTATTACGATCGTTCCTCAACAATCACATGAATGATATCACCTTCATTTTTATTCAGTTCTTTCCTGATTGATTTTAATACACCAATAATGTAGCATATATTACCATCAGAATCTTTTACCCCCATGTTCACAATGCTTCCATCATACGGAATCCCGTCAAACTGCGCATGCACTTTTACCCTGCCTTTTCCAAACTCATCTTTAATGTTCCAGGGAAAAATCACGTAAGCTCCGCCTTTTTCCGGAATTTCATGCAGTACTTCTTCATATTCGTATTTTTTTCTCATCCTGTTATTTCCTTTTCCTTATAGATTCGCAACGCGGGTGCCTTCAGATGATTCACTTAACGCTCTGAAAGTATACAAACGAAAAACGCATGACCGGAATTCCCGCTCATGCGTTTTTGAGTCCCTGCAGCAAATGAACGATAACCGAATTGGAAACCAGAAACCCTTCTCGCGTCAAGGCCAAAAAATCCGGCTCGCTGCGGAGCAGGCCAGCCTTGCACAACGCAACTGCAGCCTTGCGCATGCTTTCCGGAATTCCGGTTCCAAATCGCTCCTTGCAGTCGCTTTCCCGTAGTCCGGTCGTCAACCGTAATCGGAGCATGGCATATTCCTCAAAATCACCGCCAGAACCATCCTCCTGCGGTTGTTTCCTCTGCTGAAAAGACTGTAGATCCCTCGGATAATAAAAGCGGCGCCCGTCAAGAAAAGAATGCGCGGCGGGACCAAGGCCGAGATATTCCTCATCATTCCAATATTTTAAATTGTGCCGACTCTCTCTGCCCGGTTTTGAAAAATTGGAAATTTCATATTGTCGGAATCCCCGCAAATCGAGCCGGCTGCAGACAGCAAGATAAATTTCCCGCTGCGCCTCTTCATCCGGTAAGGTAAGGTTGCGTTTCGCAAAGGGGGTCCCCTCTTCCACCTTCAGCAGATAGGCCGATACGTGCTGCACGCCGAGTTCTGCACAATAATCAACAGACCGCTCAGCACTTTGCACCGTTTGCCCCTGCAGCCCCAACATCAGATCCAGCGAGATATTCCGGAATCCGGCCTGTTCCGCCGCGTGAACCGCCTTTTCGGCGTCCCCCGCCGTATGTCTTCGGCCAAGAAAGCGCAGCTCATCTTCCTGCGCAGACTGCATACCGAACGAAATCCTGTTGAACCCGGCCTGTGCAAGCAGTTCCAGCTCCGGACGCAGCGTTGCCGCCGGATTAGCTTCTACTGTAATCTCGCTGCCCGGGAGCACCTGAAAAGCAGCCGCAGCGGCCCCAAGCACCTTGTTTAACCGGTGCGCGCCAAGCAGCACCGGCGTTCCTCCGCCAAAATACACCGTATCCACCGGCCGGTGGTTCGTGCGAAAACCCCACTCCCTCAGCGACGCGCACAGCGCCTTGATATAAGCATCCTTTGCCTCTTCGTCGGCAGGCATGGAATAAAAATCGCAATACGGGCATTTTCCGTCGCAAAACGGGATATGCAGATAGAGTCCGATTGGCTTCATCGTGCTCCTTCCTTCCACAAAAAAAGAACGGATCCCTCCTCTGGCCGGAGATCCGCCCGAAATATCGACTGTGTGAGCTTAATCCTGCAGTTCCAGCAGCGCAACATGCGGCCGGTGATCCGAAGCTGTAACGGGCGGAATTTCCGCTTGCAGCGTTTTTGCGCCGCGCACCAGAATATAGTCGATCTTCATTTCCGGAGCGTCTGAAGGCCAGCTTTTTTGCGCGCTTTCAAAAACTGCTGCCGTATCGGTCATTTGTTCAAACAGAGGCGACAGAATCGGATCATCAGGCTCCATGTTAAAATCCCCCATTAGGATGACCGGTTTCTTTTCCTGTTCAAGTAATTTTGTAATTGTCTTCACCGCATTGCGCTGTTCCGATTTTGCAAGACCGAAATGGCTGACCAGAACCGTGAAGCCGCCCGCTTTTGCAAAACGAGCCCGTAGAACACAACGAGTTTCATAATAAGCATCTTCATCCTGAACCGGCGGATCGGGGATCGCAACAGTTTCGGCTGTCTGCAGAGGGAAACGCGACAAAATTGCGTTTCCATAAGGATTTTTCCCCTCAAACTCCAATGCACAGGCAAAGTAGCAATGATACCCCAGCAGTGCTGCCAGTTCTTCGGCCTGAGCGGTATAACCGGGAGAGACGCCGCGGCCGCGCACTTCGTTCAGGGCAATAATGTCCGCCTGCTGCTCCCGAACGACGCTGGCCATCAGCTTCAGGTCGACCTCATCCTGTGAATCATCGTCGTGGGGGCCTTTGGCTTTTTGCTTCAGATAATCAATTCCGTGCTGAATGTTAAAGGTCATAAAACGAATCTGCATAACCCGTCTCCTCCCTCAAAGTGTTTTTATTCGTCCAGCTTCAGCACCGCCATAAAGGCTTCCTGTGGAACTTCCACGCTGCCAAGCTGGCGCATTCGTTTTTTGCCTTCCTTTTGCTTTTCCAGCAGCTTCTTTTTTCGGGTAATATCGCCGCCATAGCATTTTGCAAGGACGTCCTTCCGCATGGCCTTGACGGTTTCGCGCGCAATAATTTTGCCGCCGATGCATGCCTGAATCGGAACTTCAAACAACTGACGCGGAATATGGTCTTTGAGCTTTTCCGTCATCTTACGGGCGCGCGAATAGGCTTTTTCGCTGTGTACGATAAACGAAAGCGCATCGATCACATCTCCGTTGAGCATGATATCCAACTTGACAAGCGACGATTTTTCATAACCCGAGACTTCGTAGTCAAACGAAGCGTAGCCCCGTGTGCGTGATTTCAGCGAATCAAAAAAGTCATAAACAATTTCATTGAGCGGCAGAATATAATGCAAATCCACGCGGTCAGTATCCAGATATTTCATATCCTTAAAAATACCGCGCCGTTCCTGACAAAGCTCCATAATACTGCCTACATAGTCCGTTGGGGAATAAATATGCGCTTCGGCAATCGGCTCTTCCGCCTGCTGGATGGTTGCCGGATCGGGATAATTGGTCGGGTTGTCAATCAAAACGACGGAACCGTCTGTTCTTGTAATTCGGTATACAACGCTGGGCGCCGTTGTAACCAGATCCAGATTATATTCCCGCTCCAGGCGCTCCTGAATAATTTCCATATGCAGCAGCCCCAAAAAGCCGCAGCGGAATCCAAAACCAAGCGCAATCGAAGTTTCCGGCTCATAAGAGAGGGAAGCGTCGTTGAGCTGCAGCTTTTCAAGTGCCTCACGCAAATCGGCGTAATGCGCCCCATCAGCCGGATAAATTCCGCAGTACACCATCGGATTCACTTTTCGGTAACCGGGGAGCGGTTCCGCCGCCGGCCTTTCTGCCAGAGTTATAGTGTCGCCCACGCGCGCCTCGCTGACCGTTTTGATAGAGGCCGCAATATAACCGACCTCTCCTGCTTCCAGCAAATCAGTCGGTTCCATGCGATTTGCACGCAGATATCCGCATTCCACCACTGTAAATTCCGCACCGGTGGACATCATCCGGATAACATTCCCCTGACGAACCGTTCCTTCCTTGATGCGTACATAAACAATCACACCTTTGTAAGCGTCGTAATAGGAATCAAAAACAAGCGCCTGAAGCGGCTGATCCGGATTTCCCTGCGGGGCGGGAATCTGGTGGACGATATCCTCCAGAACCGCTTCAATGTTCACACCGAGTTTTGCAGAAATGCGCGGTGCCTCCATGGCCGGAATCCCGATCACATCTTCAATTTCCTTTGCGGCTTTTTCAGGCTCCGCACTGGGCAAATCAATTTTATTGATGACCGGAACGATCTCCAGTCCTGCATCCACAGCGAGATAAGTGTTCGCCAGTGTCTGTGCTTCAATCCCCTGTGACGCATCCACCACCAGAACCGCGCCCTCACACGCCGCAAGAGATCGAGAAACCTCATAGTTAAAATCAACATGGCCGGGGGTATCGATCAGATTGAACAGATAATCCTGTCCGTCCTGCGCATGATACACCAACGTTACAGCATGCGCTTTGATGGTAATGCCGCGCTCACGCTCCAGATCCATGTTATCCAAAAGCTGGTCGGCCATATCCCGCAGGGCAACCGACTGAGTCTTTTCCAGAATGCGGTCCGCAAGCGTGGATTTTCCATGGTCAATATGGGCAATGATACTGAAATTACGAATTCTTTCACGGGGAATGTGCAAAAAGATCACCTCAACGTCTTATCTTTTCCATACGGTCAGTTTCAGGTTTCTTTTAGTATATCACAGCGGGACGGCGCTGTCATCTGCAATTTACCGACTTTGCAAAAAAAGCATTAAACCGGCCCAACAGTTTTTGAAACTGAAAAGAGCCGCCGGAAAACCAGCGGCTCCGCGAAAATTATCTTCTTCGCCTGAGATTCTGATAGTATTTGTCGTCCAGCAGGCGCTTGCGCTTATAGCCGACGCTTCGTTTGCGGGCATACGCCCGGCCGCTAGACATTTTGTTTCCGCGCGTCCGCTTGCTGAAAGTCAGCACGATCAACGAGACCAGCGCCGCCGCGCCGATCACGATCCAGGCAATCAAGCCATAAAGACGGGACGCTCCCCCGCCGTCCGACAAAGTTCCGCCCTGCATCGGGTCGGCAGGCACCGTACCCGATTCGTCCGACACCGCCCACGAGGAAGCCCGCGAGGAGTTCTCTTCGGAGAAGGCTTCCTCTGAAGAAGAGCTTTCTTCCGCACTGACCGCAGCCGAGGAAGGCTGGACTTCACTGATCGCCGGAGCCGCTGAAGCTGCCGCCGATTCGGCAGGCCGAGGCTCCTGAGAATGCACAGAAGAAGGCTGAACCGGTTCCGCCTGAGAAGAAACCACAGGAACCGAGGTTGCGGCCGGCACCGAGGTTTGCGGAGCCAATGAGGATTCCGGAAGCGCTCCTCCGGAAGAAACATCCTGCGCCGGAACAGATTCCCCCGACTGCGAAACGACGGCACTCTCCTGAGAAACCGTTTCCTCCGCCAAAACCGGAACCGCCAAGAAGACAAACGCTATGCAGAACAAACCGCATGCGAGAAGCGATCTGATATGTTTCATTGCATTTCATCCTGTTAAAACTTTTTTCACTGGTAAACCAAAAGGGATCTTTTGTTATTATGCCATAGAACCAAAAAAAAAGCAAGCGATTTCCGTTTGGCTTCATCCCGCGCCTGCAGGGTCACAGCAAATACATACTACAGCATACAACAAGGCCCGCAAAAGCGCATTGCAAGCTGCTTTTGCGGGCTTTGTTACACCGCCGGAAATGGTCCGGCTACAGGTACTGCTGCAAATCCTCCATCAGAGAAGCCTCCAGATCCGCCAGTTCCCCGGTTAGCCTTCGGGCTTCCGGCGCCGCGCCCTGATATTGATTCAGGTATTCGTGCAGTGACTTGATTCCCATGTTGCAACCGTCGGTGATAATGCTGGCGACCTCATGATCATCACCCTTCATCATCATTTTTACCGAGGTCGTAACATGCGCCATCGCTTTGGCCATCACAGGCGGATCCTCCGCCCGCTGGCCGTTTTTGGTCAGTTCCTGGTGAATTTTTTCACCCAAAACCGTGTGCTTTTCCTTGTTGTCATTCAGCAGCCGGCGCAAGCTGTCGCTTTCCGTCATCGGCAGAATTTGATCGATTGCGTCAACAGCCATTTTAGATCCTGCGTTGCATTCCTTCAGCAGTTCAGTGGTATCGTCTTTCTGTGTTTCCATTTTCCTGATTCCTTTCGCTTTTGTTTGCCATTAGTTTGGCGTTTGAAAACGAAAAATATACAAAGCAGAAAAACAGATGTGAAAAAAGCTTATTCCTCGCTGAAGTTGTCTTTGCCGACGCCGCACAGCGGACAGACAAAATCTTCCGGAAGATCATCCCACTTGGTGCCCGGAGCAATTCCGTTTTCCGGATCACCGGCTTCTTCGTCGTACACATAACCGCAGATATCGCAAACGTATTTTTTCATATTTTTCGCCTCCTTTCCCTAAAATTTAATCCACGCAAAATCTGTGCAGTCACTGCAGCGGTTCAAAATCCTCTGCACCGTGCTTGCACAACGGGCAGATAAAATCGGGCGGCAGCGTTTCTCCTTCGTAGACATAACCGCAGATTTTGCAGACAAAGCCCTTTTTGCTTCCCTCCGGCGGCTGGGGCTTTGGCTTGATATTGGAAAAATAATATTCATAGGTAACCGACGGCGCCGCAGAAAGCATCTTTGCTTCGGTTATCTCTGCCGTAAAGACCGTATGCGTACCGCAATCCTCAGAAGAAATCACATGGGCGGAAATAAACGAATTTGCAAACCTTGTCAGATACAGAAGCCCGTTTTCTGCGCGGGCAACCGATTCAAATCCGGCAAATTTATCAACGGTACGTCCGCTCTGGAAGCCAAATCGTTCAAACACGGCAAACGGAGCATCTTGGGAAAGCACCGAGACCGTAAATGTTCCGGTTTCGGCAATCTGGTCATGCGTCAGATTCGCCTTGTTTACGGCAATTGCAATGCGCTTCGGGGAATCCGTCACCTGCATCACGGTGTTGATGATGCAGGCGTTATCGCCGTTTTTGTCCTGTGCGGAAAGTACAAACAACCCGTAGGAAAGCTTGAACAAGGCGTTCGGTTCGATTTTTTCCTCGTGAGAGAGCGGCGCCGGGCACGGCATGGACGCAACAATTGCGTCCGCCATTGCATCCAGTTCTGTCATCTGTTCTTCCCGCAGAGAAGAACGGATGCTGACGGTTTCAGGCAAAACGGTCATGTTCTTCATGGAATCGAAAATTCCCTTCATCAGCCCTCCGGAGGTAGCGGCCCAGGATCCGTTTTCAATCAGCGCCACGGTGCGATTCTGCAGGTTGTGAGCTTTCAGGTCGAGCAGTGCGGTTTCCATATTGCAGAAAATGCCCGCGTTATAGGTCGTGGATGCAAAAACCAGGTGGCTGCAGCGGAACGCTTCGGCTACGATAACCGACGGGTGCGTAACCGAAACATCATAAAGCCTGACGTCCCGCACGCCGAGGCCGGCAAGTTTTCCGGCCAGAATTTCGGCGGCGTTTTCGGTATCGCCGTAAACGGAAGCGTAAGCGATCATCACCGCGTTTTCCTCCGGCTGATAGCGGCTCCACTGCCAGTATTTTTCAACAAACCAGCCGATATTTTTACGCCAGACCGGACCATGCAGTGGGCAAAGGACTTCTATTTCCAGTCCGGCGGCCTTTTTCAGCAACGCCTGAACCTGTGTTCCGTATTTCCCCACAATATTTGTATAATACCGGCGGGCGTCCGGCAGCCAATCTGCCGCAAAATTCACTTCATCGGCAAACAGGTTCCCGCCGAGCGCGCCAAAGGTTCCAAACGCGTCGGCCGAAAACAGAATTTTATCCGTACAGTCATAGGTTACCATCACCTCCGGCCAATGCACCATGGGCGCCATAAAAAACGTCAGGGTGTGCCGTCCGGTAATCAGTTTGTCGCCTTCTTTGACCAGCTGTGTGCGCGAATCCGCTTCGAAAGTAAAAAACTGATGAATCATTGCAAGTGTTTTTGCGTTGCAGACAATTTTTGTTTCCGGGTGGCGCAGAATCAGCTCGTCCAGCGTTGCGCAGTGATCCGGCTCCATATGATTCACAACGACATAATCAAGTGGGCGGCCGTTCAACGCATACGCCAGATTTTCAAAAAACTGACGGCTCACCGCACGGTCAACCGTATCGAGCAGCACGTTTTTTTCGTCCGTCAACAGGTACGCGTTGTAAGAAACGCCGCGCTCGACCGGAAAAACATTTTCAAACAGCGCCAGCCTGCGGTCGTTTCCGCCGATCCAGCAAAGGTCGTCGTTGATTTTTTTTACGCAATACATCCGCATTCCCTCCAAAAATTACAAGTCTGACTGCACAGCCGCCCCTTCCCTGACGGAAGAGAAATCGCCTGCTGCCGTTTGCAGACAAGCAAAGCTACATATGTTATTTTTATTGTACCATCATTTTCATATTTTTGCAGTTGTTTTTGCAACGTTTTCAAAAAGTTTACAACAAACGAAATCGGTTTTTGCAGAATTCCAAAACACCCTCGTCGCGCAGCCGGCAAAGTTCTGCCGACATTGCGCTGCGGTCCACAGCCAGAAAATCCGCCAGTTCCTGCCGATTGAACGGAATGGAAAAGCTGGAGGATCCCGCTCGTTCAGCCTCCGCAGAAAGATAGGACAGCAGCTTTTCTTTTGTGGTTCGACGCAGCGTATGCTCCATTTTTTCAGTCAACCGAACGCTTTTTTCCGCCAACTCTCGAACCAGGTTGCGGATCATCTTTGTATGACAGGCGCAGGCTGTCGGACAGGTGTTCATCAGTCTGGCGTAGTTCAGCAAGAGCACGTCCGACTTTTCTGTGCTGACAACGCTAACCGGCAGTTTCTCCATTCCGCTGCAGGCAAACGCTTCTCCAAACAACTCCCCTGCCGTCAGCCGTGTCAGGATCGACCGGTTTCCCCAATAATCCTCCTTTACGACACAGACGCAGCCCTTCAGCAACAGTCCGATCCGTCCTGCGCTTTCTCCTGCGGAAAAAATATATTCTCCCTTGCCGAAACTCCGCTGCACAGCCGCCATGCAGCGAAGCAGCTTCTTTTGCTCCTCCGGTTCAATCCCCGCAAAAAGCGTAATTTCACATGACATTTCAGATTCCGGTTTCATCTTCCGCATCCTCCCCGCCCGCCGGAACCGCCGTACTTGCCGACCGTTTGAACCGGACGCAAAAAAATTATTGCGTTGTAAAAACAACATAAAAACCAATTGTATTATAGTATACTCAATGCAGCAAAGTCAATCCCCGTTAAAGTGAACGGATAAAAAAACAACACTGCAGCCGGCCGCAAAACATGCGCCGGAACAGAAAGGACACTGAACAAATGAAACGTAAGATTATTAAAATTGATGAGGAGCGCTGTATTGGCTGCGGCGCCTGCGCCGATGCCTGTCAGGAAGGAGCCATCGCGATGGTGGACGGAAAGGCAAAGCTGATGCGTGACGATTACTGTGATGGTCTTGGCAATTGCCTGCCGGCGTGCCCCGTCGACGCCATCTCCTTTGAAGAACGCGAAGCCGCCCCTTTTGACGAAGCCGCGGTAAAAGCGGCGCAGGAATCTGCCGCGAAAACAAAGCAATCAACACCCGTCGGCTCCTCGACCGAAAAAAGGCCGGGACAGCCGCTTGCCTGCGGATGCCCCGGTTCTCATTCCCGCGTATTAAAACCTCACGACGCCAAGCCTGCCGCATCTCAATCTCCCTGTGAGGGCGGCGCCTTGAGTCAGTGGCCGGTTCAGTTGAAGCTGGTGCCGGTAAATGCGCCGTATTTTCAGGGCGCAAAGTTGCTGGTGGCTGCCGACTGCACCGCATTTGCCCGCGCCGACTTTCACGAGCGCTTTATCCGCGGAAAAATCACCCTGATCGGCTGTCCAAAGCTTGACGATGGCGACTACAGCGAAAAACTGACGCAAATTCTTTCACAAAACGAAATTCAGAGCATCACGGTCGTGCGGATGCAGGTTCCGTGCTGCGGTGGAATCGTTGCCGCTGTGCAGAAGGCTTTGCAGCAGAGCGGCAAATGGATTCCCTGGCAGGTCGTTACGCTTTCTCCGGAAGGCGATATCCTCGACGAATGACCGTTGATTCTCAGAGCCCGCGTCCGCGTGTGACAATCGCGCTCCAGATCAGCGGACCGACCACTCCGCTTGGTTCATAACCCAGCTGCTTTTGCAGCTCGCGCACCGCAGCCTGCGTTGCCGTATCATAGACCCCCGTCACCTCCACCGGAGGAATGGCGGGGTCTGTTTTTGCGATTTCCTTTAAATACGTTTGAATGTGCGTAACATTTGGCCCTGTTTCATTGAGCGCCAGAGAACTTCCGGGGAAAATATCCTCCACAAAACTTCGATACTGCGCAGGCAGATCCCCGACAACGCCGCGATAAACCTCCTGCATCCGGTTCCAGGTGCTGCGGCCGACAATTCCGTCCACCGTCAGGCCATACCGGTTTTGAAAGGTAAGCACCGCGTCCCGGGTATTTTCATCAAATTGACCGGTAATTGCAATTTGCGGAAGTTCTGGAATAAAATAGCCCAAAAACGCAAGAAAATACTGGATGACTCGAACCGAGTCGCCGCTGTCCCCAAATTGAAGCGATCTCGGATATTTACGCTGCGCCTCTGAAAGCGTCAGTCCCTCGCTGGTCAGCTCCGAAAGCCTTTTGACGCCGTTGTAAATTTCCTTCAGCTTATACCATGTCGATTTGCCGACAATTCCGTCCGGCATCAGGTTGAAGATGCGCTGAAATTCGCGCACGGCATCTTCCGTCTGAAGATCGAACGTAACATTCTGTTCCGTGATTGCCGGAATGGACGGATAGTTTTTCCCGATCCGGTTGAGTTCCCGCTTAATAATTCGAATATCTTCGCCGCTGTCGCCTCTGCGGAGAGCCACCCCGGGGTAGGATGGAATATTTCCCCCGACCGGCGCATTAAACACCAGGTCGATATTCTCTCCGTAATAATTCTGCAGAATCTGATACGGCACAAGGCCATCCTCCGCCAGAGCGACGCTGCCCCATTGCGAAAGGCCGTTGCATTGAACCCGCACACCGTCGCAGAATTGGGCAAAAAGCGGTTCCAGATTGCCCCGCCTCACAATATAATTATTGAACAGGTCATCTGTTAACCGGCTGATGTTTTCAAACACATCTCTTCCCGGCACATAGGCCTGATCGTACTGTGTGGAATTTGTCACGTCAAAATCATAACCACGGCTGCGGTAGTGCTCGGTATAAATTCGGTTCAGCGTATAGGAAATCTGCGCCAGAAGATTCGCCCGAATGGCGCTTTCGGGCCAAGTGGGATAAATTTCGCTGGACGCTACATTTTTAATATAATCGGCAAACGATACCGTCACGTTTTCCGCCGGCTGATCCGGCTTGCCAAGATGCACGACGATCGTCTCCGGTACTACGGGATACGGCACTGCAGCTTCCCCCTTCCGTTACTTCTGCTGTGGTCGAAGCGATACCGGAAGAATCGTCTGAATCCGGTCAAAAATTGTTACCTTCATAGCGGTTTCTTCCTGAAAAGACGGGTGAAAAACAGAAACCTGATAATCCGTACCGCTTTGCGCGGCGGTATTCGGAGACTGTGAGTAAGACGCCGGCAGCGCCGGCAGAGCAACATCCTCCAAGATACCTGACGAATCCGTGACACCCTGATAAAGAATCCGCGCATTGTCGGAAAAACGTTTTGCAATCTCAACTGCCGCTTTTTCTACTGGGAGTGCACCTCTGGCTGTATAAACCTGCACCTTCAGACTTCCGTTGGCCGGATGGCTTCTTAAAAAATTCTGATACTCTGTCTCCGTGGCTGCATGGACGTCCTCCGTTTTGATCGGAACCGGTTCCGGCGCGGTAACTGCACGCCGCGCAAAATCCATTGCCTGCTGCCGGAACCATTCCACCTGCTCCGGCGACCATTGTTGCTTCATGCTGTTCTTCCTTTCCATCATCTTTCTTCTGCATATTATGACGAAAACGACGGAACGGTGAACCCGGCTACAATGGCATGGGATGGACTAATAAAACCCCGGAAGGCCGCCTCTCTGCCGGTATGCAGCAGGCGTTGCGCCAAAACGCTCCTTAAAATTTCTGTAAAACCGGCTGGGTTCGGTGTATCCCACAGCGCTGACCACCTCTTCCACGGTGCATTCGGAACTACGCAGCATTTCCGCCGCCTTCTCCAGGCGGAATTCCCGAAGAAGAAACCGAAATGTTGTGCCGGTTTCCGAATGAATATAACGGCTGATGTAGCCTTCGCTGCGATGAAAATGCTCCGCCATGGCAGAAAGCGTCACCGTCTGGTAATTAGCAACCATATACCGGATCATTTCAGAAAGTTTTCGCCCGCTCTCCCGGCAGGTTTTCAGCTGCACGACGTTGTTGGCGTGGTATTTAATAACCGTACCGAAAAAAAGAATTACAAGACCCTTTATCAGCACATCATTGGAACACTCGCTTTCGTCGTTCTCTTCCCACAGACGCACCATCAGATCGGACAGCCGGACGTCATTTTCACAGCGGAACAGCAGCACATCCGTCCCACTCTTACAGTAAAGCATCTGCCAGAAAAAGTCCGAAATCAAATCCTGCCCGGCCAACAGACTTGCAAACGCGCTGCCAAAGGTGCTCTTCTTGATAATCAGATTCAATGTCAGCGCATTCTCGCCGGTAGCACAGACGGCGTGCTCTTCTCCCGGCGGAACCATGACAAAATCACCGGCGGAAAGCACTGCGGTCGTTTGGCCGGAGTAAAATTCCGCCCGGCCGCAAAGGCAATACAAAATTTTCAGAAACCCGACCCGCTGGCAGTAAGGCGGGAAAAAACGGTCGTGTAAAATCACGTTTACTTCCCTGTGTTCATCGGCAAAACAATCCTGCTCCGAAAGCTCCGGGCCCATAAAGCCAACCCCTTTTTCCGGAAAAGAAATCGTTTCGCCGTATTCCCGACGGCAACGCTGCCGAAAATCCTCCCAACCGTGGTTCATTTGACGGTACGCTGCCGGATAGTGCAGAAAGCATTCCCGCAGTTGTTTTTCATGTTCCCGCAGCGGTAGCAGGAGCCGTGTGAGTTCCTCCGCATTCATGACGGCACAATTCTCCTTTCTGCCGTCTGCAACAAGCTTTTTTCATCGCAGGGGCAAAAAATCAAAACTTAATTTAAAAAGATTGTACCGCACAACCTTATGGCCTGCAAGAAAAATTATTCACCGAGGAACGCTCCGTTTTTTCGCAGGGTGTTCTGTAGTTCTGTGATGTCTATCTTTTTGAGCGACCGACGGGTACTGTGCGCAATTGCAGCAGCTGTTCCGGCAGCTTCTCCTAAACAGGTGACGATCGGCATGATCCGACAGGACGCCTGCGCCTCATGGGTACAGGAAATGCAGCGACCCGCCACCAGAAGATTTTCAGCGCCCTTCGGCTGCAGGCTGCGGTACGGAATGGTGTAGTAGGCGCCTTGCGGGAAATAATAATGGCTGGTACCGCTGCCTTCCGGATTGTGAATATCGATATCGTAATTGCCGGCCGCAATCGCATCCGGAAAACGTGTGCAAGCCTTTAACTCTTCGCCGGTCAGCAGATGTTCTCCATCGATCATCCGGCTTTCGCGCACGCCGATCTGTGCGGCGGATTCAGTCGAACCACACGCGTTGTGTTGAAATGAATGACCCCCCCCGGTTCAGCGTATGAAAAGACAACACATTCTCACGGGGATTTTCTGTTTTGCCTGCCGCCTGCCACTCGCGATAGACCTGCTGAATTTCCGGCAGGTGGTCAAAAAAGGCCTGTGTATCGATGCCGCCTAACCGGAAACAGAGCGTCATCGGTTGGCACAGGGAATCCTCCGTCCGGCCAAGGCGCCACGGGCAGCCGCTCATCACGGCCAAATCGGCGTCTCCGGTGGCATCGATAAAGAAATCCGCCGCAAAAGAAAGCATTCCGGCCTTTGTGGCAAAGGAAACCGAGCGAAGCTGTTCACCTTCTTTTTCCACACCACACAGCACGGCATGAAAGAGCACCTCTGCACCGGCTTCGGCAGCGAGATCATCCAAAATCAGCTTAAGGTACTCCTCGTTAAAGGTTCTGCCGCGGATTGCTTCTTTTCCTACCGCGCGCATGCGACTGAGGATTTCTTCAAAAATGCCGCGGCTTAAAACAAACGGCTCTCCTTCCGGGTGCTCCGCCGTGTTTACCGTTGTGGAATACGACATAAACGGATTGACCAAACAAGTGCATGCCGCCCCACCAAGCGCTCCGCTCTGCTCCGCCAGCAAAGCCCGCATGCCGCCCCGCGCTGCCGGATTCTCGGCGAAAGGTTCAAGGCATCAATAAATCGGCATATTCCACCCCAGGCACCTGCAGCCAGTGGGTCCAACCACCATCCGAAAGCTTTGACCGTACAACCCCATGTTCCGCATCCATTGCGTGGATTACCTCGCCGCCGCCGACATAAACGCCGATATGACGCCCCATCCTATAAACCGCAAGACCAGGGATCTCGGGCATGGTATCGATGGTTCCTCTGACCGACGCCAGATTATACATTCCTCCGGCATCCACATCCGGCAGACCGTGCGCCCCGTAGTCAATGGTTCCGGTATCGGCATTATACCAGACATAACCCTTGATCAGCCCCACGCAGTCTGCCGCTCTGCCACCGACCCAGTGCTCACGGATAAACGATTCCGACGGTGAAACCGCATTCGGATACTGCTTCAGTTTATCGTTCAGCAATGCATCGTCCAGCACCCGGCCAAAGGTTCCCAGCACATAACCCCAGCGGTTTTCAGCCGCTGATTCGGCCCAGCGTGCAAGATCGGTTCCATTTTTCATTTCCGCATTGACAAACTGCAGCGGATCAATTTCGGTATCCACATTAGCCGATTCGCGCGCGGACGGCTGCCGCCCTGTTGAACCGCTGTTTTCATCATCGATTCGGGCTGGGACGTTTTCCTGCACAGTTGCGACAATTCCAACCGCAATGCCAGCCACAGCCAGCGCAATTGAAAGACACACAGCTGCCAGCCTGCTGCCTGCAGATTTTGTTTTCCATACCCGAATAATTTTTTGAATACAGCCAGCGGTCATTTCCTTTCCTCCCCATCAATCAGCTTTTATTCCGCAGCTTTTCTTCCTTGTACCCTCTCCATCATGCTTATGACCGTGATATGACAGCTTTGCACCAAAAACAAAAAAACTTAAAAATTCTCTTGACATTTCCCCTCGAATACGGTATATTATTAAAGCGCCCTACGGAACACAGTGTTGGAGCAAAAAAAGAATATTTGGGGGAATTCCCGAGTGGCCAAAGGGGACAGACTGTAAATCTGCTGTCAATGACTTCGGTGGTTCGAATCCACCTTCCCCCACCAAAAAGAAACGACAATTTTCAACGGAAGATTGTCGTTTCTTTTTGTTCTCTTCATTTTTCTTTTTTCGTTCTTCTCTCTTCTCTCAAATTGTCGTTTCCAGATAAAAGATTAAATTGCAGAGTTTGCCAGAAGATACGGCGTGGATGAGCTTGAAAAATGCCTCCTTAGAAGTAAGGAAAAAGGCATTGTTTATCACTATGAAGGTCAGCTTGTTGGCGACTATGACAAATGCCAGACCGAGGAAGAAATCATTGAAATGATTAAGACCGGAAAGTGATTTGTTTTTAGGAAACAGAGGCGGTGAGTTATGCAAAACTATAGAAATGGTAAATGGGTAGATCAAATTCTTTCACAAAGACGTGAAGATGGTCTATGGGGTAATTTCCACACACTTAGTTGCCCTGTTCCCGGTAGGAATTATACAACCGAGCAGGCAATACGAAGGCTCTATTATCTTGGATACACAGCCGAAGATGAAGTTATTCAGCGTGTACTTAAACGCATGGAACAATGTATCAAGGGTGAGCTTGATATTGATAATTACAACGAAAAAGAACGAAAGATAAACGTCTTCGGATCTTATGATGTTGTCGTAGCAGGCGGCGGCATCTCCGGCATAGCAGCCGCACTTGCATCCGCACGAACGGGGGCAAAAACTCTTTTGCTTGAAAAAATGTATCTTTTGGGCGGGCTTGCGACAAAATGTTGGGCTACGCCGATATTCCAGATAAATATAAAGCACCGGAAGAGAGAAACATCGTCCAAACACGGTATAAAGGTCTTGATGGAAAAGAAATAAGCGATATGGTGATTGAGTCGCATAAAAATATTTTGGACGACTTTTTGATTGACGGTAAGATTACCGCAGGCCACGCTCTGGGGAGCATCGCATCTGTTCCGCAGCTGCGTATGACGAGAAGACTGAAGGGAATCTACGAACTTGATGACACGGAGAGCTTCAAAGAATTTGACGACAGTGTGGGAATGATTTCAGATTGGCGTAAAGCCGGACCGATATATGAACTTCCTTTTTCTACTCTTTACGGGAAACAGATCAGGAATCTTACGGTCTGCGGCAGATGCATTTCCGTTACTGACAGTATGTGGGATATTACGCGCGTAATTCCGTGCTGTGCGGTCTCGGGACAAGCCGCCGGAACCGCTGCAGCACTGACCGACGATTTTGCAATGCTGTCAATTTCCGAATTACAAAAAGAGCTTGGCTCCGTCGGTGTGAAGCTTCACTTAAATGAGATAACGGAATAATTTTTTCGGCTTTTATTTGGACAAAAACAGAACCCCGGCCCGATTATTCAGGTCGGGGGTTCTGTTTTTTGCGCCTTGCCATCTTCCCTCATCGTTTGAAAATTTCACACTCAGAAACGGATGAATTGACAAATCCGCGGGATTCCCCTTTAATCCACCGACTTCAGGCTTTCTACCATCGAAATCTTCTGCAGCCTTTTGGACATGACCAGATTGACAATCACCGCGAACACCGCCGTAATCAGCGCCGACCAGAGAAAGCTCAGCGGTGCAATGGTTCGGCCAAACATTACCAGATCAACCTCCACTGTTGTGATGACAAACCGGTGCAGCACCACACCTAACAGCAGACCGAACAGACAGCCGATAATGGTGAGCATGGCCGTCTCACGGTAAACATATGCACCGACTTCCCTGTCGTAAAAACCAAGCACCTTAATCGTCGCAATCTCCCGCTGACGCTCTGAAACATTGATATTTGTCAGATTATAAAGCACAATAAAAGCCAGCAAACCCGCACAGACAATGATAATCAGAATGATGTAATTCAGGCTTTCGATCATCGTATCGAACTGTGAGCTGAATTCCTTGCTGAAAGCCGCCGTACTGACATCGCTGCGTCCGCGCAGTTCCTCACAAATATCGTCGCGAACGGCAGAATCCTCTGAAGCGCAAATGGCGTCAATTTCATTGAAGGTAACCGCGCCAAGCTTTTCCTCGTACAGCTCGCGCGAAATATAAATATAATGATTGATATAATTTTCAGTGATGCCGGTGACAGTAAACGACGCTTCCCCACCGTCGTCATTTTTCAGGGTAATACTGCTGCCGACGGAAAGCCCGAGCCGATTGGCAAGCTTTTCGGTTACAACAACCGAATTGGTGCCAAACTCCACCGGACTGTGTCCGCTGCGGGAACGAAGGGTGATAAAACGGGAAAGCTTCGCGCTGTCCTTGGGAACAGAGACAAAGGCCGTCATTGTCGCCCCGTTCATCGTCAGTTCGGTACTGCGGCGTGAAACCTCCAGATAATCCGTAAATTTTGTTTGATCCTCCAAAATCTCACGCGTGCTGTCAAGCAGCGTTTCCTGCCGCAACGCCATCTGCATATCATACTGAAAAATTTCATCATATTGGTTGGAAATAATCGAAGAGACCGAATCCTTGATGCCAAATCCGGTCAGCAGCAGCCCGGTGCAGCCGGCGATGCCAACCACCGTCATAATCAGGCGCTTTTTGTAGCGAAACAGGTTGCGCGCCGTTACTTTTTTGATAAATCCAATATGATTCCAGATCAACGGGATGCGTTCAAGCAGAATGCGTTTCCCCGGTTTTGGCGCACGCGGCTGCATCAGCTGCGCCGGGGATTCCGAAACAGTGGCGCGGCAGGCAGAAAACGTTGCGAGCAGCGTGCAGGCGCAGGCGGCCAGCGTCCCGGTCAACGCATAATTCCACTGGTAGGGCGCGTCGGTTCCCGGCGCCGCGTAAAGAATGCGGTAACAGTTCCAGCAGATGACAGGAAGCGCCTTTTCCAGCAGCAGCACTCCCGCCACACTGCCGACAAAGGTGGCCAGCGCCGCGTAAAGCAGATAGCGTCCGGTAACCTTTCTTTTGGAAAAGCCAAGCGCACGAAAGGTTCCGATCAGGCTGCGTTCTTCCTCGATCATACGGGTCATGGTGGTAAGTGCCACCAGCGCGGCAACCAGAAAGAAGATGACCGGGAACACATTCGCAATGGATGCCATTCGGTCGGCATCACCGCGAAAACTGGCAAAGCCCACGTTGGTATCGCGATTCAGCAGATACCATGATGTTTTCGTCATTTCCCGCAGCTGTGCTTCACCTTCGGCAATTTTCATCCGGGCGTCGTCAAGCTGCTGCCGCGCCTCACTCCTTTTGCTTTCCAGCTGCTGCTTTCCCGCTGTCAGTTCCGCCTTGCCGGTATCCAGCTTTGCCCGACCGTCCGCAAGCTCCTGTTTGGAAGTCAGGAGCGTCCGGCGGGAGCTTTCCAGACCGGATTCGGTCAACGTCACCTGCGACAAAGCTCCCTTTTCTGCCGCATTGAGCTCCGCAGCCCTGCTTTTTGCCTCGGCAAGCTGCTCACCCAAAAGATCCAGCTGCTGCCTTTCCGATTTCAGCGGCGCACTTTGTCGCTTCGCATCGTCATATTCCTGCTGCGCATTCTTCACAGCTTGCTGCTGTGCGGGCAAAATGCCGGTAAGCGTCTGCTGTGTCTGCTGCTGTGCAGAAAGCGAAAGCTTTGCGGCGGCAAGACTGTTTTCTGTCTTCGTCAGCTGCGCCGACAGGTCGGCCACAACCTCGAGATCCTTTTCTGTTTCCAGCTGGGCTTTCAACGACGCAGCCTGTTGCTCCAAGCGGGCAACCGTTTGCTCCGTCTGCGCAATTTGCGCGTTCACGGTTTGCAGCTGCGCCTGTGTTTGTGCCAGCACAGCCTGCGCTTGCAACAGAGCAGCCTGCTTCGGCAACAGTTCGGCATCTGCGGCCGCTTTTTTTTCTGCATAGGTTCTGGCGGCGGCATCCCATTCGCGCTGCAGTGCGGCTACCGTTTTCTGCTGCTCTTCGGCATTCGCTTTTGCCTGAAGATATAATTTGCGGAACTGTGCCAGCTGCTCTCCCGCCGCTGCAAGCTGTTCTTCTCCTTGTGCAAGCTGTTCCTCCGCCGCACTGAGCTTTTTCTCGTTAGCGTCAATCTCTGCCTCGGCATCCTGCAGTTTCTGCTCTGCGGCGGCAATCTCACGTTCCGCTTCTTCCTTGCCATCGGCATACTGCTGCTTTGCATTTTCCAGTTCTGCCAGCTGATCGGCAAACAGATCGTCCCGGCGCTTTTCCAGCCGCAGCGTGGCGAGCTCAGTCAGGCGGTCGGAAACCTCCTGCACCGCCTCCTGATACTCCTGTGAGAAAGCATCCAGTTCCGCCGCACCGCTTACCGTTACAAACGCCTCGGAGTAGTAATTTAGTTTGAAATTACTTTGAGGAATATACATGTAATATCCCAGCGAACCACTGCCGATCGAGGTACTGCCAAGCGAAAAAGAAAGATAATACGGTGTATTGACCAACCCGACAATCGTATATTCCCGGCAGGAAACTGCTTCGTTTACGGAATCGCTTTCCTGCAGCGTAATCGTATCCCCAATGTTTTTCCCGTCGATCTTCAGTTTTCCTGCATAGAACAGGCATTCGTTCTCTGCCTGCGGCATTCGCCCCTCGGTTAGGACCATGCGGTTGACAAAATCCTCATTCATGTCCGAGGCATCCTGCGGCAGCGAGTGAACACGCACCACCTCATCCTTGCCGGTCAGGTTAATCACGGCATCCACGGAATAGGCCGGCAGCACAGCGGCAACACCCTCTGTCTGCCGGATGGCGTCAATATCGTCGTCCACCAGACCAAGCGGTGAAATCACCCGCAGATCCATCGTATGGTATTCGTCGAGATAAGCGTCCACCGTACGCCGCATGTTCGGTGCGGCGGATTCCAGCCCCGCAAAAAAGCCTACTCCCAGCGCAACAATTGCCATGATAGCTAAAAAACGGCTGCGCGTCTGCCAAATCAGGCGAAAAAAGTCCTTGCGAAACGCATTTTTCACTTACCATTCAATCCTTTCCGCCGGCATGGGGTCCGGGTTTACATAGGTTTCCACAACCTTTCCGCTGTTAATGCGAATCACACGATCCGCCATGGCGGCAAAGGCAGAATTATGTGTAATGACCACAACGGTGCGGCCCTGCCTGCGGCAGGTATCCTGCAGCAAAGTCAAAATGGTTTTTCCGGTTTTATAATCCAGAGCGCCAGTCGGCTCGTCACAGAGTAACAGCTTTGGATTTTTGGCAATGGCGCGCGCAATGGATACCCGCTGCTGCTCTCCGCCGGAAAGCTGCGCGGGAAAATTCTGCAGCCGTTCCCCAAGGCCAACCTCCCTCAGCACCTGTGCGGCGTCCAGCGGTTCACGGCAAATCTGCGCGGCAAGCTCCACGTTTTCAAGCGCTGTCAGATTCTGCACCAGGTTATAAAACTGAAACACAAAGCCGATTTCGTAACGGCGATATTCAGTGAGTTGACGGGCATTATATTGGCTGATACAATTGCCGTCCAGAAAAATACTTCCGCCGGTGCACGTGTCCATACCACCCAGCATGTTCAGCACCGTGGTTTTCCCCGCGCCGCTGGGACCGACAACAATCACAAATTCACCGCGCTCCAGCGAAAAGGTAATTCCGTCCGCAGCGTGAATTTCCGTATCTCCGGTTTTATAAATCTTTGTAACGTCACGAAACTCAACAAACGCCATGGCACAATTCTTCCTTTCCTTCGCAAAACAGACCGCAGCCCGGACACTTCAGCTCTTACATTACAAATTATTTTACACCTGTGTGCAGCGGCAAACAACCGAATTCACGGAAAGTTTACAAGCTTTCGTAAATATTCCCTTTCGTCTGGTATTTCTGTGCACGGTATGATAAAATATTTTAGAAACACCCAACTGCAAAAGGAGGAAAACATCTTGCACTTTGATCCGATTTTTTTTGATTTGGACGGCACGCTGACGGATTCCGCGCCCGGTATTACGCGCTGTGTGCAATACGCGCTGCGTTCGTTCGGCATCAGTGAAACCGATTCTGCTTTGCTGCGCCGGTTCATCGGGCCTCCTCTCGTGACCGCGTTCCAGGAATATTACGGTTTTTCGGAGGAACAGGCGCGCGCCGCAACCGAAAAATACCGCGAACGTTACCGCGATACCGGTATTTTTGAAAACCGCGTTTACGACGGTATTCTGCCGATGTTGACTGCGCTGAAGGCACAAAAACGTACGCTTGCCGTGGCCACCGGCAAACCGACGCTGTTTACCAACCGGATTCTGGAGCATTTTGGTCTCGCCGGATTTTTCTCTGCAGTCATCGGAACTGAATTTGACGGCAGACGTTCCGACAAAGCGGAGGTCATTGAAGAGCTTTTGGAACAGTTCAGCATTCCGGCTCAAAAACGCGCCTCAGTTCTGATGGTCGGGGATCGACACCACGATGTTTCCGCCGCAAAAAAATGCGGGATTGCGTCACTTGGAGTGCGTTTTGGTTTTGCAGAACCAGGGGAGCTAGAGAAGGCCGGCGCTGATTTCATCTGCGGCACGGTTGCCGAAACAGCGGCTTTTCTGCTTTCTCACTGACAGTCAAGTTTTATATGCTCTGCATTAACCGTTCTTTCTGGCACATACTAATTCAACCTTCGGAATTTTTAAGGCCTTTTCGCTGACCCGTGGGAACAAAAACAGAAAGGGCGTTTGATTGGATGGATTTTTTCGCATTGGGCGAAGTATTGCTGCGGGCACTGCTTTCGTTGGCGATTCTGTTCGGAATGACAAAGCTGATGGGACGCAAGCAGGTTTCACAGCTGACGCCGTTTGATTATATTATCGGAATTTCCATCGGTTCGATTGCAGCCGAGCTTGCCGTCAACCGTAATACTCCTATTCCAGACGGCGTTGCGGGGCTGCTGGTTTATTCATTGGCAGCCGTAATGATTTCTATCGCGACAGACAAAAGCCTGCGCCTGCGCCGTTTTTTCACCGGAAAACCGCTGCTGCTGATTCAGCACGGAAAAATCTGCGAGGAAAATCTTCGCAAGGCAAAAATGGACGTCAACGATCTGCTTTCACAATGCCGTGCGGCAGGCGCGTTTTCTCCAGATGAAATTGAGCATGCCGTTCTGGAACCGAACGGCATGCTCAGCGTATTAAAAAAGACAGATCAGGCTCCGGCAACGCCGCAGCAGCTGTCGCTCTCCGTTCCCGCCGCCGCGCTCTGCGCCGAAGTAATCCTGGACGGTCAGGTGATGGTGCAGAACCTGCATGGAATCGGCCGCGACGAAATTTGGCTTTCCCGCGCACTGAAGGAGCAAAACGCCCCTGCGCCGGAGGATATTTTTCTGGCGCTCTGCGACGAAAACGGCAAGCTTTCGGTTTTTGCGCGCGGCGAGGTGGAGAAAGCGATGGACGTGCTGGAATAGCGCCGATCCCTTGCGCGGTTTCCGCGCAGCCCGCTTTTGCGGCAGCGCGGCATTACCCGGGGATTGCAATGGTTTGCCCCGCGGGAACCATCTGATCCGTATCGCCCCAACGGAAGAAAAGATCGAGCGCCGTCGGGTTCTGCACCAGCTTCATGTCCACACTGAACCGCAACTGGCGATAAGCCATAATATAATCAAAAATCTGAATGTTGGTCGCGTACCAGATGTCGGAATGCCCGCCGATTAATTCTGCAAAACGCTTGATAACCTGCCAGTTGTCATATGCTTCAAATTCATAGCTGTGTCCCCAAAGATAAAACATCTTTGGATCCCTTTGCGGTGTGCTTTCCAAAAAGGTTCTGCCAAGCTCCTCCAGCCGCGGATCGCTGTGGTGTACCGTTGCCGGCAGCTGAAGCCAGTCTTCCGGAATCTCAAAGCCACCCGAACTGACAACCGTTCTGGCATAGACAATCCCTGCCGCCTTCAGCACCTCTATCACATCCTGATTCAGTGTGCCGTAAGGATAAGCCATACCCCGCACGACACAGCCGAACATTTCTTCCAGCCGGCGCCGGTCCTCCACAATTTCATAGACCATCCGCGACGTTGGAATTTTATCTAAAAACGGATGTGTCAGGCCATGTACCGCAACCTCGTTTCCGGATTCCCGATACAGCGCGAGCGCCTTTTGCGCACTCAGTCGGCGATGGATTTGCCCCTTGGGGTAAACGGTTCCTTCCGGCGCAAACAGCCCAGCATTCAGGTTAAAGGTTCCCTTCAGGCCACAGCGGTTCATGATTTCGATCAGCCGAATATCCTGCTCCACGCCGTCGTCATAGCTCATCGTGAACGCTTTTGCCTTTCCGCCGGGAAACCTCATCCATAAGTTTTCCATTGTCTTTCCTCCTTAAACTGATGTAAAATCTGATTCATTTCTGCTTGTCGAAACAAACGCGCCGATACTGCTCTGCGCGCCTCCCGATTGAAACTATACCGCTTTCCAGCCGCTCTGTCAATGACAAACGCGCAGAACCCACTGTCCGGAAGGGCTTGCACAAAAGCCCGCCGAAAACAACAGCCGAAAGAAACGCAAAAAAGTACAAAACTTTGCGCAAAAATACAAGGAAAAGAAATTTAGATGCGGTATATTATAAATGTCTCCGGTTGCTGCTCTTTGAGCGTCCGCGCCGGAAAACCGAAAGGCATACCCTCTTAATTTACAGGAAAGGATAGGGGTAAGGATGGCAATTCTTGAAGATATCTCCGAAAACCTGCAAAAGGGCAGAGCGAAAGTTGTAAAAGAATTGGTTCAGCAGGCAATCGACGAAAAAATTCCGGTAAAGGATATTCTGGAACAGGGCCTGCTCAGCGGCATGAGCATTATCGGAGAAAAGTTTAAAAACAACGAGGTCTTTGTGCCGGAAGTGCTGATTGCCGCCCGGGCAATGAATATGGGTGCGGCGCTTCTCAAGCCGTTGTTGGCGGAATCGGGTGTGACTGCTGCCGGAAAAGTTTGTATCGGCACGGTTCAGGGCGATTTGCATGACATCGGCAAGAATCTTGTCAAAATGATGATGGAAGGCAAAGGGCTTGAGGTTATCGATCTGGGTACCGACGTTTCCCCCGAAAAATTTGTGGAAACCGCCATTAATGAAAACTGTCAGGTGATCGCCTGCTCTGCGCTGTTGACTACCACTATGAACGTTATGGAACAGGTTGTGGCAAAGGTGAACGAAGCCGGAATTCACGACCGCGTCAAAATTATGGTTGGCGGCGCTCCGGTTACAGAAGCCTTCTGCAGCCAGATTGGCGCCGACGCATATACCGCGGACGCCGCTTCCGCCGCGGATGTTGCGGCACAGATCTGCAAAGCGTGCTGAAGCGTTTTTTCCGATTTTTCTGAAATTTGAACCGGACGGGCTTGCGCAAGCTGACCTGCCCGGTTTTTTTACAAAGGAGAGATTGCTGTGAATCCGGAAGAACTTGCGCAGGAAATTCAGACTTTGGGAGCCTTCCGAACCGGAACAGCCGCCGTAAAGGATATTACATTCGACCGCGGATTCCGCGCTTTGTGCGAGCAGAACGCCTGCGGAAATTACGGAAAGAGCTGGATGTGCCCCCCGGACGCAGGCGATATTGACACTTTAATTGCCCGGGCAAAGTCTTATGAAATTGCGGTGGTGTATCAGACGGTCGGCATGCTGGAGGATTCTTATGACTTTGAGGGTATGATGGCGGCCGGGCAGAGGATGAACGAGCTGACGCTCGCTATCCGCAGGCGCTTTGGCGACCAGCTGCACGAAGCGCTGTTTCTCGGCGCAGGAGGATGCCGCGTCTGCCCCGTTTGCGCAAAAAAGACCGGAGAACCCTGCCGTTTTCCCGAACAGGCGCTCGCCAGCCTGGAAACTTACGGAATCCACGTTTCGCGGCTGGCGGAGCTTTGCGGAATGAAGTACATCAACGGGCAAAACACTGTCACCTATTTTGGCGCAATCCTGCTGCGCGCTTCCACGGCGAAAGGAGCGTAGCGCGATGGCTGTCATCACTTTGAACACCGGCGGACAGACGGTTCACCGGGAATGCGCAGTGCCTGTTTCAGCCATGGAATTCCTGCGCGGCTGCGAAACAGAAATTTCTGCTCTGTGCGGCGGAACCGGGCGCTGCGGAAAATGCCGCGTTTTTGCGCGAGGCAGCCTTTCGGCGGTCACCGAAGAAGAAAAGCGAATGCTACGTCCGGACGAGCTTCGTGACGGGGTTCGGCTGGCCTGCAGGCTGCAGCTGCTCGGCGACGCGGAACTGACTCTCTGCCGGGAAAGCCGATTGACGCAGATCCGTACTGCCGGCGTTCTTCCCCGTTTTTCTTTTCGTCCGATGTTCCTGCAGTTCGGCGCGGCGGTGGATCTTGGCACCACAACAATTGCCGTTCAGCTCTGCGGCCCGGACGGAATGCTGACCTCCGCCTCGGCGCCTAATCCGCAGCGCCGCTTTGGTGCCGACGTCATTACGCGCATCGGCCAGTCGCTTGCCGGCCACAGCCGGGAACTTGCGGAATGTGTTCGTGAGGAAATTTCTGCGCTGCTGTGCAGGGCGGCACACGAGGCCAGAATCTCCGCCGAACAAGTGGACGCCTTCGTCATCACCGGCAACACGACGATGCTTTATTTGCTGACGGAGAAGAACCCCGAAGCGCTTTCACACGCGCCGTTTCAGGCGGACGAGCTGTTTGGCTGCCGGTTGCCGGCTGCTTCGCTCGGGCTGCCCGGGCGGGAGAACGCCGCGGTTTATCTGCCGCGCTGCGCTTCTGCCTTTGTCGGCGCGGACATCATCACCGCGCTGCTTGCCGGCGAAACCTGCCGCAGCGCGGAAACTACCCTGTTTGCCGACATCGGAACCAACGGAGAGATTGCGCTTTGGGACGGAAAAAAACTGACTTGCTGTTCCACCGCGGCAGGCCCCGCCTTTGAAGGAGTCGGGCTGAGCTGCGGTATGCAGGGCGCTCCGGGAGCCATTGACCATGTTTTTCTTCTCAATGGAAGGCCAGTCTGCTCGGTTGTCGGAGACGAAACGGCAAAGGGAATTTGCGGCAGCGGCGTGGTGGATGCGCTGGCCGTGCTGCTGCAAAACGGCATGCTGGACGAAAGCGGGCTGCTCGACGACCGATTCAATCAGCAACCCGGAAGCACCGCTGCATTCGCTTTGGCGCCGGGCGTGCAGATTACGCAGAAGGATATTCGAATGGTACAGCTGGCCAAAAGCGCCGTCTGTGCCGGAATGAAAACACTGCTCAGGAAATCGGGAATAACCGCCGGACAAGTTCGCCGACTTCAGATTGCCGGCGGTTTTGGCAGTTATCTGAATCTGGATTCCGCGGCAGCAATCGGGCTGTTCCCGCCGCAGCTGCAAAACCGCGCCTTTATACTCGGCAACGCCGCCCTTAGCGGCGCCGTAATGCTTCTGCTCAACCGCGAGTTTGTTGCACAGACCGACACGCTCGCACAGAACGCCGTAACCGTGGACTTAAGTACTGACCCGATTTTTCTGGAGGAATATACCGAAAACATGTTGTTTGGTTCCGAATAAAAGCAAATTGAGTGCATATCTCAAAGAATACAAAAAGGGGATCGGATTTTACTCCGATCCCCTCAGCCTGTCAAAAAAGCTCGCCTTAGTCGGGTGTCCGTAAAACAGTTTAAGCCAAGCTGTAAAATGCAGCTTGACTTAAACTGCTGTCCGCACTACATAGCAGGATGCTATGTATAGAAGTGCGCCCTTGTATCTGTTCGGTAAATTCAAATTGAACTATCCAATCCTCAAAAACCATTGATTTTTCAAGGCTTCACGCCTGTTTTCCGTTCAAACCTTATCTGTTTGCCCTTGTTTTGCCCTTATGAGCCGAAACAAGGGCAAATTTTTATATAAATATTATCAAATTCTTTTTCGGCAGGCAATAACCCTCGGCGTTTGAGAGCGAAATACACCCCTCGCACAAACTAACAGTTTGTACTTAGGGTATTTCGATCCTGTGGGGAGCTAAAGCGTCAAGACAGATGCAAAATGAGAACGCACCTTGACAGCAGAAAATGGATATGATGTATGGCGAGACACAACTTTATTCAAAAGTCAAAGCTGTTGAATGCCAAAGGATGGATTGCAGGGTTACTATTATTTACCGTTTTTCTCCAACCCGAAAGTCAATCCATCAATTTTTGCTGACTTAACATATATTAACCTATCATTTTTCCGTTCTTAATCATTTCGATTATTTCTTCCTCGTTCTGGCACTTATCATAATCGCCGACAAGCTGACCTTCGTAGTGATATACAATGCTTTTTCCTTGTTTCTTAGGAGGCGTTTCTCCAGTTCATCTACGCCATACCGCCTTGCAAATTCTGCAAAAGTGCGGATGCGTGGTTTGTCAAGCATTCCGCCGGAACATGGGAAGTGAACACATTCCCAGCAACCGTTCAAGCCTTTCTCTCGGCAGCAGTTATAATTTTTACACCAACCGTGAATATCACAACCACCATTTTGGCAACCGATGCATTTGTCATTTTCGGAGCATACACAACAGGCAAGCCCGCAATAAGCAATCGCTTTCATTCATGTCTCCCTATAATTCAAAATTGATTACTAAGTTTTTCTGCAATCAACTCTGCGTTATTATCTATTGGCAAAGTGCCATCAACCCTGATAATCGGGCAAGATATTGAAGGCAGCCAAATTTCAACCGTGTTTTCATCTTTGGATTT
>JBMNVT010000022.1:0-36323 GCA_050947015.1 Acutalibacteraceae bacterium
ATCTTTGATTTCTTGGTAGGTAGCTTTCTTCTCCGCATCGGTCAAATCCAGCTCGTCCATATCCAAGTTAATCTCGATATGTTGCTTTGCATTGAGTTTGGACAATAAACATACCGTCTCAACGTGATGCGTATGGGGAAACATATCGACCGGCTGAATCTTTTCAACGGTATAAGACGACTCTGTCAGAATTTTCAAATCTCTTGCAAGCGTTTCCGGATTACAGGAAATGTACACAATCCGTTGGGGAGCCAGCGTCAGCAATGAATGCAAAAAGCATTCGTCGCTTCCCGCCCGGGGCGGATCCATAAATACTACATCCGCTTTTTGCTGTTCCTTCGCCATGGCAAGCATCCATTCACCGGCATCAGCACAATAAAAACGGGCATTTTCAATCTTATTGAGCCGACCATTAAAAATCGCATCCCGGACCGCTTCCCGGTTAAGCTCCACACCGATAACATTTCGGGCATGATAGCTTGCGATTAATCCGATGGTACCGATACCGCAGTAGGCATCGATTGCGGTTTCATTGCCTGTCAGCTGAGCAAACTCTACCGCTTTGCTGTACAACACCTCGGTCTGTATGGGATTTACCTGATAAAACGACCGGGCGGAAATGCGGAATCTGCATCCGCACAATGTATCTTCAATGGTTCCGGAACCATACAGCACTTTTTCCTGTTCACCCAATACCAGGCTGGTTCGGTACGGGTTAATATTCTGCAGGATAGTTGTAATCTCCGGATGCTGTCGGCGAAGTGCAGCCACAAAGTTGTTTCTGGCAGGCAAAATAGGGCCTGACGTAACCAGAACAACCATAACTTCACCGCTATGAAATCCCCTTTTCACCAGCACATGGCGCAGCAGCCCTGTTCCGCGGTCTTCATCATAAGGGAGAATTTTAAAATCCGGACATAGCTTGCGAACCGTCGCAATAATGGCATCGGCCGTTTGATCCTCCAGCTGGCAGCTTTCCACAGGGACAATGCGGTGTGTACTGGACTGATAGACACCGGAAATCACTTCTCTGCGGCGGTTGGTTCCAAACGCCGCCTGTACTTTATTGCGGTAATGGTATGGTTTTTGCATTCCGATAATCGGCTGAACCGACGCAAATTTTCCAAGCAGACGCTCTTCAAGGCGCTGCTTCCATTGCAGCTGTTGGACGTAATCCAAATTCTGCAGCTGACAGCCTCCGCATTTTTTATAAAGAGGACATTGACCTGACGGCTTTTCTCTTTGGGTTGAAGCAGTTCTTTTTTGTTGTTTCATTCGGTGAATTTCCTTACATCTTCGTTTCGTCATAATGTGCGCGCATACCGCCAATAAATTTGGGGCGCGTTCTGGCACAGGTCAAATGAGCTTCTCCAATGGCGTTGAGCGACAAACGCACCGGAACCGCAACCGGCTTCAGATGCATTCCAATGAACGTATCGCCGATATCAAGCCCGGCGGCGGCCTGAATGTGTTCCACCGCAACGGGATCAGAAAATTCTCGATAAGCTGCTGTTGCAAAAGAACCGCCCGCCTTCGGCTGCGGAACAACATTAACCGGCTCATACCCAAATTTTTCAGCCGCGCTGCGTTCCAAAATCAGCGCGCGGTTCAAATGCTCGCAGCACTGCGCTGCAAGATAAATTCCGTTTTGTTTTAAAATCGGCCAAATCGATGCAAATAATGCATCCGCAATCTCAGTGCTGGAATGGGAACCAATCTTTTCTCCTCCGACCTCGCTGGACGAGCATCCTACAACGAACAAATCTCCCGAACGAAGCTTTGCCGCAGCTAAAAGCTCACAAACTGCCGTCTGAGCCTGTTGTTGAATCATGTCTATCATCATTTTCTCATCAATCCTTTCGTTTTGGTTCAACCACATTATACACTCTTTTGCGGGATGCGTAAATATATCTTGGCGTTTTCCCGAAAGAATGGTATAATAAATTTAATAAGCACAATATTTCCAGGGAAATATTTTCCTTTTTTTCAAATTGAATGATTCAGAGAGTTCTCTGCCAGTAACAAAAACATCATAGCTGCGGTTTATAAAACAGCAGCTTCGACAGGCTGCAGCTGCTTGCGGCCCGACAGAAAGGAATGGTTATCAGGATGGCAACAGACAAACGCTTTGCGGTTTTGATTGATGCAGACAATGTATCCGACAAATATGTTTCCAATATTTTGGACGAGGTTTCGGCCGACGGCGTAGCGACGTATAAACGAATCTACGGTGACTGGACGAAACCGACGCTTGTTTCGTGGAAAAGTGTTCTGTTAAACAATTCGATTATTCCGGTGCAGCAATACAGCTATACCACCGGAAAAAATGCAACCGATTCCGCCATGATTATTGACGCAATGGATATTCTCTATTCCGGCAATGTGGACGGTTTCTGCATTGTTTCCAGTGACAGTGACTTTACGCGTCTAGCTGCACGACTGAGGGAATCCGGCATGTATGTTATCGGGATGGGCGAAAAGAAGACGCCGACACCCTTCATTTCGGCCTGCAACAAGTTTAAATTCCTGGAGGTTCTTGCGGTTCCGCAAAATACCGAATCAACGCCCGTAAAGGATGTGCCGATCCAAAACAATCTGGAAACATTAAAGCGCTCCATTCTGACATTAACCGAAGAATTCTCCGATGAGGACGGCTGGGCATTTCTCGGGGACATCGGCAACCAACTGCAGCGCCGCAATCCGGATTTCGACGTTCGCAACTATGGGTTTACGAAATTCAAACCCTTAATAGAGCATCTGAACGTTGTCGAGGTTCGTACCGAACAACTGCCGGGGCAAAAATCCAAACTCGTTTATATCCGCAAAAAAACAACGGCACCCAAAATTTTGGATGTCCCTCGTCCGAAACGATAACGCATAAAAACGATTTCTCCACACACACTATTGATATGCAGATTGAATGTGGAGGAATCGTTATGAATCAATCGATTGGATTTCCTGAGCTTCCGATGGGATTCAGCATGGCATTGGCGCAAAACCCGCAGGCCCTTGCACGTTTTGCTGAAATGACAGAAAAGCAGCGTATGGCAGTAATTAATCACACGCATGCAATCGGTTCCAAAAGTGAAATGCGTGCTTTTGTCGCCGATCTTGCCGAAGGTTCCTCAGGATTTTTGAATTGAACAAGGAAAAAGAGCAGTCGCTTTCCGAACAATCGGAAACAACGCCTGCTCTTTTTTTGCAGTTCCTGCCGCTGGAATGTGTAGGATCAAACTTTCTTTTTGGGGGACATTCCCTTCTGTTTGGGACTATCCGATTTTTTCTTCTTGAAATAAAAAAGCTCCATAAACGAAAAACGATGAAAACCAAGAATAAACGCACCCCACGTAACAAGCGGAACCAAAAGCCAGTATGCGCCGGTCAGTAAAATATTCCAGACAGAAATGTTCGCAAGCGCAGCGTTCGGATCCATCAGGGCATTAATATATCCGATGGCATACATATTGATAATACGGTAAAGCCATGCCCAGTCCGCCGATGTAAAATGACTGACCACCAGTGCCAACGTAACCAGCAGCCCCGGAATCATCGCAAAACACCCGGCCTTCAAGCCCTTTGTGCTGTCGTAAACTGTGAATCCGACCTTGACGCGATTCATCTCGGAATAACCGTCGCGCCAGGCAGCACTGTAAATCACGCCAAACAGCAACAGAAAATCAATGGTCTGCAATAAAATTGTCGACCACCTCGTACCGAATGCGTTAATAAAAATAAAGTTTACCATGATCCCGATCACCGCTGCAAGGAGAGCGGACGTAAAAATTTTGAGTGCAAGCTGAAACGGGGAAACCTTTTTCATATTGTCACTTCCTAAATGAAATCCTGATTCAAATTTATTATAGACGTTTTTTTATCTGGAATAAAGCATGAAATTGTGAATTTTTCTTACAGAAGTGAGTTTAGTCTTCCCAAACCCTTTTCTGGCGGGATGAGGCGGCCTTTTTGCGCCGCGCGGTTTCTTCCCTGTCGATCTCCACCACGCCGTCGTCCGTAATCCGAAGAATATCTCCCTCAACAGTATCTACAGGCGCCTCTGCCTTTTCGATCGCAAAAAATTTTTTCTCTTCGTCCTCGCAAATTACATAATTACCTTCAAAACGATCTACTGATAAAAGCCTCATTATAGGTTCTCCTTTCCATGTTTTAAAAGCCGCCGTACTCCCAAAGGCGGCTATCACTTTATAATTACGACATTCCTGAAAATTTCATTTCACAGGAAGTGCCATCTGTTGCGAAAAGCAAATCCCCGTCCAGATCGGTGCGATAAGCTCTCAGTCCCATCTGATCCAATGTCAGCAGGGTTTCTTCCGCCAACGGCGTAACCTCGCCGCATGAAACCGCCACAAATTGGGGATCAACTGCACGCAAAAATTCCGGTGAAGTGGAAGTTTTGCTGCCGTGGTGTCCCAATTTAATAAAAGTTGACTGTAAAGTACAATCACTTGACAGAAGTGATTGTTCCGTTTCCACCTCACCATCTCCCATAAAAAGCATGGAAACATCTCCATAAACCACTCTGATAACGAGCGACGATTCATTTTCGTTATCGCTCCGAACGCCGGCGAGCAAAACTTCAATTTTGGCTCTGTCTCCAAACGAAAAAGTCTCGCCCACCTTTGCTTCATGCACAACAAGTTTAAAAGTGCCAAACATTGCGTTCATTGCACGATAGCTTTGATAATTCTGCAGCGAACAAAGCGGAGAAATCAATACCTGTTTTACTGAAATTCGATTGAACAAATCCGGAAAACCGCCGATGTGATCCGAGTGTGGATGGGTTGCAACCACATAATCTAGGCTTTCTACCCCCAAGCGCTGTATCGTTTGAGCAAGCCGCATCCCCTGATCCGCAGTGGCAGAATCGATCAGCATCGCATGGGATCCGTTCTGTAAAAGAATGCAGTCTGCGCTCCCAACGGAAAAAATACGTACACAAAACGGATATACCGTTTGCGGTTCTTCCGCCAAACCACAGAACGAAAAAACTGTCGGCCATTTTCCCTTCGTGGAAACGGAAAAAGAAAATATGGAATAAATCAACAGAACGGCAATAAACAAATATTTTTTTATCTTTTTCCCCTTCGGGCTCCGGTTTTTTTCCACTGTACCGCACCCTTTCGGTTCTGCATTTTATGGTTATGAACCGATTCACGGTCTTCCGTAACCAGACAACCGCTCCCATTTCCAATCAAATCCGTCCGTCCGGCTTTACGCAGCGCTTCCCGCACAAGCTCCCGGTTTTGCGGGAGGAAGTATTGCAACAAAGCGCGCTGAAGTGCCTTTTCGTGGGGAGACTTTGGTACAAAAACAGGCTGCAGGGTATAAGGGTTCAATTCCGTATAAAACATACAGGTTGAAATGGTGCCCGGCGTTGGGTAGAAATCCTGAACCTGCTCGGGATGAATTCCTTCTTTTTTTAAAAACAACGCCAATTCTACGGCGTCGCGCAACGTGCTGCCCGGATGGGAAGACATCAGATAGGGAACAAGGAACTGCTTTTTCCCGCAACGCTCCGTTTCCTGATAAAACTTTTTTGCAAAACGCAGGTATGCCTCAATATGCGGTTTTCCCATGCAGTCCAGCACGGCGGCAGAGCAATGCTCCGGTGCAACCTTGAGCTGTCCGCTGACATGATATTGCACCAGTTCACGAAAGAAGCTGTCGTCCTTGTCCTCCAGCAGGTAATCAAAACGGATTCCCGAACGGATAAAAACCCGCTTAACGCCCGGAATCGCGCGCATATTGCGAAGCATGTCCAAATATTCTGTATGATCGGCATGAAGCTGAGGGCACGGCTTCGGTGCCAGACACTTTTTACCCTTGCAAAGTCCCGACGTTTTTTGTTTTTCACACGACGGTCCGCGAAAATTAGCAGTTGGCCCGCCAACATCGTGAATATACCCTTTAAAACGCGGATTTTGGGTCAGCAGCTCGGCTTCCCGCAAAACAGATGCCTCACTGCGCGTTGTAACCATACGCCCCTGATGAAAAGCGATGGAACAAAAATTGCAGGCACCGAAACAGCCGCGGTTATGTGTAATGGAGAATTCGACCTCTTCAATTGCCGGCACGCCTCCATCCGCTTCGTAAACCGGATGATACGTTCGCTCATAGGGAAGTTCGTAAACTGCATCCATCTCATCCTGCGTCAACGGCAGAGCGGGCGGATTCTGCACCATAATCAGGTTTCCATGACGCTGGATTACCCTTTTTCCGACCACAGCATCCTGCTCATCCTGCTGCTTTCGGCAGGAAATTGCATAGGCTCTTTTAGATTCACAGACCTGTTCATAGGACGGGCATTCCACCGCAGCTCCCGGCACATAATCACGCGTAGGAACCGCATAACAGGTTCCCCTAATATCCGTCAGACTGGAAATCGGCTCACCCTTTTGCAAACGGAGAGCAATTTCAACCGTCTGCTTTTCTCCCATGCCGAAGGAAAGCAGATCTGCCCCGGATTCAATCAAAATGGAAGGGCGTATTGCGTCGTCCCAATAGTCATAATGTGCAAAGCGGCGGAGAGATGCTTCCAGACCGCCGATAATCAGAGGAACCTGCGGAAAAAGTCGTCGGATCATTTTGGAATAAACGATTACCGCCCGATCGGGACGTTTCCCCATTTTTTTACCCGGAGAATAGGCGTCTTCACTGCGGCGTCGCTTTGCCACTGTATAATGCGCCACCATGGAATCCAGATTTCCCGAATTGACCAGAAATCCGAGCTTCGGCGTACCAAGCTTTAAGAAATCCCGGTCAGATCTCCAGTCCGGCTGCGCCAAAATTGCCGTGCGAAATCCGGCGTGTTCCAGCACACGGGAAATAATTGCCGTGCCAAACGTGGGGTGATCTACATAAGCGTCCCCTGTCACAAGAATAAAATCAGGAAAGTCCCACCCACGTTCTGTGATTTCCTGTCTGGTGATTGGCAAAAATGACATTAATCCTGTTCCCCAATCTCCTCATCCGAGGGTATTGAATTCTGCGCGGTTTTCCGCATCATCCACTGTGCATATGACATGAGCAGCTGGCGCGGTTTTGAGCCCTCATACGGCCCGACGATACCGTGCTGTTCCATCTGATCGATCAGCCGGCCCGCACGCGCGTATCCAAGATGCAGGCGACGCTGCAGTAACGACGTTGATGCCTGCCCCACCTCAGAAATACATTTAACCGCTTCGTCAAACATCGGATCATCGCCCGGCTCCTGTCCTTTGTTTTCTGAGTTATCCGCAGATTTATCAGCTACTGCGCGGCGTTCAATTTCTTCTGCAACTTTCTCGTCGTACTCACAGCCGCCGGAATTCTTGATGTACTCGACAATTCGTTCAATTTCCTCGTCGCTGACAAAACACCCCTGTACACGCGTTGGCTTTGACGCACCAACCGGAGCAAAAAGCATATCACCACGGCCAAGCAGTTTTTCCGCTCCTCCAGAATCCAGAATTGTTCGGGAATCCACCTGCGAAGAAACCGCAAACGCAACCCGGCTGGGAATATTGGCCTTGATCACGCCAGTAATAACGTCAACAGACGGGCGCTGCGTTGCAATCACCAGATGCATTCCGGCCGCACGTGCCATCTGGGCCAGACGGCAGATAGCATCCTCCACCTCGTTTGGCGCCGCCATCATCAAATCGGCCAGCTCGTCCACAATAATCACAATCTGCGGCAACCGCGAAAGATCGCATTCCGGCTGCAAAGCTTTTCGTTCCTCCACAAGGCGATTATACGACGGAAGATCGCGCACACCGGACGCCGCAAATTTTTTGTAGCGATCCAACATCTCCCCTACTGCCCAATTAAGCGCACCGGCCGCCTTGCGCGGGTCGGTTACAACCGGCACCAGCAAATGTGGAATGCCATTGTACACGCCCAGCTCAACTACCTTTGGGTCAACCATTAAAAAGCGCACTTCATCCGGTTTTGCCTTGTAAAGCAAACTAGTAATCATGGTGTTGATGCAAACGGATTTACCGGAACCCGTAGCACCGGCAATCAGCAAATGAGGCATTTTTGCAAGATCCGCCAACGTAATATTTCCGCCAATATCCTTACCCAGAGCGACGGTCAGACGGCTTTTTGCCTGCTGAAAAACAGTGGAATCGATCAATCCACGCAGGTGAACGGTGCTGATCTGTTTGTTTGGCACCTCAATGCCAATTGCCGCTTTATTAGGAATTGGCGCTTCAATCCGAACACCTGCCGAGGCAAGATTGAGCGCAATATCATCGGAAAGATTTGTGATACGGCTGATTTTAACACCCGGAGCGGGCTGCAGCTCATAACGTGTAACCGCCGGACCCCGGCAGATATTCAAAATGTGCGCCTCAACGCCGAAGCTTTTCAAGGTGTTAATCAACAGCTCGCCGTTTGCCTGCAGCTGGGCGAGCGAATCTGCACGCGCTGTTTGCGCGTTATCCTCTTCCAAAAGCGAAATGAGTGGAAATCGATAGCCAACCGGTATCTCCGTGGCCGCAGGCATCGAAAATGGTTCGGCTTTTTTCAATTCCTTTATCGCGGCCGGAGTATTCTGAGGCTGCTGCGGAAGAACCGAAGCCGGCTCCGCAGGCGGAAAATCTTCTTCAGGTGTCTTATTGGACGTATCAGACGATACAGCAATAGCAATGTCGTCCGCAGCCTGCTGCTCCTGTTCTTTTTCGGCAGTCAACTCATCAAGCGTTTCAGCCGTTTCATAAAAACTCCATTCAACCTCTTCCGGCGAGGTTTCCGCAGCAACAGTCTCTTCTGCAGCAACCTCTTCTTCTCCGGAAAGCATCTTTTTTAAACGATGAAATTTTGTGTTGTGCTCCAAGTCCACCTTCATCGGCTCGCCGCTTCGTTTTCTGCCGTTCACCGGCTGATCGCCGTCCAGCGGGATATCTATGTTGGAACTGCGGCGCAGCGGCTCTGCTGCGCGCTGTTCACGATGCTCGGCAGCTGACTTTGCCACTGCCTCTGCGGGTTTGGAGATTGCGCGAAAAAGCTGCACTAACCCAGTTCCCGTCAACAGCATGACGAAAGTGAAAACCAGCAGGAGCACCACAATTTTTGCCCCCAACAGCCCAAACGCAGCTATCATCGGCACGCCAAGCAACCCGCTGATCAGTCCCGAACCACGGGATTCCGCTCCTTCAAGATACAACCGACCCAATTCGTTCCAAAAACCAATCGGCTCACCCGTCGATTTAAAAACATAAAATGAAGCAGTCACCAGACAAATCAACACCGCGCTGATCCAGATTTTTGAGGTAATGCTGCTCAGAGATTTTTCAAGTGACATCGTAATCGCAACATATGCCAGCAGAATCGGCCAAAGTATCGAACTATGTCCAAACAGTCCGAGCACCACATCGTGAAGAAACTTCCACACGCTTTCTCCCCGAATCAGAATCAAAAAAACCAGAAAAATCGCGATCACGAAAAGCAGAAGCGCAATTTGCTGGCGTCTTACCGGAGACGCAGTCTGCTTTTTTTTTGTTGATGCGTGTCTGACATTCCCTGCATTTTTTTTCCCCGGAGACATTTTTTTCTTATTTGTCTGCGTTGTTTTATTGCTGTGTTTTGCAGCCAATTGTGCTCCTCCTTTCTTTTAAAAATTGTACCGCCTTACAGCGCGCTTCCGTTAAAGATGTTAATTCCTTTTGACGCTTCAACAAAGCCGATTACAACACAGGCAACGCCAAGCGCAATGCAATAGATTGCAAAGAGGTTCAGTCGATCTTTTTTCAGCACCAGCTTCAGCAGCTTGATTGCACAGAAACCCACAACTGCAGAAACAACGATTCCAATGAGCAACGGTAGAATTTCCACCGACGCCTTTTCGGCAACGGCGTCTTTTACCTGCAGAAGGCTCGCGCCCAGAATTGCAGGAATTCCCAAAATAAACGAATAGTCCAAGGCTGTTTGCTTATCCAGTCCGCAGAACAGCCCTGCTGCCAGCGTGGAACCTGAACGCGACACACCGGGCAGTGTGGCAATTCCCTGAAAAACACCGATTGTCAGGGCGTTTCCCGCAGTCAGGTCTTTTTTGCTTTGATAACGGGTGCCGGACGCATGTTTGGAAGAAATATGTGCAATCATCAGCAGCACACCTGTGAACAGAAAGCAAAAGCCCTCCACCAGAATTGTGGAATCTTCATAAAAACCTTCCATAAAATCCTTCAAATTCCCGTCTGTACCGGGCAATGGCAGAAAAAACAACAGCAGAGGAAGCAGCCCAATGATCAGCATCATCACCATACGGCGGTCATGCGACATCTTTGACCAGCCAAATTTTCCGGTAAACAAATCGCGGATCATACGGAAAAATTCACAGATCAAGCGGCCGATCAGATTGCGAAACGCAAAAAAGACGGCGGCTAATGTTCCGACATGAAGCATCAGATCGAATAAAATCCCCGCTTCCGTATTGATGCCGAGCACATGCTGCGCCACAGAGAGATGTCCGCTGCTGGAAACCGGCAAAAATTCGGTCGCTCCCTGTACAATTCCAAGAATAATCGCTTTGAAGATATCCATGAGAAGCCTCCTGTAAGTATTCAGATCAAGAATATGTACGCCCAGACCGGGCGGAATAACAACTATTTTGGTTTGGTTTTTTTTCCGGATTTTGCAGCGGTACGTCTTGGTTTTTCTGCTTCAATCATTTGATAAAGCGCTTCGGTTGCATCCGAAAGGGAACCGAGATCATCAATCAACCCCTCGCTGACAGCAGCCTCACCATCCAGAACAGTACCGATATCTGTCACCAGTTCTCCGGTATTCATGCACAGTGTGCGAAACCGCTGGGGTGAAATTCTGGAATTTGCCGTAACAAACCGCGTGATGCGTTCCTGCATTTTTTCAAAATAATATAGTGTCTGCGGAACTCCAATCATCAGCCCTGTCATGCGCACTGGGTGCAGTGTCATGGAAGCACTCGGCGCAATAAAAGAACGCTTGGCGGCAACAGCAAGCGGCACACCGATAGAATGACCGCCGCCAAGAACCAGAGAAACCGTTGGTTTTTTCATTCCCGCAATCAGTTCTGCCAAAGCCAGCCCTGCTTCCACATCGCCGCCGACTGTATTGAGCAAAACCAACAGCCCTTCTATCTCCGGTGTTTGTTCCACCACAAACAGCTGGGGAATCACGTGCTCATACTTGGTCGTTTTGTTTTGCGGTCCCAACGCATAGTGCCCTTCGATTTGGCCGATAATGGTCAGGCAGTGAATTACATGCTTCCCTTTTGTGGTTATGGAGCCGCTTTCACGAATCTGATCGTTTTGCTGCTCCGACGGAGCGATATCGCTTTTATCCTTATCCTTTTCTTCCTCCGGAAACTGATCTCTGTAATTGCTCATCGTCACACCTCATTTCTTAGCAGGTTTTTGCCTGTCGTTTTAGTGTGCCGCCGAGCCGAATAATCATTCTTTCCAAACAGAATTATTTTTTATTATATCATATCAGCCAAAAAAATGCTATCCCTTTTTGGCGCATGCAAAATGAAGTTCATAGTATATATACAATTGTCCAACTTTTCCAAATCAGTTCAAATTACCGGCAAAAAATAAACCTGCACGGCACAACTGCCGTACAGGTTTTGGTGGAGCATAGCGGGATCGAACCGCTGACCTCTACACTGCCAGTGTAGCGCTCTCCCAGCTGAGCTAATGCCCCAAATTCGAAGCTGAATCATTCGTGATTGATTCAGCTCCGATATGATACCACAACATTTTATGTTTTGCAAGTGTTTTTTTAAACTTTTTTCAAATTTTTGCAGATTTCTTCGTCCGGCGTTACATAGATTGTTTGATAATGGTCGTAGATTACCATACCGGGCTTGGCCCCCTGCGGTTTGTGTACATACCTTACCTGAGTGTAATCAACCGGTACCTGAGAGGAACCCGCCGCTTTGCTGTGAAACGCAGCAAGCAGAGCTGCTTCACGCAGAGCCGTTTCAGTTGGCTGGCGATTCTGCGTGAAAAGAATTGTATGGGAACCGGGAATATTTTTAGTATGAAACCAAATATCATTGTTTCCGGCTGTTCGCAGGGTCAGTTGATCGTTTTGACGGTTGTTGCGTCCAACAGACACAACAAATCCGTCCGATGTTGCAAATTGCAAAGGTCCAAGCGCCACGGGCGGACGTCGTTTATCGCCGGAACGGCGCAAATAACCCTGCTCCGTAAGCTCCTGGCGGATTTCGCCCAGCTCGCGCTCGCTTTCCGCCCGGCTCAACGCGTCAAACACGGTATCCAGATACGCCAGTTCTGCACTCGCCTGCTCAATCTGCTGTGTCAGCATTCGCTCCGCAGTCTGCGCCCTTCGATAATCCTTGTAATACTTCTGCGCATTTTGAGAAGGTGAAAGCGCAGGATCGAGCCGGATTCTACGAATTGGGTTGCCTTCCCGGTAAAAGTCCTCCAGCTCTGCAAAAGTCATTCCTTTTTCCAGCTGGTAAAGATTTGCATTCAGCAAATCGGCACAGATCCTCAGTTCTTCCCGTTGCGCACATCTCGCCAGTTCTTCCCGTTGGGCATTTACCTTTCGGCTGAGCTTGTCTGTGGTGTTTGCCAGAAGCTGCAGTAAATCATGCGATTTTACCCGCATTCTTTCTATTTGGTCGCGGCGCGAATAAAACGCATCCATAAGTTCCGAAAAGCTTGAAAAAACCGAAGTTATCGCTCCGGTTCCGTATTGGGTAATAGGAAGAAAACAAAAATCAAACGGTCTGCCGTTCATGTCGCTTACCATTACGGGCTGACCTCCGCTGCTAATCGTTTCCGCTGCGCGGCGAAGGAAAAAAGAAAGCCGCTCTTTTTGTTCCTGAGACAGCTCCTGCGTCATAACATCTTGACCGCGGCACGCCTGCTGGGCAATTTCTCTGCAGACGATTGGGGAAAGGCCCTGCAAAATTGAGAGAAGCCCTTTTGCAAGCGTTGTATTTTTCATGGAATCAAGAACAGAAAGAACCTCCTGAGGAGACGTTTCCAGTATATTTTTTTTGTTCTGTGCCGGTGGCAGATGGTAAGGCATTCCGGGAAGAACCAGACGTTCCGATGTCATTTCGGCATTCACCCGGCGCAGAGCATCGACAATTCTGCCCTGCTCATCAATCAGAATAATATTGCTGTACCGCCCCATAATCTCTATGGCAAGCGTATTGGTAACCGCTTCGCCAAGTTCATTAATGCAGGCAAAATCCACCAGCAGAACGCGTTCCAGCCCCGGTTGGCGAATTGCGGTCAGCTTACCGGAAATCAGCCGTTTGCGCAGCAGCATGCAGAACATCGGCGGAACGGGCGGATTCTCCGGCAAAGCCGCGGTAAAATGGACGCGCGGACTGTTTGCCCTTGCGGAAAGCATCAACTTGCCGCCGCCCCCTTTCCCACGCAGCACCAGAATGATCTCTTCGCGGGACGGCTGATGAACCTTATCCACCTTTGCCCCAAGAGCCTGCTGTTCTATTTCTCTTTTTATCTGGGATAAAAAAGCACCGTCAAACGCCATAAGACCCCTCCGTCAGATTCCTGCAATTGTTATATCCAGCAAACCGGATCTTGACTGCTCAATGCCTTTTGCACCTGCAGCCCGGTAAAACGACCCTGCAAAAAGTTTTGCAGCCGTTCCATTACAATATTTTCTGTTCCAAAATGACCTGCGCGAACAACCGTCAACCCGTTTTCGCGTGCCAGCAGCCATTCGTGATGCTTTACTTCTCCGGTAACAAAAGCATCCGCACCCGCCTTGATGGCATCATTGAAAAATTCTCCTCCTGCGCCGCTGCAAAGGGCGACACGGCGCACCGTACGATTGCCTTCGCAGTATTCCACCGCCGGTCGATCCAGCTTTTGCCTGACAAAAGCCGCAAAAGCCTGCGGAGCGCATTCCGGGATCGTACCGATTACCGTTTCTGCATTCCCGTCGTGTTTTGTCATAGCACAGACGTTCTCCAGCCCGAGCGCATCGGCCAGCGCCGCGTTGACGCCCCACAGCGGGGCCATATCCAAATTGGTATGTGCGCAGATCGCCGCGATTCCGTGTTGTGCCAACAAATAGGGTACGCTTTCCGCCGAAAGATTTCGGATCGGGTGGAAAATCACCGGATGATGGCTGACGATCAACTGAGCGCCTGATTTTACCGCTTCTCCGACCACTTCCGGAGTGATATCAAGAGCCAGCATCACACGGGAAACCTGTTGTTCGGCGCTGCCTACCAGCAGCCCGGCGTTATCAAACTCCAGCGCGGATGCAAACGGCGCAATTTCATCAATCGCCCGGTAAATTTCTCCGACTGTTACCATTTGCCGCACACTCCTGTTCTGTGTTATGATGAAATTCAAGTTTTTTGCAGCATATCGTCCATCTGCCGCAGAATCTGCGCGGTCCGATCGGCTTTTTCCTCTTCGCCGCGAATCTGAAATCCCCTCTGCATATTGCTTAAATGGCGTTGCTGCTGCTGAATATACGCAACGGCTTCGGGAGAATTCTGCGGTTGAAGACAACCTGTGTAACAGAATAAAGGTAACGGCTCAAGTTTTTTGCCGGTATACTGCACCTGCATCACTGTATAAACATGGCCGCTGTCCCGAACTGCGCGTTCCTTCAAAATCGTAAAACCGTTTTCGCACAAATATTGCCGCAGTACCTCCGCCGCAGTCATCGGCTGCAGAATCAGGCGTTTTTGTTCATCACAAACCCAGGGTGCCCGCTCAAGGATCGCTGCAATCAATTCTCCGCCCATTCCGGTAATGGCAATGTCATCCGCTTCCTCCGGACGAACCGCCGCAAGTCCATCGCACTGCCGCAGCACCAACCTGTTCTGTACCCGGTACCGAAACGCATTATGAGTTGCCTGAAGAATCGGCCCTTCACGCAGATCGGTTGCAATCGCCTGCGGACATGTTCCCGACTTTAACAGCCAGATCGGCAGATACGCGTGGTCTGTCCCGATATCGACAAATTTTTTCCCGTTGCGCACAAAATCCGCCGCCGCCTTCAGCCGGGGATTTAACTGAAAAAGCAAAGCCTCCGCCATCTTGTTTTGCTCCTTAAAAAATCCGCCCGAGCAAGCTGTCCGGGCGGATGCACAAATTTTTGGATTTACTTTCCTGCCATGTGTTCGTTGATTTTTTTGACCAGTTCATCGGCATCCACACCGTGCACCATACAAGCTTGCTCCAACGTTTCGCCTCTGGCAGAAGGGCATCCAAGGCAGTGCATTCCCATCTCAAAGAAAAAAGGAGCCGTGGTGCTGTCCAGATCGAGAATATCTCCAATAATCGTATCTTTTGTAATTGCAGCCATGTTTTTTGAACCTCCTTATATTTTGCCATAATTCTATTCTATTATATCACCTATTGCGGCGGGAATGCAAGAGCAGGACTCAAAATTCATCCCATTCCGCCGCAAAGCCGGGACGGTCAAACGGAATCTGTGTCTGAATACGCAGCGCGCCGGTTTCGGCATCCACCGTGTGCAGCGTTACCGAACAGGAACGTTCGTTAGCGGCCAAAATCATTGTCTCGTCTTTCGTAAATTCCAAATGACGCGGCCAATGACCTCCGCAGGGATACTGTGCGGTCTGTATCAGCGTGCCGTCCAAAGCTGCGAAAAACAGCGCAATGGTGTCTGCTCCGCGGTTCGCCGCATACAATCGTTTTCCATCCCGCGTAATCAGCAGTGCGGAACCAAAGCTTTCTCCTTGATACCCCTGCGGAAGAGTGGAAACAGCCTGCTTCAGCCGCATCGCACCGGACTCCGGCACATAATCCAGCACAAAAATTTCATTTGAGTATTCTGTAACCGCGTATACCGTGCGGCCTCCCGGATGAAATTTCAGGTGCCGAGGCCCGCTTCCCTGTGGCAGCTGGCAAAAGGGCGCCTCATCATTTGGAGCAAAAGAGCCGTCCGCCGCCACGCGGGAGACGTAAATTCTATTCTGGTCGATAGCTGCCGTCAGCAGAAAACGACCGTTTGGCGATAAAACGCAGCAATGTGCGCGCGGCGTTCCCGGCTCACCCAGCCCAATCATCCTGTCGGTGCGAACGGCGCCAAAACTGCTGTGCCCGACAGAAAGCGCAACAACCTGTCCGTTGCCATAGCAACTGCCATATAGCGTTTTTGTTTGCTCGCAATACCAGAGATGACACAATGCCGCGCCGGAAATCTCCAGACGGTCAATTTCCCTCAGCTCCCGGTCAAGGCGCACAAAAGAGCTTGCATCATTCCCCTCAAACACTGTAAAAACACCGTCTTTTTGCGGCACACAAAATGTAGCCCGCAAAATTGACTCCGCTTTCAGCCTTTGTATGGAACCGTTATCCTCCAGCACACAGCAGGCAATTTCGGTATCTCCGGAAATCAATAGTTTTTTCAACTTGACGGCAACTCCTTTCCGCACGCCTTACCGGCTGCCTGTGGAACCAAAGCCGCCGCGGTCTTTCCCTTCCAGCCGGTCAACCTGTGTAATCGTCAGCGCTTCCATTTTCTTGACAATCCGGAACTGGCAGACACGGTCATTTTGTTCGATGACCGTGTCACGGGTCGCATAAACCGGCATGCGCCAGACGTCATTTTCTCCGCAATAGGATTCATCTACCACCCCGACGGAATTGACCTGCAAAATGCCCCATTTTTTAAAGGTGGAGCTGCGCGGAGCAATATGCGCCTCGTAACCGCTTGGCAGCTGAACGGAAATTCCGAGAGAGATCATACGGAAATCGCCCTGATGAAGCTCGATTCGTTCAGCAGCACGCAGATCGATCCAATCTCCCTGTTCTATTTTCTCAATTTTCTGTAATGCTTTCTCATGATATTTTACCTTGATTTCCGGCATTTTCTTTGACTCCTCCCGATTATTCCGGCACAGTCTTTGTACAATCCGATCATAACAAAAATGCGGGATTGTGCATTCGCTGCAATCCTTGACTCCGTTTTTTAAAATGGTATAATTTCCGCCGCAGTCTGCATGAGCATACAGCGGGCAATAGCAAAACAGACAGGAAAACGCATCCTCTCTGCCGCTTGCCCGGTGGCAGGGGAAATATTCACAGTTCCTGTTTTGAAAAAACTGATAAGACATGAACAGCACAAGCCTTTCCTGAGAATAAAGCGGCAAAGGTCGCGAACGCTTTCACTTCTTCTATTTTATCGTTTCCCTCTCCGGATTGCAAGCAGCTTCATATAAATAAGCGTTTCCCCTCTTGCCGATTCGTTTCACGGTTCCCAGCTCTGTCAAAATCAAAAGAGTAACCTGCGCTGCCGAACGGGAGATTCGTGCGGCTTGCGCAAACACGGAGCTGTCAAACGTTTCCGGCAGGCCCTGCGGTACAAAAGCTGAGAAATTTTCCGCCCGTTCCAGCTTCCATTCTCGCTGAAGGCTTTCCGGAATCCGGTCGTATTTTTCTGCGCGGTTCTTTTTTTGAAGCCCGTATCCGTTCAGCAGCCTGTATTCCTCCGCAGTCAGTTCCACAACACGAAACGAAAGATTTTGATTCCGCAGAAAGGCTTTGACCCGGTACAGCTCCGCAAAAAAGGAATACACCGTACCGCAGCGAAACCATCTCCCCTGCTGAACCACCTCTCCGGTTTGCGGATCTATCCAGTTCAAGCGCTTGCGCACAACAACCGGATAGACAACCGTAACATGACACACCGGCAAAAAAGCTTGAAGTTTGGGGCGAAGTTTGTCAAACTGCCTCGTTTGAATTTCATAAATCCCATTTTTCCCAACGGCGTCAGCCACAAACCTGCCCAGCGAAATTTCATGATTATCTCCATAGGGTTCATAATAGCGTTTCAGCACTGCATGAATCGTTTTTTCCCCCAATGTCCCAATCCCGCTCCGCTCCCTGTTTTGCAGCACATAATCGCGTGCCTGCTGAAACAAATCATCTTCCACCGTTTCAAACCCTTTCTGCCGCATCATAAGTTCGGAAAAGTCCTTCGTATTTAGAAACAATTTATTCACAAACATACATCTAATGTACGCTATAATAATAAAATATGCATTAATGTAAAGGGGAATCTTTATGGAACAGAACGAACGGTTGGCACGGGAAAGCATTCCCCGGCTTTTGCTGAGGCTTTCGCTGCCCGCTGTTACCGCCCAGGTTATCAATGCGCTTTACAATATTGTGGATCGCATGTACATCGGCAGAATTGCCGTTATCGGAACAGACGCGCTGACCGGCGTCGGGATCACTTTTCCGATCATCATGATTATTTCCGCATTTGCTTCTCTGATTGGCATGGGCGGCGCCCCGTTTACCTCGATTAAGATGGGGCAAAAGGATTCCGAGGGCGCGGAACGAATTCTCGGAAACTGTACGACGCTGCTGGTTACTGTCTCCGTTATCTTAACGGTTGTGCTGCTGTTTGTCAAGCAGCCGCTGCTTTATCTGTTCGGCGCCAGCGACGCAACCTTTCTTTATGCAAATGATTACCTGTCCATTTATCTGATCGGCACGCTGGCCGTTCAGCTCTCGCTTGGATTAAACACATTTATTACAGCGCAGGGATTTGCCTCTACCGCCATGGCAACCGTCCTGATCGGCGCGATTTGCAATATCGTGCTGGACCCGATTTTTATTTTCCTGCTTGGAATGGGTGTCAAGGGCGCTGCGCTGGCAACTATTATTTCACAAACAGTTTCTGCCGTATGGGTTATCGTTTTTCTGAACGGAAAAAAAGCGGCACTCCGAATCCGGCGCAAATTTCTTGCGTTCATTTGTCCGGATACCGGTCGCGTGCTGGCTTTGGGGCTTTCACCTTTTATCATGCAGTCAACAGAAAGTCTGATTCAGATTTGCTTTAATATTACGCTCAAGCAATTTGGTACAGATTTGGATATTGGCGCGATGGTTATTCTAACCAGTGTAATGCAGATGGTTTTGATGCCGCTTACCGGTGTTACGCAAGGTGCTCAGCCGATCATTGGTTACAATTACGGCGCCAAAAATTACGTCCGGGTAAAAAGTACCATTAAATACATGGTTGCCATCTGCTGCAGCTACGCCGTTGTCGTTTGGGCAATCTGCATTTTTTTCCCGAGGATCCCCTGCTCAATCTTTTCCGGCGACGAACGTCTTGTTCCGCTGGCGGCCGGTTATATGAAAACTTTTTGTTTCGGAATTCTTCTGTTCGGCCTGCAGATTGCTTTTCAAAATTCCTTTGTTGCGCTTGGGAATGCAAAATATTCCATCTTTCTTGCACTTTTGCGGAAGATCGTCCTGCTGATTCCGCTGACACTGATCCTTCCGCGCGTCGGATTCGGTGTTTACGGCGTTTTTCTCTCAGAACCGATTGCTGATATTTGCGCCGCGCTGACAACAACGATCATTTTTCTGCTTTCTGCCAGAAAATTTTTAAATCCTGTCAGCGTCAGCACGCGCCGGTCAAACGAATAGCCGTCCGGTCTCTTCAGAATTAATCCTTATGTTAAAAAATTGGAGGATGGTTGTTGGAATGGATGTTGTTTCTTTACTTGGAATTTCTGTAGGATTGGCTATGGATGCTTTTGCAGTTTCGATTTCCAACGGCGCCACTTACCGGGACGCAACCGCAAAAGACGCTTTGAAAACCGGCACTTTTTTTGGTGTATTTCAGGCGGTAATGCCTATGATCGGGTGGATCGCCGGCACAGCATTTACGCAGTTTATCACCAATGTGGACCATTGGATCGCCCTGATTCTCTTGGGATACCTTGGTGGCAGGATGCTGTTTGAGGCTTTAAAAAAGGGACGAGAAAAAGCAAATCCCTGTGAAAAAAGCAGTACTGAGTTGCCCGGATACCTCCCGGTTCGTTCTCTCTTGACGCTGGCCGTCGCCACGAGCATTGATGCGCTTGCCACCGGTCTGCTGCTGCCGTCCGCGGTGGGAGCCGACACCCTCCTTTTGATGCTGATTTCTGTGGGTACTATCGGTCTGATAACGTTTTTCATCAGCGTTGGCGGAGTCTATATCGGCAAAAAGTTCGGTGAGCTTTTCAGCAGTAAAGCAGAAATATTCGGAGGTGCTGTCCTGATTCTGATTGGCGTCAAAATTTTTGCAGAACATATGTTTTTCTGAAAAAAGCCTTCGGCGGTTGTGAAACCGCCGAAGGCTTTTTTCAATTGTTAGCCTGGTGTACGCGCGGCGGCAGAATCATCGGCTCCAGCTGGCGGTATTCCAGCGCTTCCTGAACGGACTGCGGAACCAGTTCAAAATCTGCGACCAGCGAATTTGGTTTTCCAAAAGGAGCATCCTGGGCAAACGGAACGAAATAATAATGCTTTGTATTCATCAGCCTGCCAAGGTTTTGTGCAGAGGCTGCCAGCGCATCGTTGGTGGAAACGGCCACAAGGACCGGTCTGGCTCCGCGCAGATGAGATTTGACCGCCATGGTAACGCTGGTATCTGTAATTCCGTTGGCCAGCTTTGCAAGGGTGTTCCCGGTACAGGGAGCCACAAGCATCAAATCCGTCATTTTTTGAGGGCCGATCGGTTCCGCCTGCTCAATGGTTAAAATCGCTTTTTGTCCTGCAATGGATTCCGCTTCCCTCACGAAATCCTCTGCCTTTCCAAATCGCGTATCAATGGAAGCGGCGTTCTGCGAAAAAATCGGCAAAATGGAATATCCCGCGTCGGCCAGCGCCCTCATTGCGGCCAATGCGCGGGCAAACGTGCAGAATGACCCGCAAAGTGCAAATCCAATTGTTGCATTGCTCATGGTGCTTCATGCCTTTCTGAATCCGGCGCATATCATTCGCCGTGCAGCATTGAATAAATTGCCTGCTTAATAATAATACCGGCTGTTTGCGGGGCCACCTTTCCCGGCAGGCTTTGCGCAAGCATAACCGGAATGTTCAGACGTTCCGCAGCCTCCAGATCAATGCCATACGGCGGTGACGCCAGCTCGATAAACAAAGCGGACGGTGCTGCCGCCGCGAGCGTTCGTGCGTCAAAAACAAGCGACGGAATGGTATTAAAGATAATGTCATATTGTCCGCTTTCCCGGATGAGTTCGGTTTTGACCGGCCGCATTCCTTCACTTTCAATCCACGCCAGCTGCTCCGGACGGCGCGCCGAAACCGAAACCACCGCACCCATGGCATGCAGAATTCTGGAAAGAACACGCCCGATTCTTCCATAGCCTGCTACAAGGCAGTGCGAACCGTGAATCGTAGCAGGAAGCTCCTGCATGGCAATCTGTACGGCGCCCTCTGCTGTTGGAATCGCATTTCTGACCGCCAGATCCTCACGGTCAAAATAATCGTGAATCTCCAGTGCGTCCCAAAAACCACCGTGTGGCAGCTTTTGCGCCTGCCCACAAAAAATAGGTTTCCCCTGCAGCTGCTCCGCCAGAAAATCATCCATTGGCAAAGGTTCAGCCGCATATGGAGCAAAAACAGTCAGGCCATCCCGGGTAACCGGCAGAGGCAGAATAATATGTGTGCTCTGCTCCACCGCTCGGCGCAAATCGGTCTTTCGCACAATTGTCGAAAAAGAATACTCATCCAGCGCAGCTGCATAAACGAAGTATCCGTCCTGCGCAATGGACTGCGCCAGATAAGCTTGACGCAAATCTCCTCCGATGACAGCAAAACGATTGATTTCCGCCATATTCTCTGCCCCTTTCTTCACTTCTGTTCATTGCGGTCCCTTCATCATATGTTTTTTGCTTTGAAAATGTGAATAAAAAGAAAAATGCCTTCGCAGGTTTTTGTAAACACTGGAGAAGGCAAAACAGAGATCTTTTTAAAATTCAATTGTCATTCCGTCGTAGGAAATCTGAACCCCGGAGTCCTTTGCAATTTCCTTCATGCGATCATACACCGCGGTACCGTTGTGCGAAAAATGATTGGAAACAAAGATTGTTTTTTCATCTGCACAGCCGTTTTCCAGCATCCATCGGCGGATTTGCAGATTTTCATCAAAGCCCATATGTCCATGCGACCAGCTGATCGCACCGAATGTGCAGTCCAGACTGACCGCATCCAGCCTTTTGTCACGCAGAAAATCAAATGTTTCCGGCAGAAATACCCCGGTGTCATGTGCATAAAGCAGACGCTTTCCATCTTTTTCGATCAAGTAAAACAAAGCCTGCTCCGTTGTCATATGGTCGGAAAGCAGCGGTGTAATTTGGTATTCACCGGCTGAAAACGTTTCAAACGGATGAACGGCACACAACGACAACCATGGTTTCCAGCCTTTTTGAGCTTTCTTCCCGTAAACGCTGTACAGCGATGCATTCATTTGCTGAATGACTTCTTCATTTCCGTAAATCTGCAGAACCGGCATTTTATCTGAATCAACGGCATGAGCATACGGCGGCATTTTCAGCAACAGATCCAACGGGTAAAAGTGATCTTCATGTGAGTGAGTAATGAGAAGCTGCTCTATTTGATTCAGCCTTACGCCATGCTGCAGGCTGTGCCAATAAGTATCGGCCGGAAAATCGATCAGCAGGCAGTCATCCACCATGCTTTGCGAGCGGGTTCGAATGTTTTTTCCTCCCAACTGTTCTGCTTCACGGCAATATTGGCAATCACAAAACAACGCCGGCCAGCCTTCTGCCGCGGCAGTGCCCAAAAATTGAAGTTTCATGAAATACCTGAATCCTTTCTCTGTTAAATTTTTCGTGGATCCGTGGATATTATGTCATCATACTGCAAAAACAGCAAAAAAGCAATTGTTGTTTTGCGAATAATCCGATATAATGATAAAAAGGATATTGACGAAAGAAGGACAAGCTGTGACCTTGGAAACGATTGAAAAACGAAAACGGTTTATCATTAACTTTGTTTACTTTGCAATTTTGGCTTTTATCGTATATTTTTGTTTCAAAAATTTAATTTTTTATATCATGCCGTTTCTGATTGGCTTTACGTTTGCGTTTATTTTGAAGCCGCTTGTAAATTTGCTGGCCGAAAAACTGCGGGTTAACCGGAAAATTGTTGCGGTTACTGTCACCATTTTGTTTTATGCTGTTCTTGGCGTCCTGATTTTTTTCTTAGGCACCAAGCTGTATCTGTTTTTAAAAAGTGCTGTAAACGAGCTGCCAGCATTTTATGAAAGCAGTCTGAAGCCAGCCGTTACTTCTCTGTTTTCGTGGCTGGAATCTGCGTTAAGTAAGATTTCTCCTTCTCTTGGCGGATCACTCAATAACCTGCAGACAAAATGGATCGACTCTCTTTCCGGCCTGTTGACCGGCGTTTCGACCGGAGCACTCAATCTTCTTTCCTCTGTTGCAACTGGGATTCCAGGTTTTCTGGTCAGTTTGCTGGTCACCATTATTTCGTCCTTCTTCTTTGCCGCCGATTATTACGTTATTACCTCGTTTTTTGCAAGACAGTTAAACGACCGCATGCGAATTCTTCTATTCGATGTAAAGAATTATCTCGTTGGCACTGTGTTCAAGCTGATTCTTTCCTATCTCTGCATTATGACAATTACCTTTGCCGAACTTTCTGTCGGTCTGTTGATTTTGCGGGTTCCAAACGCTATTGGTGTTGCGGCGCTGATCGCCATTGTGGACATTCTTCCGGTTCTCGGCACTGGAGCAGTGGTCATCCCCTGGTCGCTGCTGGCGCTTGTTCAGCAGCAATACACACTGGCGGTTGGACTGATCGTTTTGTATGTTGTTATCACTGTGATTCGAAATATTATAGAACCGAAGATTGTCGGAAAACAGGTTGGGCTTCACCCTTTGGCAACGCTGTTTTGTATGATCGTGGGAGTAAAGCTGTTTGGCGGGCTGGGCATCTTCATCCTGCCGCTGTTCGTAATCATCCTGAAGAATCTGAATGACACCGGCAAAATTCATTTATTCAAATAACTAAAAAACACGCTGGCCGCAGCTGCGGCCAGCGTGTTTTGATTTAAAAAATCATCTCATCCCGAACCAAAGCAGCTTCCTGCTTTAGCAGACTCCATTCATGCTCTGTCAGTGGCTGCTTCAAACATTCATCAATATGGTCAAGCATAAAGCAAAAATGTTCAAAGTCCCCGGGCGGAACCAGAGTTGCCGCCCCCTTGTACAGACCATATTTCATTGCAGCTACACCCAGTTCTGTGTTCTCAGAAATTGGACGGCACCAGGATTTTGGGTAATTTCGCGGTTCCTTCTCTCTCCATTTACGATAAATCAGTGTTTTCATCGCCAGTAATCCAATTTTGTGCTCCCTTGCGTAATCGGAAATTCTGTCCCCCCAACCTGTATTGATTCCGAGCGCCCAGTTCATCGGAAAAAGCACCGTATCAAACTCAAAGAGAGACAGCGTCTGCAGAGCAATATCTTCATTGTGCGTCGAAAAACCAATTTTACGGACTAACCCTTCCCGTTTTGCCCACAGCACGGTTTCCATAACGCCACCCAATCCAAACGCCCGGTCAACGTCATCCTGTGTTGTCATGGCATGCAGTTGATATACATCAAAATGATCCGTTTTCAAACGCTGCAGTGACTGCAGTAATTCTTTTTTGGACGCCTCGGCGCTTCGTTCCTGCGTTTTACACGCCAGATACACCTGATTGCGATAGGGACTCAGCGCTGGCCCCAGGCGCTGCTCGGCATCTCCATACGACGGTGCAACATCAAAATAATTAATCCCGTAGTCAACGGCGGCAGAAACAAACCGATCCGCATCGGCCTGTGTCTCGTTCATATTAATGATCCCGCCAAAAACGACCGGACTGACCAGATATCCTGTATTCCCCAGCTTTCGCTTTTCCATGAAATCACATACCCTTTCTGCCGAACCGCAAAATCAAACGGTTCTGTCAATAACGATTATCAAACACACGTGTCGATTTTTTTTCACTGCGCGGCAAATCTCCGATTTCCACCGGTTTAACAATTGGCGTCATACCGATCTTGGCTTTAAACTGAGCCTGCAGCTCCTGCTCCAAAGCTGCTTTATCAGCGCCCGGAACGGCTTCTACAAACAGCGTCAGAATGTCCTTGCCATAGAGATGATCGATCATAACCTGATATTCGCTGGATGCCGCCGGAATTGTCATCAGCAACTCCTCAATCTGGCTTGGGAAAATATTGACTCCCTTTACTTTAACCATATCATCCGTTCTGCCCAAAATCGTATCGATTCTGGGATAAGGCGAACCGCAGGCGCAGTCGCCCGGAAGCATACGGGAAAGATCGTGCGTGCGGTAGCGGATCAACGGTGCCCCCTGCTTGCGTAGTGTTGTAATCACAATTTCTCCCACGGTTCCATCCGGAACAGCTTCGCCGGTCTTCGGGTCGACGATCTCAATGTAAACGTAATCGTCCCAATAATGCATTCCACACTCACAGTCACAGCTGACCGCAATTCCGGGGCCGTAAACCTCGGTTAAGCCATAAATGTCATAAAGAGAAACTCCCAGTTCATCTGCAATGCGTTTGCGCATTTTGTCGCCCCAACGTTCAGAACCGATAATTCCTTTTTTCAGGCAGATTTGATCGCCGATGCCGCGTTTTGCAATCTCTTCTGCAAGCAGCAGCGCATATGAGGAAGTCGCACAGAGAACGGTGGATTTCATGTCCACCATCATCCGCAGCTGCTTTTCCGTATTGCCGGGTCCCATCGGGATCGTCATAGCACCGAGACGCTCCGCACCATTTTGAAAACCAATGCCCGCAGTCCAAAGACCATAGCCCGGCGTGATATGGATTCTGTCAAGCTCGGTAACACCGGCTACCCGATAACAGCGCTCAAACATCAGCGCCCAATCGCTGATATCCTGCTTTGTGTATGGAATAATGACCGGAGTTCCTGTTGTACCTGACGAAGAATGGATCCGCACAATCTCCTCCTCGGGCACCGCCATTAGACCAAGCGGATAAGCTTCCCGAAGATCACCTTTCCAGGTAAAAGGCAGCTTTTCAAAATCCTCCTGTGAACGGATGGCGTCAACATCAATTTCTTCAAGCTTTTTTTGGTAAAAGCATTCGCGCGATGTAAGATTTTTTAGCTGTTCTTTAATCAGCCGAAATTGTTCTTCTTTCATTTTCATCGGTTTGATCGTTCCTTTCGGGCTTTTTCAGGTCATTGAGCGGCTTGGGCGCCAAGCTGAAGCGCCTGCAGATTCATTTGCCAGAAACGTTCCGGAACCCGCGCACAGAGAGCTTTCTTCAGTTCATCCAATGAGATGCTGAACACGCTTTTCGCGGCAGCAGCACCAAGCAGCGCAACGTTCAGTACCTTTGGAGATCCGCATTGTGCACAAACAGTTTCTCCATCCACTACAATCAAATTCGGAACCTTTTTCTGCAGCCATGCAAGCACGTCTGCACCGTTATATTGCGACGCACCCAAAGACACGGTGATCGGTTGAACCGCTTTGAGGCTGACCACAACGGTTCCTCCTTGTTTTAAATAAGGGAGCGCACGCATTGCCTCTCCGGGCTCAAATCCCAGGATTACGTCGGCTCCCCCGTACGGAATCATAGGGGAATAAATTTGCTGACCAATACGTACATGACTGACCACGCTGCCGCCGCGCTGTGCCATGCCAATTGTTTCGGCACTGCGGGCCTGCCACCCTTTCTCCATTGCCGCCTGAGCGATCAGCTTAGAGGCAAGCAAAGTCCCCTGTCCGCCGACACCGCATACCAGAATACTCTTATTCATGATAATCATACCTTTCTGCCCGGCGTCAATTCTTACAGACTTCAGCTTACCGAAACTGCAGTGATAAAAAACGCCAAAGCATAAAAAGATTTATTTTTCGCTGATCCGTTTTGACGAAACCGCAAACACTGCTTTCTCAGACTGTTTTATCAGACCGGCGGATAGCCTGCACCGGGCATATCTGTGCGCACAGACCGCAGCCAGTGCAAAGTGAAGTTTCCACCAAAACCGATTTTCCGTTTTGCACCAGCGCCGGACACCCAAGTTCCCGAATACATTTTTTACAACCAATACAAATTTCCGGATCGACCGCAAACGATTCTTCCGGCTTAACCAATGCAATGCACGGTTCCTGAAAAATAATCGCTTTTACTCCGGGAAGTTCCGAGAGACGCTGCACTGTCTTCACAGCTTCGTCCAACTTCAGGGGGGATACCGTTACAACCTCTGCAACACCGATCGCCTGCAGGATTTTAGGTATGCTCACTTTTTCCACAATATGCCCCATCATCGTTTTTCCTGTTCCGGGGTGCGGCTGATGACCGGTCATTGCCGTTGTGGAATTGTCCAGCACCACAATAGTCAGATCAGCCTCATTATACACGGCATTGACCACGCCGGTCAGCCCCGAGGCAAAAAATGTGGAATCTCCGATAAAAGAAAAATATTTCGCGTCTTGATCGATCCTCTGCAGCCCCTGTACCATTGTCACACCGGCGCCCATGCAGAGGCAGGTATCCACCATATCGAGCGGTTTGGCGTTGCCGAGGGTGTAACAGCCGATATCGCCGCAAAAAACTGCTTTTTTCCCCTGCATCGCACGTTTGACCGCGTAAAAAGAAGCCCTGTGTGGGCACCCTGCGCAGAGCACCGGAGGACGAACCGGCAAAGGCGGATGCGAATCCTCCGACACTGCAGCAGGAACAGGCAAAGACAAAAAGCCGGAAAGCACCGAGCGCACCGATTCAACACTGTTTTCTCCCGCACACGGCGCCTCCCCGGTCAGCTTGCCGCGAATCTTCACCGAAAGGTGATGCTTGCCGCAAAGCAGAAGCAATTCCTTTTCCAGCACCGGGTCAAGCTCTTCAATCACGATAACCTCTGTCAGTCCCTCTAAAAAGCGCAATGCGAGAGATTCCGGGAACGGATGCGGAGTGCCGACCTTCAAAATCCGAACCGGCGTGTTTTCCGGCAATACTTCTCTCACATATTCATAGCTGATCCCGGCTGTAATAATCCCCTTTGTACCGGAACCACTCAACTGATTAAATCTTGAAGAAGAAAAGCTTTCTCCCATTTCCGGCAGCATCGCTTCAATTTTCTGATGGTTCTGAAACGAAAGACGCGGAAAAATTACCCATCTGGAGGAATCCTTCTGAAATCCCTCCGGTTCCGGAATCTGCAAAGCCTCCCGAAGAGCAACCGACGCGCAGCCGTGACAGACCCGTGTAGTTGGCCGCAGCAGCACCGGTTTGCCATATCGTTCCGAGCAGGCAAAGGCTTCCTCCACCATATCGTACGCCTCTTCCGGAGAGCTCGGGTCGAAAACCGGCAATTTTGCAAACTGGGCAAAATGCCGCGTGTCTTGTTCTGTCTGGGAAGAGATCGGTCCCGGATCGTCTGCGACAACAACTACCATACCACCCTTGACGCCGACATAGACAAGGCTCATCAGCGGGTCAGAAGCAACGTTCAGCCCAACCTGCTTCATTGTTACCATGGTGCGTGCGCCGGCATATGCCGCAGCTGCCGCAACCTCCATTGCCGCTTTTTCATTGACCGACCATTCTACGTGAATATTACCCGGATTATTTTTCGCAACTGTTTCAAGAATTTCGGTGGAAGGCGTTCCGGGGTATCCGGAAACAAGCCGCACACCGCAACGAATTGCCGCAAGACCGATGGCTTCGTTGCCCATTAAAAACTTCGCGTTTAACACGATATGTATCCCTCCAAATCTTACTTGTATTATTGTATCACTAACGCTTTAATGCGTCAAATAAAAGACCGGAAAAGAATATATAGGAATAAAAAACCGTTTTCGGAGTTGCCCCCAAAAACGGCGGGCACTCCGAAACGGCAAACGCAATCATCATGTTATCGGAGTGTCAATGGTAAAATGCCCGGTTTACATATTCTTTATGCAAAAAATCAAAGTTTTTCAATCGATTGCTTCAAATCTGCAATAATGTCATTCACATTTTCCAGACCGACCGAAAGACGGATCAGATCCGGACGGACGCCGCCTTCCAGCAGCTGTTCATCCGTCATCTGGCGGTGAGTCGTGCTGGCCGGATGCAGCAGGCAGGTACGGATATCGGCCACATGCGTTTCAATAGAAGCCAACTTCAGTCCATCCATGAACCGGACGGCACCTTCGCGTCCGGCTTTCAAGCCGAAAGAAATAACACCGCAGGTTCCTTTCGGTAAATATTTTTTCACACGGTCGCGATCCTCGCTGTCCTCCAAGCCGGGATATTTGACCCACGCGACTGCTTCGCAATTCTGCAGCCATTTAGCAACGGTCAGTGCGTTACTGCAGTGCCGTTCCACGCGCAACGGGAGTGTTTCCAGACCAAGGTTCAGCAAGAACGCCGAATTCGGGCTCATCATGGCGCCCAAATCGCGCATTAAATGAACCTTTGCCTTGGTAATATAAGCCGCAGCCCCAAAGCTTTCATTGTAGCGAATCCCGTGATAGCTTTCGTCCGGTTCGGTCAGCATCGGGAATTTTCCGTTATTCCAGTCGAATTTTCCGCTGTCAACCACAACGCCGCCCAATACCACTGCATGACCATCCATATATTTCGTTGTGGAGTGCGTAACAATATCGGCGCCGAATTCAAACGGGCGGCAGTTGACCGGCGTTGCAAACGTATTGTCAATAATCAGTGGGACTCCATGCGCATGCGCCGCTTTTGCAAACTGCTCCAGATCCAGCACGTCGAGCGAAGGGTTTGAAATCGTTTCGCCGAACACGCAGCGGGTATTCGGCTGGAACGCTGCGTTCAGCTCTTCGTCTGTCGCGCGCGGCGAAACAAAAGTAACGTCAATCCCCATTTCCCTCATCGTCTTGTTAAGAAGATTGAAACTGCCGCCATAGATGGCGCTGCTGGCCACCACATGGCTGCCGGCATGGCAGATATTCATGATCGACATAAACGTTGCAGACTGGCCGGAGCTGACCAGCATTGCGCCGACACCGCCTTCCAGTGCGGCGATTTTCTCTTCTACAGCAGCAACCGTCGGGTTTGCCAGACGGCTGTAAAAAAAGCCTGATTTTTGAAGATCAAACAACTGTCCCATTTCATCCGCGGATTCGTAACGGAACGTGGTGCTTTGTACAATCGGCACCACGCGCGGTTCGCCGTTTTTCGGTTCATAGCCCGATTGAATGCATTTTGTTTCAATTTGATAATCCATCTGTCATCGCCATTCCCGTAGTAAAAGTAGTAGTTTTTCGCGTCCCTCTCCAAGGACTTCTGTTATGCCGGGTAGCAGAGCTGCCGCAAAATTGAAGCAATTTTTCTGCAATAAGATTTTCCTTAAAAAAACAATATGCAGCAGAACCTTTTTTTATTTTGCAAAGACCTTTTGAAACAGCCCTACCACCGCGTCGGTTCCAAAAACAGCAAGCGCTGTCAACAGCAAAACCAAAACCATCAGCCAAAAGCTCGATATCTTCTTTTTCGGCGTCTCGTCCTCCTTGAAAGGTTCTGTTGTTACGTCCGGCTCCAGCGCCCCAATACCAATCAAAACTTCACGAGCACGATCCTCTTCGCAGGCAGGAACCAGCAATCGAATCTCGCCCACGGCATTTCCCATCAGCACAGTGGAGGCCTGCATATCCCTGGAATACTCGCGCGCAACGGGAATGCCTTCGTCTTTCAGCGCCGCAGCAATGCGATCGGCCTCCATATCATCGGAAACCGTAATCATCAGCTGGGGCTTGTCATTTGCCTGGGCTTCTTTCTGGTTGTCCATGTTTATCATTCCTTTCGTTGCAGAGGATCCCACAGTTTTTCCTTTCGGCAAATTTTTAACTTACAAATCGCACTTGGACTTTGCCCACGGATCCCTGAAAAAATTGCGAAAAAGCGGTAAATTATTGATTATTGTACGCTGTTTTTGTAGTCTTGTCAATGCCGCCTGCATCCGAAAAAACGGAAAAGCCTCTGCAGAGTGGCAACTCCGCAGAGACTTTCAAAAGCTGATGATTATTGCATCACAGCGCCGTAGTTTGCACTGCTGACCAGCCTTGCATAACGCGCCAGCCAACCCGTTTTTATGTTGGGCTCCGGCTGTACATAAGCTTCTCTGCGCTTTGCAAGTTCCTCGTCGCTCACCTTTACCTGAATGCTGGCATTCGGAATATCGATCTCGATCAGATCGCCCTCCTGCACCAGGCCAATCGGTCCGCCGGAAGCAGCCTCGGGGCATACATGACCGATCGAAGCACCGCGGCTTGCGCCGGAAAAACGCCCGTCGGTAATCAGTGCGACCGTTTTGTCCAGCTTCATACCCGCCAGCGCGCTGGTCGGATTGAGCATTTCGCGCATACCAGGGCCTCCCTTCGGCCCTTCATAGCGGATGACAACAACGTCGCCGTCATGGATTTCTCCATGATAAATCGAGTTAATCGCTTCATCCTCGCTGTTAAACACGCGGGCAGGACCTGTATGTTTCAGCATTTCCGGCGCAACGGCGCTGCGTTTGACAACGCAGCCGTCCGGCGCCAGATTGCCCCAGAGAATCTGGATTCCACCCGTAGGGCTATAAGGCTGATCGATCGGGCGAATTGCGTTCGTGTCAAGAATTTTTGCACCGGCAACATTTTCGCCAACCGTTTTGCCGGTCGCCGTAATCGCATTGGGGTTGAGCAATCCCTTTTTGAGCAGTTCCGCCTGAACCGCCGGGATTCCCCCCGCACGATCCAAATCCTGCATATGGGTTGTTCCTGCCGGAGCAAGATGACAAAGGTTCGGCACTTTTGCGCTCATTTCATTAAACAGTTCCAGATTTAACGGCACACCTGCTTCATTTGCAATTGCAAGCAGGTGAAGCACGCTGTTTGAACTGCAACCAAGCGCCATATCGCACGCCAGCGCATTCTTAATCGAAGTTTCATTGATGATATCGCGGGCGGTGATGTTCTTTTCCACCAAAGACATAATCGCCATTCCTGCGTGCTTTGCGAGCAAAATGCGCTTGTTGCTCACCGCCGGCACCGTTCCGTTGCCCGGCAGCGCAATACCGATTGCTTCACACAGACAGTTCATGCTGTTTGCCGTGTACATTCCGGCGCAGCTTCCGCAACCCGGGCAGCAGTCTCTTTCACATTCGGTCAGCTTTTCCTCATCGATAATGCCGGCCTTGTATGCGCCGACCGCTTCAAACGTTTTGGAAAGGCTGGATTCTTCACCGTCGTACCGCCCGGCAAGCATTGGTCCGCCGCTGCATACAACAGCCGGAATGTTCAGGCGAACCGCTGCCATCACCATGCCGGGAACAATCTTATCACAGTTCGGAACCAGAACAAGACCGTCCAGCTGGTGCGCCATCGTCATGGTTTCCACGCTGTCGGCAATCAACTCACGGCTCGCCAGCGAATATTTCATGCCGATATGCCCCATCGCGATTCCGTCACAAACACCGATGGAGGGAATCAGAACCGGCGTACCACCCGCCATTCGAATTCCCGCCTTTACAGCGTCGGCAATTTTATCAAGATGGACATGCCCCGGAACAATTTCGCTGTGCGCGCTGACAACGCCGATCAGCGGTCTGTCGAGCTCCTCTTTGGTATATCCCATTGCGTAAAACAGGCTGCGGTTCGGTGCTCGCTCCGCACCCTGCGTAACATTTGCGCTGCGCAACGTCATAGTAACGTCCTTCCTGCCTTTTGATCGTAAAACGGCAACTTATTTTTTGAGCCAGCTCATCATCTTGCGAAGTTCCGCGCCGGTCTTCTCCAACTGATGCTCGCTTTCCAGCTTGCGGGTGGCAAGGAACTTTGCCTTACGACCGCTGCTGAATTCCTGCATAAACTCGCTGGCGAAAGTGCCGTCCTGAATTTCGCGGAGAACCCGCTTCATTTCCTTGCGGGTATCTTCGGTGATCAGGCGTCTGCCGGTACGATAATCGCCGTACTCCGCCGTGTTGGAGATAGAATAACGCATCATGGCGAAACCGCCCCTGTTAATCAGGTCAACAATGAGCTTCATTTCATGAATGCACTCAAAGTACGCCATTTCGGGAGCGTAACCGGCGCCGACCAGCGTATCAAAGCCAGCCTTCATCAGTTCGGTAACGCCACCGCAAAGAACGGCCTGCTCGCCGAAAAGATCTGTTTCGGTTTCTTCACGGAACGTGGTTTCCAGAATACCTGCGCGGCCTGCACCGATGCCACTGGCGTATGCGAGCGCATAATCCTTTGCCTTGCCGCTGTAATCCTGATACACCGCAATCAGGCTCGGTACACCCTTGCCCTCCTGATACTGGCTGCGAACCGTATGGCCCGGGCCTTTCGGAGCGACCATGATAACATCAATATTCTTTGCAGGTTTCACAAACTGGAAATGAATGTTAAAGCCATGGGCAAACATCAGGATGTCGCCGTCCTTCATGTACGGAGCAACCTGCTCGTTGTAGATATCTGCGGCAAGTTCATCCGGAACCAGCATCATGACCATGTCGGCAGCCTGAGCGGCTTCTGAAACGGTCATAACCTTCAGGCCGGCTTCTTCTGCTTTTGCCCAGCTGGAGCTGTCGCGGCGAAGACCGACAATAACATTGACGCCGCTCTCGTGCAGGTTCTGCGCATGGGCATGCCCCTGGCTGCCGTAGCCCATAATGGCAACGGTTTTGTTGTCCAGCAGACCGAGGTTGCAGTCTGAATCGTAATACTTCGGGATCATAGTAAAGACTTCCTTTCAAAATATAAAAATATATGATCCGGCATAAAGCCGAAAGATGGCACCCCTTATTCGCTGCGGCGCACGTTCCCGCGCTCCATGGCTGTAACACCCGTACGGCACATTTCCAGAATATTATACTGTGAAAGCACCTGTAAAAAGCCGTCGATTTTGTCCGGTTCGCCTGTCAGCTCCATTACCATACTGCCGACGGAGAGATCTATAATCTTGGCTTTATAAATATTGGCAATTTCATGAATTGCACTGCGGTTTGTTTCATCCGCATATACCTTGACCAGCAAAAGCTCGCGCAGAAGACTACTGGAAACATCGAGAGGGAAAATCTCTTTTGTTTCAATCAGTTTTCCTGTCTGCTTGACGATTTGGCTGAACATCTGTTCATCACCCTGTGTAACGATCGTAATACGCGAAATATCCGGCAAATTGGTTGCAGAAACCGTCAGACTGTCAATATTGAATCCACGCTGGCAAAACAGCGAGGCCACCCTTGCCAGAACACCGGCATGATTCTGCACCAGAACACTCAACACCTGCTTTTTCATCGAAAAATCAGTCCCTTCTATCCAGCGTTGTTCAGTTCATGATGGTATCCCCGACGCTGCCGCCGGCCGGAATCATCGGCAGAACCTTTTCTTCACGGTCAATGGCGCAGTCAATCCAAACCGGACAGTTTTTCTGCATAGCCTCTGCAAACACCCGGCGGAATTCCGCAATATTTGCACAACGATATCCCTTTGCACCAAAACCTTCGGCCACCTTGACATAATCCGTCAGCCGTTCAGGCTCACTTGATGCAAAACGGCGGCTGTAAAACGCATCCTGCCACTGACGCACCATACCCAGCACTGCGTTGTTCATAATCACCGTGATAATGGGCAGGTGATAACTGACAGCTGTGCAGGCCTCATTCATATTCATATGAAAGGATCCGTCGCCTGTAATGTGTATCACCGGGCGATGTGGGAACGCCGTTTTCGCCCCGATAGCCGCGCCGTAGCCGTAACCCATGGTTCCCAAACCGCCGCTCGTCAAAAAGCTGCGTGGAGCAATGTGGTGCAGATACTGCGCCGCCCACATCTGATGCTGCCCGACGTCCGTCACATACAGCGCATCTTCGCCAGCCAGCTCGCAGATGACATTCATCATCTGGTGAGGTTTCAGCACGGTATCACTGTCCTGAGGATGATAATCATCCTTTTTCCATTCGGCAATACGCTCCATCCAGGCAGCATGTTGCGCCGGTTTGACCAAGCGGTTCAGCCCGGTCAGAATCTCCTTGACATCGCCCACAAGGCTAATGTCAACCATCACATTTTTATTGATTTCACTGGGATCGATATCAATCTGGATAATGGTCGCCTTTGCAGCAAACTTATCCGTATTCAACGCGACGCGGTCGCTGAAACGCGTTCCAACGGCAACCACAACATCCGCTTCGTCCACCGCGCGGTTTGCGCTCAGGCATCCGTGCATTCCCATCAGCCCAAGATTATGCTTTTCCCGGTAGCCCAGAGCTCCGGCGGCCATAATCGTATGCGCCGCGGGAATATCAGCCTTCTCGGTCAGCTCACGCAGGCATTCTCCCGCGCCGGACGCGCTGACACCTCCGCCAAAATAAATTACCGGCCGCTCCGCCTTGTTAATGACATCTGCAGCCTGCTCTAATTGATTCGGCTGAAAAAACGGTTTCGCTGTTTCTGCTGTTTGCGGCTGCCGTTCAAACTCTGTTTTTGCAGCCGTCACGTCCTTGGGAATATCGACAAGAACCGGGCCCTTGCGGCCTTCCTGCGCAATGGCAAACGCACTGCGCAGAATATCTGCCAGATCCTCCACACGACGAACGACATAATTATGTTTCGTAATCGGCATGGTAATACCGGCAATATAAATTTCCTGAAAGCTGTCCCGGCCAATCAGCGGCGTTGAAACGTTTCCGGTAATCGCAACTATAGGAACACTGTCCATATATGCGGTTGCAATCCCCGTCACCAGATTGGTTGCGCCGGGTCCGCTTGTGGCAATTACCACACCGGTTTTCCCAGTTGCGCGCGCATAGCCGTCCGCTGCGTGAGCCGCACCCTGCTCGTGGGCTGTCATCGTATGATGAATCCTGTCGCGGTATTGATACAGAGCATCATAAATATTCAGAACAGCGCCGCCCGGATAGCCGAATACCGTATCGGCCTGCTGCTCCAACAGCACCTCGGCAATAATCTCAGCACCTGTCAGGATCATAAATCTTCACCCTTCCTATTTCATCACAAGCCGCAAAGAAAATAAAAAACCTTCGTCTCTGAAAAGAGACAAAGGTTTGAAACACTCTGCGGTACCACTCTTAATTACTGCTTTGCACCGTACGCGTAATCGGCGCCTGCAGTCACCTCATTTGCGCATGGATCCTGCGCAACACCTTGTTAACGGAGATGAACCGTCCACGCCTACACAGGCAAGCCGTTCAGCGGGAAGCTCCGGGAGGACTTTCCTGCTTTATCCGGATCTCGGTTCGCACCAACCACCGATTCTCTGAATCCTTTCAAAGCATTACTTTTTCCCATCAACGCTTTATTCAGCTGTTTAATTTTTTTTATCATAATACTTTACCATCCAAAAGTCAAGTGATTTTTAAAAAAAATGTAGGTTTGTCTGTAGGTGATACAATGATGAGTGACAAAAGAAGAAAATAAAAGTAGCGAATAGGCGTGACATATGCTAAGGTTGAGTTGACGAGACAAAACCGAAAGGCAGGTGTCACCCTATCCGCTATGAATAA
>JBMNVT010000023.1:0-34182 GCA_050947015.1 Acutalibacteraceae bacterium
TATTCATAGCGGATAGGGTGACACCTGCCTTTCGGTTTTGTCTCGTCAACTCAACCTTAGCATATGTCACGCCTATTCGCTACTTTTATTTTCTTCTTTTGTCACTCATCATTGTATCACCTACAGGCGCTGCGCCCGCCAGACAGATTTCCTCTTGACAGATGGAACAAACAGGATTATACTTTCTAAATGCAAATCATTTGCATTTAGAAACGGACTGCAGGAACAAATGGCGGAGAAAACTCCTGTGGCGCCAGAGTGGATTTTGTGTGGGCTGAAAGGATGATTCAGACGATGAAATATAAGACGGCGGTTGTAGTGGTTTCACTGGCGCTGGCTTCGACGGTGCTCATCGGCGCAGCACGCGGATGGAACAGGCGCGCCGACCGGCAGGAACTGCAGGTGGTCGCTTCGTTTTATCCGGTTTATGTTGCCGCAATCAATGTGGCGGAGGGCGCCGGCGATGTGGACGTTATCAACCTGACGCAGTCGCAGACGGGATGTCTGCATGATTTTACGCTGCGGCCGCAGGATCTGATTACGTTGGAAGGTGCGTCGTTGTTTTTGACAAATGGCGCCGGAATGGAAAGTTTTTTGGACGATGTGGTGCAATCGCTGCCGTCGCTGCCGGTGGTGGAAAGCAGCAGTGGGATTTCTCTGCTGCATACGGAACCGACACTCCATGTAGGCGACGAGCATGAAGAGGAAGACGGGGACAACGCACATATCTGGATGAGTCCGCAGCGTTACGAACAGCAGGTACGGAACATCTGCAGCGGGATTTCGGCGCAGTTTCCGCAGGATTCTGCACTGTTTGAAGAAAATACCGAAAAATATATTGCCAAGGTGGAGGCTCTGCGCAAAGAAATGGCCGAAAAGCTTGCCGACGCCAGCGGGATGCAGGTTATTCTGTTCCATGATTCATTTGCTTATTTTGCCGACGAATTCGGTATGGAGATTACCGCAACCATTCCCATAGAGGCGGACACAGCGCTGAACGCGGGAGAAATTGCGCAGATTATCGCGAAAATTAAATCAACCGGCATTCGCGTGTTGTTTGCCGAAGAACAGTATTCCACGGAACTTGCCGACGCCATTGCACGCGAAACCGACGCAAAGGTATATCTGCTGGATACCGGCGTCAGCGGCGAGGATTCTCCGAACGCTTACCTCAACGCGATGCGAAAAAATATGGAAACGGTGCGGCGGGCATTGCAGGAAACAGCTGCGGCAAAGGAGTGAGACGATGCGGAAAACAGGAACGACGGCCGATTCCGGTATGCGCGCCCCCTGCGGGCTGCATTGCATCCGGGTCAAAAATATTAGCGTGACGGCCGGAGGAAAAGCGTTGCTGCAAAATGTGAATCTTCATTGTCACTGCGGTGAGCTGACGGTGCTGATCGGACGCAACGGCGCGGGAAAATCAACGCTGCTCAAGGCCATCCTTGGGGAGATTGCGCACACGGGAACGGTGGAATTCCGAAATCGTGAGGACGGTGCGATTCAGAACATGCAAATCGGCTATGTGCCGCAGAGCATTGGCATCGATCGCAACTCGCCGGCCAGCGTGTTCGATCTGTTTGCGTCGCTGATTTCCGCGCGGCCGGTCTTTTTGGGCGGCGGAAAAAAGCTGAGGGAACAGATTCGCCGTCAGCTTTCGGTATTCCGGGCGGAATCGCTGCTGGACCGCCGCGTGGGAAGTCTTTCCGGCGGAGAACTGCAGCGGGTGATGCTTTCTGTCGCAACTTATCCCACACCAGATCTGCTGATTTTGGATGAACCCGTTTCCGGTATTGATGAAAACGGTCTGCAGCTTTTTTATTCCACCGTGGAGCAGCTGAAAAAACAGTATGATATGGCAATCATTCTCGTGTCACACGACCTGAGCTATGTGGCCCGTTGTGCCGATCAGGTGGTTTTGCTGGACAAGACCGTGCGTGCCCACGGAAAACCGATGGAGGTTTTTTCAAGCGAAGCGTTCCGCAGTATTTTCGGTAATTTTGTTTTTGACTTTCCCGATGCGCGGGGGAAATACCGCTGAAGCCGTTTGCTTTTTCAAGGCATTTGGAAAGGATGGATGATCAAATCGATGGAAGCTATTTATCACCTTCTGGAAACGCTGCTCCCAGCAGACTGGATCTCATACGACTTTATGAAAAATGCGCTGCTGGCCATTCTGATGATCGCGCCGTTGTTTGGGCTGTTGGGCACAATGGTGGTCAATAACGGCATGGCCTTTTTTTCGGATGCGCTGGGCCATTCCGCATTGTGTGGAATCGCAATCGGCGTTCTCTGCGGGGCGGCTGATACCACTCCGGTAATGGTGCTGTTTGCTGTAGTGTTTGCGCTTGCGCTGAACAAAATCAAAAATTCCGGCATTTCGTCGCCCGATACCATTATCAGCGTTTTTGCTTCGCTGGGGGTGGCAATTGGGCTTGCTATTCTTTCTGGCGGTGGTGATTTCTCCAAATATTCCAATTTGCTGGTCGGCGATATCCTCAGCATCCGACCGCGGGAACTTCTGCTTCTACTGATTGTGCTGTGCGTTACGGTGTTGTCCTGGTTTTTGGGTTTCAACCGGCTTCACGCTGTCAGCGTCAACCGTCCGCTGGCGAGAACCCGCGGGATTCCGGTGAATCTGGTGGACAATGTTTTTGCCGTGCTGATTGCCGTGATCGTCACCATTTCGATCAAATGGGTCGGTCTGCTGATCATCAACGCGATGCTGATTCTGCCGGCCGCTGCCTCACGCAACATTTCTTCCAACATGCGTGAATATCATCTCTATTCCCTGTTGTTTTCGTTTTTCTCCGGCGTAACCGGACTGATCGTTTCGTATTACGCCAACATTCCGTCCGGTCCAATGATTGTGATTCTTGCCTCGGCGGTCTTTTTTGTCACATACCTGTTCCAGAACAAGGCCCGCGACTGAATATCCGCATTTCCAGCGCCTTAACCCAAAGAAGAACCTGTCGGCAAAATCCATCTGATTTTGCTCCGGCAGGTTTTGTGCTGTGTCAATGAAGGTGCGGCGCCCGTAGATACCTTTATACGACCACTTCAGCACGGCTGCCGCCTTCCCGTTCCTTTGTGACGATGATCTGCTTTTCGATGCGTTCCTTTAACTCGGAAACATGAGAGATAATGCCGACCAAGCGGTTGCTTTCCGTCAAGCTGAGCAGCGCTCGGATGGCCTGTTCCAGCGTGTCTTCGTCCAGCGAACCAAAGCCTTCGTCCACGAACAACGTATCCAGACGGATTCCGCCGGCGGTGGACTGAATTTCGTCTGCAAGGCCAAGCGCAAGGGAAAGCGAAGCCAGGAATGATTCGCCGCCGGAAAGCGTTTTCACGCTGCGCAGCGTACCATTGTAATGATCGAGAACGTCAAGCTCCAATCCACTTTTGCTGCGGTTGTTTTCCGCCAGAACTCGCCGGCGCAGCTCGTACTGTCCGCCAGACATCATCATAAAGCGCGTGTTGGCGCGTCCGAGGATGCGTTCAAAATAGTTCATCTGAATATAGGTTTCGAGCGTAATTTTTTCCTTGCCGCTGAGTGTGCCGTTGACCGTTTCGGCGAGATTGCCGATCCAGCGGCTGCGGTTTTCCTGTTCCGTCAGAGCGTCGCCCGTTTTTCGAATGGCGCGTAAAGCTTCCCGATTGCGCGAAAGGCGGACGGTGAGCAGTTTTTCGTTTTCCGCCAACGCAGTTTTGGATGCATCCAGCCGGGCAAGCTGTGTCTGCAGGGCGCCGGCGTCCACAGGTTCGCCTTCCTGCAGCTGTTTCCGCAGCGATTGAACCGTGCCTTTTTGCAGATCAATCTGTCGGCGACAGTCTTCCAGCTGCTTTTGCGCGTTTTCCCGTGCGGCCTTGAGCAGATCACAGCGCTTTGCCAGTTCGACAAGGCTTTTTTGTGCGTCCTGCCGCGAGGGATACTGCAGTTCGGCAGTCAATTTTTTTTGTTCGGATATGTCGGCGGCAAGCTGCGCCCGCAGCGCGGCAAGCGAAAGCTCTTCCCGATGGCACTGCTGTTCCGATGTGTGCAGAGCGGCTTCCAGCTGCGGAACGGAAGTCTCCAGCTTTTGGAATCGATCGAGCTGCGCCTGCTTTTCTGCCAGCTGCTGCTGCAGCGCAGAGGCTTCCGCTGAGAGTTCATTTTGCAACAGCGAGCAGCGTTCCTCAAGCTCGCCGAACCGGCATTCGCCAAACAGGGCCTTTGCGGCGCGAAGCACCTGTTCCTGCAGGGACTTGCCTTCCCCCTGCAGAGAACCGGCAGTTTCGCTGCGCCTGACGGCGGCGGCCTGCAGTTGATCCGCCCGTTGCTTTGCCTGTTCCAGTTCGTGCTTTTCCGGCACGTTTGCGGGGAAAAGGGCAGGGTGTGGGTGGTGCAGCGCGCCGCAGACGGGGCAAGGGGTTCCGTCCTGCAGCTCTGCGGCAAGAATTCCGGCCTGCGCATCGAGAAAATCGCGCTGCAGCAGGTCGGCAAGCTGTTTGGCCTCTTCCGCCTGCCGCTGTGCCTTTTGGTAGCAGGCCTGAGCCGCTTGAAATTCCCCAGCTTTTTTTGCGAGCGTTTTCCGATCATTCTGCAAAAGCATCAGGCTCTGCAGGTGAAGATTGATCTCTTTTTGTGCCTGAACAAGCTGTTCCAGCTCGGCTGCGGAAGCTTTCAAACTTTCCAGCTCGGCTTTTTGCCGCAGCAGTTCCGCGCGACCGTCCGCCAGCCGGGAATCCTGTTCCGCAATTTTTTTCGCAAGGGCATCGCAGTTTCCGGTTTGCTGTCGGATGCCGGAAGTCAGCTCGTCCAAACGAATATAGCGGGGCAGAACGGCGCGGAGCTGAGCGGCCTGCGCGGTGAGAGCTTCCTCTTCCGGCTGCCGTGCCTGCTCGGCGGCGAGGGCGACTTCCAGCTGCTGCTGCCGGGGCAAAAGCCGGGCCAGCTGCTCCTGTGCCGCGTTCAGCCCAAGCTCTGCACGGCGGCGCTCTTCGGCTCTGCCAAGCGATTGATTGATCTGTTCACGCTGTTTTTCCAGTTCGGTCAGATTTGCCTGCACACGGCTCAGACGGTCGCTGTCCGTTTGCAGCAGCCGTTCGATCAAAGCAAGCGTCTCCGGCATGGGCAGGCGGTTCTCTTTTGCCTCGCACAGGGAGGAAGAATCGGAAAAATCATCGGTGTCGCACGAAACCGCCCGCAGTTCCTGCAGAATCCCCGCCCGAAGCCCTGCACAGACGCGTTCCAGCTGCAAAGCTTCGTCCTTCAGTTGTTTCTGTAATGTTTCGTAGCGGTCGGTTTTAAAAATCTGCCGGAAAATTTTTTGCCGTTCTTCGGTCGGAGCCAGCAGCAGCCGCAGAAAATCGCCCTGCGCGATCATCGAGATCTGGGAAAACTGATCGCGGTTGAGCCCCAGCAGTTCTTCCACAGCGCGGGTGACCTCCCGCGCTGTGCGGTCAATTGTCCGTCCGTCCGGATAAGAAAGCGAGGCTTCCGCCTTCTGGAAAACCTGCTTGTTTCCGCGCTTGGCGGGGCGTTCGTATTCCGGGCTGCGGCGCACGGTGTAATTTTTTCCGCGGCAGAAGAAAATAAGATGAACAAACGTCGGTGTATCGGGAGAGGCATATTTGCTCCGCAGCATTTCGGCGCTGCGGTTCGCGCCGCTTGCCTCTCCGTAAAGCGCATAGGCGATTGCGTCAAAAATAGTGGTCTTACCGGCGCCGGTGTCCCCGGTAATTAAATAAAGGCCGCTGACGCCAAGCTTTTCAAAATCGATTTCCGTTTCTCCCGCATAAGGGCCAAAGCCGGAAAGAGTCAGTTTGATCGGACGCATGCCGAAACGCTCCTTTCAGAACAATATCATTTTATTGGAAAGTCGGTGGTGTTTACCCGGGAGAAGGAAAAATGGCGGCTTTACGGCGTGTCCCAGATCTTTTCGATCAGCTCTTCGGCAAAGGCGGCTTGCTGAGGCTGAAGCTCCTGCCCGTTTTGTTCCCGATAAAACTCCGCGAGAAGCTGCGCCGGTGTTTTCTGCTCCGCCTGTACGCTTTGGGAAAAGTCCGCCGAGCTGCGGGTCCGTCGGTTGTCATAGTCGAGCTTCATCAAGTTGTGATAAACCGTTCGCAGTTTGCCGATCGCGTCGGGGATATCCTCCTCGTCGGTCAGCGTTACATGAAGATAAGCTTCACGGTCAAAGCGTTCATAAAAGCTTTTGGCGGTAACCTCGTCGTAACCTCCACGGATTTCCAGCAGGTCATGGAGCGGATGCAGCGGAACCGTGCGGATGGCCGTATTGCCTTTTTCCAGAAGCTCGATGACGGTGACGGATTTTTCGTGTTTCGCTTCGGAAAAGGAGTATTTCAGCGGGGTGCCGCAATAACGCACCTCGGGCCGGGAAATATGCTGCGGGTTGTGAATATGGCCGAGCGCGGCGTAATCAAAGGGCGCAAAAAGCGAAGCGTCCACATTGTCGCTGCCGCCGACGGAAAGCTCCTCGGAATCACAGGTGGCCGCGCCCGTAACAAACTGGTGCGCTACCAGCACATTGCGTTCGGCGGGGCTCGGTGCGGCATGTGCCAAAACGGCGCGCACCGCGTCGTTTGTGCTTTCAATGGGTTCATCCGGAAAAAAACGCCGAATCTGCAGGGGCTTGATATGCGGCAGCAGATAAAAGAAAACACTGCCGAACGAGTCCTGCAGTGCAACAGGGGCCAGTTTCCCGTCATAGGGCCGCGCCGGGTATACGCCGCTTTGCGTCATCAGCCGTCCGCCAAAAGAAATGCGTTCGGGCGAGTCGTGATTGCCGGGAATCATGAACACCGAAAGCCTGCGTTTTGCCAGCTGCACCAGAAAGTCGTCGAATACCGCAACGGCATCTGCACCGGGAACCGGTTTGTCCCAGATGTCGCCGGCAATCAACACACAGTCCGGCTGCTCTGCATCCGCAATCTGCAGGATCTGAGTCAGAATATATTTTTGATCATCCAGCATCGGCATTTCGTTTACCCGCTTGCCAAGATGCAGGTCGGAAAGATGAATCAGCTTCACCGTCGGCAGATCCTTTCTAAAAAAATGAATGAGACAACAACGGGGCGCCTGTCCTTATAGCGCCGGCGTGTTCCTCTTTTGCATATTGTAAAGCACCTGTTAACTTTCGTCAATTAAAAAATAAAAAACTGCCGGCAGTGAAAGGCTGCCGGCAGAATCAAGAGGAAAGCCCGCGGGAGTCACGCCGCGGGAACAGGAGAAAAACAAAATTAGCGCTGAACGCGGCCTGAGCCGTTGCCACCCGCCAGTTTTTCAACTTCGGAAACGGTCATCATGTTGTAGTCGCCTTCCACCGAATGCTTCAGCGCGCTGGCGGCAACCGCAAATTCCACAGCGTCCTGCGTGGATTTGCCGTTAAGCAGCGAATAAATCAACCCGCCGCCAAAGCTGTCGCCGCCGCCGATGCGGTCGATGATATGCAGGCTGTATTTTTTGGAAAAACAGTATTCGCCGGAGGCAACGTCGTAAAGCATAGCGCTCCAGTCGTTGTCAAACGCGCTGTGGCTTTCGCGCAGAGTGATTGCAACTTTTTCAAAACCGAATTTGTCCGCAAGCTGTTTTGCAACACTCTTGTAGCCTTCGGTGTTCAGCTTTCCGCTGTCGATATCGGTGTTTTCTGCTTCAATGCCGAAAACATCCTTGGCGTCTTCCTCGTTGGAGATGCAGACATCGACATACTGGCAAAGATCGGTCATTGCAGCGCGAGCTTCGTCGCGGGTCCAGAGTTTGCCGCGGTAGTTCAGGTCGCAGCTGATCTTGACACCGTGCGCTTTTGCGGCTTTGCAGGCCTCACGGCAAATTTCCACCACATTCGGACCCAGGGCGGGGGTGATACCGGTGAAATGGAACCAATCGACGCCGTCAAAAATTTTGTCCCAGTCAAAGTCGGCGGTTGTGGCTTCCGCAATGGCGGAATGCGCACGGTCATAAATGCAGACGCTCGGGCGCTGAGCGGCGCCCTTTTCGTTGTAATAGATGCCGACGCGGTTGCCGCCGCGGGTGACCAGGCTGGTGTCAACGCCGTAGCGACGCAGACTGTTAACCGCACACTGACCGATGGCGTGCGCAGGAAGCTTGGTAACAAAAGCCGCATCCATGCCGTAATTGGCCAGCGAAACAGCAACGTTTGCTTCTCCGCCGCCAAAAGTGAATTCCAGATGATCTGCCTGAACAAAGCGTTCGTAATTGTAGGGCTGCAAGCGAACCATCAACTCGCCGAAGGTTACAATTCTTTTCATAGTCGTATTCGTTCCTTTCTTTATTTCTGAACCAGATGAACGGCAAAGCCACCGATTTCGTCCGCCAGATAGATGGCGACCATCTGCCCCTTGGCGTTGAATTTTGCGGAATCCTGATTAAAGCGGATTCCCTGCCGCTCTAGATAGGCAATGGCGCGGTTCAGGTAGTTGGTACGCACAGCAATATGCCCTTTTGCGCCAAGGCCGCCGTTCTTCATGACCTCGATGCCGGTGCCGGCAAAAACAGAGCTGTTGCCCTCTTTGGCAGCGAAGCCGAAAAGCGAGGCAAAGCTGCCGGAAACAGCACGGGCATCTTCGGCGGAATCGCAGTTGATACCGACATGAGCCACGGTAAAGCCAAGCATTTCCTCCACAGCCTGGCGCGTCAGAGCGCGGATCCCTTCAAAATCTCCGTTGTTGATCAGGTCGGCCTTGACCATCCAGCTGCCGCCGCAGGCAAGAATTTTCGAAAAATCGAGATAGGTATTCAGGTTCGATGCGTTGATACCGCCGGTGGGCATGAATTTGAGCGAACCGTAAGGAGCGCTCATTGCCTTGATCATCGGCAGTCCTCCGGCAGCTTCCGCCGGGAAGAACTTTACAACATCCAGTCCGAGCGCAAGCGCCTGCTCAATATCGCTGGGATTTGCGCAGCCCGGCGCAATCGGATAGCCCTTTTCCACACAGTAGTGAACCACGGCGGGGTTCAGCCCGGGGCTGACCAGAAATTTTGCGCCGGCTTCCATTGCGGCGTCAGCCTGCTCGGTCGTCAGAACTGTTCCGGCGCCTACCAGCATCTGCGGAAACGCATTGGAAATCGCTTTGATTGCATCCGCAGCCGCGGCGGTGCGGAAGGTGACCTCGGCGCAGGGCAGGCCGCCGTCGCAGAGAGCCTGTGCCAGCGGAACAGCGTCCTCCGCATGGTCAATTTTAACCACAGGAACAATGCCGATCGCTTCGATTTGTTTTAATACTTCCTGCATAAATAATCCCGTTCCTTTCTTAATGCTTCCGTAAATTCCGTCGTGCGGCAGTTTGCAGAAGCTTTTTCGCATATCTCAGACATAGGCAAAAGAAAAATGCAAAATGTTTCATTGAATGAAACAATGTTTTAAAACATGAAACAACTAAGTTTATTGTAACAAAAAAAATATTGATGTCAAGAGTTTCTTGCCACATTCCCAAAATCGTGCTACAATGACCGGGAACACAAGCAAAAATCTTGCGGAAATCAACCGGTCGGCGCCGTTTTGAAGCTTGCAGAGCGGTCCGTCAAAGGGCATGGTGATTCATATGGAAGAAAACAATACAATGCGTGCGGCACAGCGGCTTTTCGCCCTGCTGGAAACGTTGGCGCGGCAGGGGGCGATGGGCGTCACTGAACTGGCTGCCGCCACGCAGCTGAACAAAGCGACGGTGTTCCGGCTGGTGAATACGCTCGCCGCGCTGGGCTATGTCCGGCAGGAGGAAAGCGGAAAATATCGCCTGACCTATAAGCTGCTCGGTGTTGCAGGAAGGCTTTTGGAGCAGAATGATTTTCAGACGCTTGTCCGCCCGTACCTGGAGCGGCTTGCCGCCCGAACGGGAGAAACCGTCCATCTGGTGCAGCGGGAAGACGACCATATTGTGTATATTGATAAGGTGGAGCCGACGGTCAATTCCATCCGCATGGTATCCCGCGTCGGAATGGCTCAGCCGCTTTACTGTACCGCAGTGGGAAAGGCGCTGCTGGCGGGTGATTCCCGGCGTGAGGCACACGAAATATGGAACCGCAGCAAGGTCCGTGTTCTGACGCCGCACACCATCAGCCGGTGGGAAGACTTTGAGAACGAGCTCAGGCAGGTTTGCCGGTTGGGGTATGCAACCGATATGGAAGAAAATGAGATTGGAGTTCGTTGTGTTGCCGTTGCTTTACCTGATTATTCTGGGCGATGCCGCCATGCCGTGAGTATTTCGGCTCCCGTTTCACGGATGACGGACAAACGTCTGCCGCAAATTGCCGCTCAACTGCTTGCGTTTCGTTCCGAATTTATCAGAGAATGGGAATCCGGGCCGCTGCAAACCGGTGGGACTATGGAAAAAAATTAGATTTCATATGCTCTTTTTATTGTTTTGAGTCAAGCATATTGCTTTTTTCAGTGAATTCCTTTAGAATAAATGCAACGGGTGCATGAATTGTGGAAAGACTGAAAGGAATGATTGATACAAATGAAACTGAACTTTGTTGGGGAACCCAGAGAGCTACAGGCCGGTATCCGCGAGCTGTGTGCTGATTTGAACGTTTCTCTGTGCGGGGACGGAATCAAGATTGCGGTAACGCAGAAGGACGGAGCCGATCTTTCCGTTTGTGTTAAGAACGGCGAGGGCGTCATTACATATGACAGGAAGATCCACTTTTTCCGCGCCTTCAGCCTGTTGGTGCAGCATCTTTCGGCAGGTGAAACGGAGTTTTCTCTGACTGAAAAGCCGCAGTTTACGCTTAACGGGCCGATGTTCGACGTTTCACAGGGCAATGCGGTGATCAAGGTTTCCGAAATCAAAACCACTCTGCGGCAGATGGCGCAGATGGGTTTGAATATGTTTATGGTCTATTGCGAAGACAGCTTTGATGTGAAACCGCAGCCGTATTTCGGTTACATGCGCGCGCGCTATTCCGAGGCCGATATGCGCGAATGCGACGACTATGCCGATATGTTTGGTATTGAAATGATCCCCTGCATTCAGACGCTGGCGCATTTGGTCGATGTGCTAAAATGGCGTGTGTTTGATGAGATTCGTGAAAACGACGTTTGCCTGCTGGTGGATGAGGAAAAAACATATGCGTTTGTCCGTGACCTGCTGGTGGAAGCGACCCGCCCGTTCCGCAGCAAGCGTGTCCATATCGGTATGGACGAGGCGTATAACCTTGGCCGCGGCGCTTTTCTGGACAAGCACGGTTTTGTGAAACCGCAGGAGATTATGAAAATGCATCTGGAGCGGGTGCTGGCGATTGTCCGTGAGCTTGGCCTGCAGCCGATGATGTGGAGCGACATGTTCTTCAGCGGTCTTGGCTATTACGACGATACCGAAATTCCGCAGGATGTCGTTGACTGCTGCCCCAAAGACGTTCAGCTGGTGTACTGGGATTATTACCATAATGATGAAAAGTCGTACGAGACATCCATTGCGCGCCACCGCAAATTCGGCGAGCCGATTTTTGCCGGCGGAATCTGGACGTGGATCGGCTATGGGCCGCACTGGGACCGCACGTTCAAGAGCACCGAGGCAGCGCTGAATGTCTGCAAGCGCGAAGGCATCAAGGAAGTGTTCGTTACCATCTGGGGAGATAACGGTACCGAATGTCTGTACAATACCAATGTGCTGGGGCTTGCGCTGTACGGTGAACACGGATACAGCGAAACCATCGATTACGAAAAGCTGAAGCAGCGCTTTGAATTCATTACCGGTGCGAATTATGATGATTTTCTTGCGCTGGAAGGTCTGGACAACACTCCCGGTGTGGACGATATTGCAATGACGTCCTATAACCCGTCGAAGTTCCTGATGTGGCAGGATATTCTGACCGGGCTGTGCGACAAAAACATCGATGGACTGCCGCTGGACGCGCACTATGCGGCTCTGGCGGAGCGTTTGAAGCCTGCCTGTGAGCGCAATGACCGGTACAACGATATGTTCTGTATGAATTACTGGGTGGCGTACACGCTTGCTAAAAAGAGCGAAATGGGGCTGCGTGTTACAAAGGCGTATCAGGCTGGTGATAAGGAAGAGCTGCGCCGCCTTGCGGAAAACGAGCTGCCGGAACTGAGAAAACGCATGGAAGCGCTGCGTGCCTGCCATATGGAAAACTGGTTCCAGCTTTACAAGGCATTGGGCTGGGATATTATGGATATGCGTTATGGTTCTTTGCTGACCCGTATTGACAGTGCGATCACGGAGATCAAGCTGTATTTGGACGGCAAACTGGAAAATCTGGAGGAGCTGGAAGAACAGCGTCTGGATTATAACGGAAAGCCCGGCATGATCGATTACGCCAACTGGTTTGGCCGTATCGTTTCCGCCAGCCGTATTGCACCCTATTGCTGAGGGTTTTGAATTTTCTCCGGAAGCCGAAAAACGGTACCGTTTTTCGGCTTCCGTTTTTTGCGCAAAAAATTCTCCCTGCCGGTGCAGAGAGAAGATTCTTATTTACAGTTCACCGGCAGAAAGTCCACCTGGCCGGAGGAAACATCAGCCCGAATAACACGGACCTGCATCGGGTCTCCGATGGTCAGGCTGGTGCCGGAGCTGCGGCGGGTAAAAGTAAGATTGCCGTCAAACAGGAACCCGCTGGGCAGCGAGTCGGCGCGGATAAACCCCTCTGCGGAGCATTCCAGTTCCACATAAATGCCCCATTCTGTGATGCCGCTGATGTTTCCGAAAAATTCCTCGCCGATGTGCTGGCCAAGATATTCTGCAGAATAGCAATCTTCGGCGGCGCGCTCGGCGGCCATTGCGCGAATCTCGCACTGCGAGGACTGCGCAGCCGATTCGGCGGCGAACGCTTCGTAACGGCGGCGGAGCTCATCGCTGCTCATTCCCGAGCAAAGGCCGGAAAGAATGCGGTGAATCGAGGTATCCGGATAACGGCGGATCGGAGAAGTAAAATGGCAGTAATCCTTCAGCGCCAGGCCATAATGGCCAAGCGGCCTGGTATCATAGCGCGCCTTTGCCATGGTGCGCAGCATCTGGTGAGAAACAATTCTCGCGTACTTGGTTTTTTTGGCCCGTTCCAGCACGGTGGAAAGATCCTTCGGCGTTACGCCGGGCAGCAGAGCGTGCCCGTCCAGTCCCAGCAGGCCAATCAGCTCACGCAGGGATTCCAGCCGGTCCGGGGAAGGCTCCTCATGAACCCGGTAAACGAACGGCAGCCTTGCCTTTTGCGCAAGCTTGGCGGCAGCCTGATTGGCAGTAATCATCATCTGTTCAATCATCTGTTCCGCCTCGCCGCTTTCCCGCGCGTACATATCCACGCAGATCCCCTCATCATTGAGCACAAAGCACGGTTCCCGGGTCTCAAGCTCCATGGTTCCGTTCGATGCGGCGCGGGTGCGCAGTACAGTGGCAAGCTCGCGGGCGGCGGTCAGCCCGTCCATCACAGGGGCATATTTTTTCAGCAGCAGGTCGTCGGCTGTTCCGGCGTAGATTTCATTTACCTCGTCATAAACGCCGCGCACCTTGGAGTCAATCACGGTTTTCACAAACCGGTATTCGGTCAATTGCCCGTCCGGAGCAATTTTCATCAAAGCGGAAAAAGCCAGTTTATCGGTTCCGGCGTTGAGGGAACAGACGCCGTTGGAGATCACTTCCGGCAGCATCGGCACAACACGGTCGGCAAAATAGACGGAGGTGCCGCGGCGGCGCGCCTCCAGATCAACTGCCGAGCCGGAGCGGACATAGTGCGAGACATCAGCAATGTGAACGCCAAGCTCCCAACCGGAGTCTGTTTTGCGCACCGAAATGGCGTCGTCCAAATCTTTTGCGCCGGCGCTGTCAACCGTGAAGATTGGCTGATCGCGCAGATCGAGCCTGTTTTTCAGTTCTTCGGCCGTCAGCTCTCGGTTGCCGATTTCTTCGGCCTCCTGCAGGACCTGCGGCGGGAAAACAGTCGGAATATCATGGCCGTCCAGTATGGAATCGGCGCAAACGTGCGCGTTTGCAGCCTCTCCGTATACCTTGATGATATCAGCCTGCAGGTTGCCGCGCCACAGTGAAAGTTCGGCAAAAGCTTTGTCGCCGTCCTGAAGCTCCTGCCCTTTGTGCGGGCGAATCGGAATCGGAAAACGATAGGAACCGTCCGTTTTTAATTCAAAACCGCGGTGCTGGGTAGAACGCTGAATTTTTCCGGTAATGGTGTGCTCGCCGGATTCCAGAATGCGCAGCACCTCCCCGGAAGGTCCCTTTGCTTTCTGACGGATATTTCCCACCAAAATGGAATCTCCGGCCAAAGCGCCGTTCAAACGCGCCGCGTCGATGAAAATATCGTCACTGCCATCATCCGGACGCGCAAAGGCAAAGTGTTCACAGTAAGACACCAGCCGGCAAACAAACATGCCCGCTTTTTTGGCAGAAAGCAGATTGCCCTGCTTGGTGATGACGATTTTTCCTTGCTCTTCCAGCTTCTGCACAATGACAGAAAAGCTTTCGGGATTGTCGACGCCGGAAACTCTGGCACCATCGCTCGGCGAAATCGGCCGGCCGGAGACGTCAAGATACATCATTAAATTTTCAATTGCCGTTAATTCATCCATGAGTGTTTCAAATCATACCTTTCTTAATTGCAAAAAACATTTTTGCGGCAGGTTTTCTGCGGCCGGCGGTAAGCCGCGGAAGCTGCTGCTTTTATCTTACAAATCGGACGGTTTTGAAATGGAACTTCCGTCGCAGCTAAGTTCCTTCTGTAATTCGCCCAGCAAATAGGAATCTCCAGTCAGCAGCGCGAGCACTGCTGTGTAAAAAGCGGAAGGATCGCTTTGAAAGCGTTTTTTAACGAGTTCGGCCTGCAACAGATCGGGAACGCGCAGGTCGATAGACATCATATCGGAATCACCGTCGGAAATGTGACATTGCACCAGAAGGCCTTTTTTCTGTTTTCGGAACACAACCTTGTTTTCCTGCTCCCGTCTAGTGCGGGAAAGCAAAGAAAGCGCAGCGGAAACCGATTTTTCCCGAACGGAAACGGGCAGTCGCGCGGCAAGTGTGTCTGCAACCATGGCGCCCTGCTGCGCAATGCAATAGGTAGGGTCGTCGCTGCTTTCCGCAACGACAAGGCTGCCGGATTCACGCAGCTCCTCCAACGCGGCGGCGGCTTCAAAATAATTGGCAAGGCCGCTGTCCTGAATCACGGAAAGAATCATGCTGCGGCTCAGCGGCAGGTCTACGCTTTTAAGCAGATAGCAGAGAAGAAGCCGGATCTCGCTCTGGCTTCGAAGCCCGCCGGGCTCAACGCCGGCTGAAAAAGCATCAAATTCCATCGTGAAAACACCTCCGATCTCTATTTTACCACACTTTGTCCCGAATTAAAAGAAATATCGCAGTTTGCCGGTTTTTTTGGAAATATGCAAAAGACATCACTGGGACGGAAATGAAAATTTTGGGTATTGGTGTGTCGGCAGTCTGCAAGCCGCCGCTGCGCCGGTGTCAAAACCAATATTTTGCTTGAACGTTCACAATTCCGCAATAAACTATTCAAATTTAATACGGAAACTGGTATATCTTCTGAATTTAATTCAATATTCCAATATTGAATTGACTTTACTTAGGTACAGTGATAAGATGAAAATTAATGCAGGAAGCGATGTGTGCAGTTCAATGGAATTGCCGTTTCAAGCGCTTCTTAACGAAAGGTTGGATCAAAAAATGAACGGATTGACAATGATGTTGATTGCAATTGTCGTTCTGGGCGGTGCCTACCTGATCTATGGCCGGTGGCTTGCAAAAAAATGGGGAATTGACCCCAATGCAAAAACACCTGCCTATGAGCTGGAAGACGGCGTGGATTATGTTCCTGCCGACACCAACGTGGTGTTCGGTCACCAATTTGCTTCAATTGCAGGCGCAGGCCCGATCAACGGGCCGATTCAGGCGGCGGTTTTCGGCTGGGTGCCGGTGCTGCTCTGGATTCTGATCGGCGGCGTGTTCTTTGGTGCGGTACAGGATTTTGTTTCCATGTACGCATCGGTAAAAAACAAAGGCCGTTCCATTGGTTACATTATTGAACGCTATATCGGCAAAACCGGTAAAAAACTTTTCCTGCTGTTTTGCTGGCTGTTCTGCATTCTGGTTGTGGCCGCGTTTGCCGATGTGGTCGCTAAAACCTTTAACGGTGTTGGCAATGCCGATTCGGTCAACATTGCTAACGGAGCTGTTGCGACGACTTCCATGCTGTTTATCGGTTTTGCCGTGGCGCTGGGCTTTATTCTCCGCTATGCAAAGCTTTCCAAATGGCTGAACACCGTGATTGCCGTTCTGTTCTTGGTCGGCGCGATCTTTATCGGCCTTAACGCACCGATGTTCGTTTCCGGAGGTGTGTGGCACATCATTATTTTTGTGTATATTCTGATCGCGTCAGTCACGCCTGTTTGGGCGCTTCTGCAGCCGCGTGATTATTTGAACAGCTATCTGCTGGTGGCGATGATTCTGGCCGCCGTTGTTGGCATCTTTGTGGCAAATCCGTCGGTGAATCTTCCTGCCTTTACCACTTTTTATGTGGAAGGTACCGGCAGCATGTTCCCGATTCTGTTTGTTACCATTGCCTGCGGCGCTGTTTCGGGCTTTCATTCGCTGGTTTCCTCCGGCACGGCTTCCAAACAGATCAAAAATGAGAAAAATATGCTTCCGGTTTCCTTTGGCGCAATGCTGATGGAAAGCATGCTCGCAGTCGTCGCGCTGATTGCTGCGGCAAGTTTTGCCACCGGCGCCGCTGCCGAAGCCGGCTACACAACGCCTTCTCTGATTTTCTCGGGCGGCGTTGCAAATTTCCTGACGACAATCGGATTGCCGCACAACGTTGTTTTCACCTTGATTAATCTGGCGGTTTCCGCCTTTGCACTCACCAGTCTGGATAGCGTTGCCCGCGTGGGAAGACTGAGCTTTCAGGAACTTTTTCTTGACGAAAGCATCAAAGATGAAGATATTAAGGGTTGGCGCAAGGTGCTTACCAACAAGTATTTTGCAACCGTGCTGACGCTTGTGCTTTCTTATGCGCTGGCAAAGGCCGGCTATGCCGCAATCTGGCCGCTCTTTGGTTCTGCCAATCAGCTGCTCAGCGCATTGGCGCTGCTGGCCTGTGCAGTGTTCCTCAAGCGCACCAAACGTGAGGGCTGGATGCTGTGGGTTCCGATGGTTATCATGCTGGCGGTTACCGGCACAGCGCTGACCATGCAGATCATTGGCTTGGCATCCAGGCTGGGTACCACCTATGCGTGGGTTGCCGGCATAACGCAGGTGATTGACGGCAAGACCGTGATGACTGCGTGGGGCGCTCTGCTGCAGCTTGTATTTGCAGTGCTGCTGCTCGCTCTTGGCGTAGTCGTTGCCATTCAGGGAATTCACAAGCTTCTTGCAAAAAAAGAAGAAGAGACTCCGCAGGCCGTCTGACCGACAGACATCAGTTTTTGTCACTGAAAAATTTTATGGCTTAAAAGCGTTCCGTTCGGCACAGGTCGCCGAACGGAACGTTTTTTCATTTCCCCACCGCCCGAGCGCCGTTTTTTGAAAAAACAGCGGAACAAATAAAAAAGCCGTCCCGCAGCTTTGCGGAACGGCTTTGGTTGCTGAAAAATTACAGCGGGCAGACATTGACGGCTCTCAGCTTCGCGCTGTTCTTGGGATCCGGCTCAGTTTCAAAAGAAACCTTCTGGCCTTCGGCAAGAGTCTTGAAGCCTTCTGTCTGAATAGCGGAGAAATGCACAAAAACATCCTCGCCGCCCTCGTCGTTGGAAATGAAACCATAGCCTTTGCTCTCGTTAAACCATTTTACTGTACCGTTCATATTGCAGGTACCTCCAAAAATAAATTCACCCGTGACTGCAATAAAAAACCCACATAGCTGCAAATCATAGACAGAACTATGACCTACAAAAATGTGAGTTCAAACTGTCGATTTGGATGTGTAGTTATTATAGCACAGAGAAAAGAAAAAGTAAAGCCTGATCTTCAGGAAATCGTCGTACAGCGTTTTTTCACAATTGCCGCGGGGAATTGCCGCTGTAAAGCTGGCGCGTGTTCAGGCGGTTGTTTCCGGCGGCGCTAAAAAGCTGTTAAGAAACGCGGGAATTTGTTGCACAGAGACAAATTATGCGGTATGATATCTATGTGGTGATTTTATTTCACGTAAAAACAGGTAAGGTATTGTCTTTTATGATTTCTGCAATGATGGGGGTGCCGCATGAATATGTTAAAAAACGGAAATTTTGCGAATTTGGACAATGAAAATATGTTTTTTCCAATTGGAGCCTTTGCAAATTATTTCCCGGCGGAAATTATTTGTTCCAGCGCGACACGCGGCCGTTCAGACGGAGCCGATCTGCTGGAATTTCATAATCTTGCCAGAGAAGACTGGAAACGCTTTCTTGAACGGCTTAAAAGGGAAGGATATACCGCGATTCACCTGTACCCACGCGGAATTAATGTAAACGACGCCTGGGAGGGACTGGATTGCGGCGGACAGGTAAATAAAGAACTGCTCTCCCAGATGCTGGATTACATCAATCTGGCAGGGAGCTATGGTATCCGAACACAGCTGGATCTTTTTACACAGCCGGAAACAAGCGTTTACTGCAGCGCCGCAACGCAATTAATGTTTGGAACACGGTTTCGCAGCCGCGAAGAAGAGGAGGCGGCGCCGCCGTATGTCCGGCGATTTTGCAGCGGCGCGGCCCACACGGTCAGCTATGAAAAGTACTTTTTAGATCAGGACGTTCGCCGCTGTAATATACGTTTTTTGGAGATCCTGCTGCCTCAAATTGCAGAAAACCCCAATATTTTTGCGCTGGAGCTGGTGCATGAACTGGGTTGGCGCGGGCCGTACGCTGCCCGGCCTAATACATTTGCATGGACGAGCGAGCAGGCAATTTTAGACTGGGGAGCAGAAATGATTCAAGTTGTGCGTCGCCTCGCGCCGCACCTTCCGGTCTGCGTCAGCAGTCCGGGAACAGGGGTATTCGGCCACGAGATTCTCTGCTGGACACAACGGTTGCAGCCGGATTTCTATTCCCTTCACCTTTTTCCGCAGTTTTGCGGACATTTAAACGGCAGTGGAGATTTTGCTTCTGTTGTGGAGTTTTCATTGAAGTATGCACAGGCGGGCGGCTGTGCCATGATCGGAGAATGGGAATGCGGCGGCCATATGGGGCAATTGTCTGAATGGGATCTGCAGCTTTGCGCACGGGATATTGTCTGGTTTTCATTCATTTCGGGTGCGCCGGGAGTGATTGCACGTCTGGCACACAGCTGTGGCGAATACCGCAGTGTGGAGCCGGTTTTGCAGCGCCTTCAGGGCAGGACGCTTGGCCGAAAAAAGCCGGCGCTCGGGCTTGACCTTCGGCCGCTGCATGCCCGAATGCTTCTGTTAACGCAATGCGGCGCCGGAGAGTGTGCGTTCGGTGGGGCGGCCTGGTGCCCGGATACGGAAACAGAGGATGAAAAGCACCGCTTTTGCCGCCAGCGTACCGATCCCCTCTTTTTGCAGATGCTTCGTCAGACGGTTGAGCTGCAGGAAGAAGGGTTGGATTATGACCTTACGTTTTCTCCGCAGGAATATAAGGCAAACCGCCCGGAGCAGGTGCGCGGCGGAATCCGGCTGGAGGTGCCCAAAGGCTACCGGATGCGCCAGCGAACCTGTGCGGACGGCAAAACAATTATTGCTTATCTGCGCAATTATGAGCGCAAACCTGTTTGGGAACGACCGGGGAAGGAGCTTTACGCGGTGCGTGACAGAGCGCCGAAACCGTTTGCGGTGCGTGCTGCCGATGGATGGCGTCCCTATGTGTACGATCTGGATCTGCGCCGTTGGGTGGATGATTTTGCCATTTTTCATGGAACCGTAACATCTCATGATTTTGTAGTGCTGCTGTTCCGCGACGAAAAGGGCGAAGAACTATGATGTGCTGCGAGGTTATCCTGCCGCAGAAGGAAAGAACAGCTTTACCGCAAGCATGGCGGCGCCCAGAACAGTCAGTACGATTCCCGTAACGCGGTTGAGCGTTGCGGCGGGCGCCTTGTTTGCAAATTTTGCTGAAAGCAAAGCCCCGAACAGTGTGAAGAAAACGCACAAAACCAGAGCTGTCGGATCCGGAAAAGCTCCGCTGATTGAAAAATGAGAGACTGCGCCGGTAAGCGCGGTAAAGGTCATAATAAACACGCTGGTGCCGACGGCTGTTTTAAGTTCATACCCCAAAACGCTTGTTAAAATCAACAGCATCATCATACCGCCGCCTGCACCGATAAAGCCGCAGATAAATCCGATCAGAATGCCGCAAAAAACAGACTGGATCACTTTTGTCCGTGTGCTTTTCTGCTCCAGACATTCTCTGGTGGTCATCACCGGGCGGAGAATAAATTTAATGCCGAGCAGAAGCGTCATAAAAACCGAAAAACTTCCCATGGTGGTGTTGGGAACCAGCGAGGCGGCATAACTGCCGACCAACGTAAACACAAGTACGGAACACAACATAACCAACCCGTTTTTGATGTCAAGGTTCTTATTTTTAGCATACGTTCGCGCCGATATGGCCGACGCAAGCACATCAGACGCCAGTGCGATTCCAACAGCCGGATAAGCGTCAAACCCGAGAAAGGTAATCAGCATCGGAGAAATAACGGCTGCGGCCGAAAGTCCGGCCAGTCCGGTACCGACCCCTGCGCCAAGCCCGGCAATGATACAGACGATCCATTTCAGCAGCATATAAAAACGCCTCTTTTCTGTTTACGCCCGCTCCGGACGGAGGTCAGGGCATGGTTTGAACATTGTGGTTGATCTGCTCCAGAACGTGCCGCAGGGTTTGCAGTTCCTCTTCGGGAATCCCCCGCAGGATTTCCCGCACAAAGGTCTGCTGTGCTTTTTTGCCGGCATTTACAGTTTCCGCGGCTGCGGGCAGCAGCTTGAGCCGGACGATGCGGCGGTCGGCCTTGTCGGTTTCGGCGGAGAGGTACCCGCGCCGGTACAGCAGCTCCACCGCTTTTGAAACATGCGATTTGGCGATCCCGCGAACACGGACAATATCGTGAGCCGTATCAAGCCCGGGATTGTTCTGCAAAAACAGCAAAACGTCCAGCTCGATGCGCGAAACGCCGCAGGACTCTGCAGTGCAGCTCAGAAGTCTGTCATATGGCTTCTGAAATTGCTGCGTAAGGTTAAAAAAATCAGCCGCAGTCATCATAAGGAAGTTCCTTTCTTTTTGAACTGTTCAATAATGAACTATTATACTCGGCTTGAGAGACTTGTCAAGCAAAATATCGGAAAATTACTTGACTTAGAGTTAACTGTAGGGATTATACTGAAAAAAACAAAACGGTTTGCTTTCGGGCGAGCCGCTATTTTTATCAAAAAGGTGTGACTTGCAGGAATGGAACAGCCTGAAAAAATTACCGGACAATCGTTTGACGCAGAACGTGCGTTTTACGGCAGAAACGGAATTGTTTTATCTAACTGCCGGTTCGAAGGGCCTGCGGACGGGGAAAGCGCACTGAAAGAATGCACAGATGTGGCGGTGCAGGATTGCTTCTGCAATTTGCGATATCCGTTCTGGCACGATCATTACATCACCATCGAAAACACGGAGCTGACCCCGCTTTGCCGCGCGGCGCTCTGGTATTCCGACCATATCTCTATTGCCGACAGCCGACTGCACGGAATCAAAGCTCTGCGTGAGTGTAGGGATGCCTCCCTGACGCGGTGTGATATTCTTTCGCCGGAATTCGGCTGGTCGGTGCGCAACCTTAGAATGAAGGACTGCACGGCGGAAAGCGAATACTTTCTGATGCGCAGTGAACAGGTTTTTTGCAGCGGACTGAATTTTCGCGGCAAATACTCCTTTCAATATGTGCGCGGTGCGGAACTGAACAACTGTGTGCTCAACACAAAGGATGCGTTCTGGCATTCCGAAAATGTTACGGTGCGTGATTGTGTGATCAACGGGGAATATCTTGCGTGGTATTCCGATCATTTGACACTGATTCACTGCAAAATTACGGGAACGCAGCCGTTTTGCTACTGCACCAATCTGCGGCTGATCGACTGCGAGCTGACCAATGCCGATCTCTGCTTTGAAAAATCGGAAGTCGAAGCCACGCTTACAGCGCCGGTTGACAGTATTAAAAATCCTCTGCGGGGCAGAATCACGGTACCGCGGCTTGGAGAACTGATCCGCGACGACGAGGCGTCCCGCGGCGAGGTTATCATTACCGGAAAATAATGCTTCAGACGGGGTTTTCCGTTGCGTCGGAAAAAAACAGTATAGGCGGGCGCATGTGCGGCTTTTGCAAGCTGTGCCCGCAGCTTTTTCAGCTCGGCGAGCAAACCGGCGTCCACGCGTCAGTCTGTACGCCGGGCTGTTTTTTTCAAATCTTTTAAGTTGTTTTTTTTCAAAGCTTTTAAATGTATTGACAGTATGCAGAATGAGTGATAAGATAGTAAAGCACTATTGATTGAATGAATAAAGCGGAAAAACGCAATAAGAGCACAATATATTGTGTTTTGTTGACAAAGATTATACGGAACGGAAAAACCGGACGGGTTATGCGGCAAAGCGGAAAGGATTGTGACGCAAATGAAGATTATTAAACGGAACGGAACAGAAGAGGCGTTCGACATTACCAAAATTATGGTGGCGGTCGGCAAGGCAAACGCCACCGTGGAGGAAGGCGCGCGCCTGACGCCCGTGCAGATCCGCAGGATTGCCCAGGCAGTGGAGAACGCCTGTCAGGCTCTTGGCCGTGCGGCGGGCGTGGAGGAAATTCAGGATCTTGTGGAAAAGCACATCATGGCAAACGGCGCTTATGAGGTTGCAAAGCAGTATATTACGTATCGCTATACGCGCAATCTGGTTCGCCGTTCCAACACGACCGACGACAAAATCCTCAGCCTGATCGAGTGCAACAATGAAGAAGCCAAGCAGGAAAATTCCAACAAGAACCCGACAGTCAACAGCGTGCAGCGCGATTATATGGCGGGCGAGGTCAGCCGTGACATCACCACGCGCATTCTGCTGCCGCAGGATATCGTCGATGCACACAACGAAGGAATCATCCATTTCCATGATACCGACTATTACGCGCAGCATATGCACAACTGCGATCTAGTCAATCTGGAGGACATGCTTCAGAACGGAACCGTTATTTCCGGAACGATGATTGAAAAACCGCACAGCTTTTCCACAGCCTGCAACATTGCAACACAGATCATCGCGCAGGTGGCGAGCAATCAGTATGGCGGCCAGTCCATCTCCCTCACGCACCTGGCACCGTTTGTTCAGATCAGCCGCGAAAAGATCCGCCGGGTGGTGCAGGCGGAAATGAATGACCTCGGTGTGGAGGTTTCGGAAGAAAAGCTTGATAGGATGGTTGCGTCCCGCCTGCGGGATGAGATCCGCCGCGGCGTTCAGACCATTCAGTATCAGGTGGTCACACTGCTGACTACCAACGGTCAGGCGCCGTTTGTAACGGTTTTTATGTACCTGGGCGAAGCAAAGAATGAGCAGGAAAAGCAGGACCTGGCGCTGATTATTGAAGAGACACTGCTGCAGCGGTATCAGGGTGTGAAAAACGAGGCGGGTGTCTGGGTTACGCCGGCATTTCCAAAGCTGATTTATGTGCTGGAAGAGGACAATGTCCATCCGGATTCTCCGTACTATTATCTGACTGAGCTGGCCGCAAAATGTACGGCCCGGCGCATGGTACCGGACTATATTTCCGAAAAGATCATGAAGCAGCTGAAGGTGGATAAAAACGGGCAGGGGCAGTGCTACACCTGCATGGGATGCCGTTCATTCCTGACGCCGTATGTTGACCCCGAGACGAACCAGCCGAAATATTACGGTCGCTTCAATCAGGGCGTGGTTACGATCAATTTGGTAGACGTGGCGCTTTCCTCCGGAGGGAATATTGAAAAATTCTGGAAAATATTTGATGAACGGCTCGAGCTTTGCCACCGTGCGCTGCTTTGCCGCCACGAACGGCTGAAGGGAACCCTTTCGGACGCCGCGCCGATTTTATGGCAATACGGCGCGTTGGCCCGGCTGAAAAAGGGAGAACCGATCGACAAGCTGCTTTACGGCGGCTATTCCACTATTTCGCTTGGTTATGCGGGGCTTTACGAATGCGTCAAATATATGACGGGCAAATCCCACACAGATCCCAGTGCAACGCCGTTTGCTCTTAACGTCATGCAGCATATGAACGACGCCTGCAAAGGGTGGAAGGCGCAGCACAACATCGATTTCAGCCTTTACGGCACTCCGCTGGAATCGACTACCTATAAATTTGCAAAATGCTTGCAGAAGCGCTTCGGCATTATCGATGGTATTACCGATAAAGGCTATATCACGAACAGCTATCACGTCCATGTGACCGAAAAGATCGATGCGTTCACCAAGCTGGCATTTGAATCGCAGTTCCAGGCGCTCTCTCCGGGCGGGGCCATCAGCTATGTTGAAGTGCCGAATATGCAGAATAATCTGGAAGCGGTCATGCAGGTGATTCGGTTTATTTACGAGCATATTATGTATGCCGAACTCAACACCAAATCGGACTATTGCCAGGTTTGCGGCTTTGACGGCGAAATTCAGATTGAAGAAGAAGACGGCAAGCTGATTTGGAAATGCCCGAACTGCGGCAACACCGACCAGAGTAAAATGAATGTTGCCCGCCGCACCTGCGGTTACATCGGCACGCAGTACTGGAACCAGGGACGCACGCAGGAGATCAAGGAACGCGTGCTGCATCTGTAACAGAACAAGGCTGCCCGACCGGAAAGAATGTCCGGTCGGGCTTTACGGCTGCAGGGCACTGTAGAACAGGAGAAATCGGCTTTGAATTATGCAACGATCAAATACTGCGACATTGCAAACGGAACCGGCGTAAGAACGTCGCTGTTCGTTAGCGGCTGTACTCACCGCTGCAAAGGCTGCTTCAACGCAGTTGCCTGGGATTTCAATTACGGGGAGCCATTCGGCGCAAAGCAGGAAAACGAAATTCTGGCGTCGCTTGCACCGGACTATATCAACGGGCTTTCCCTATTGGGCGGGGAGCCGTTTGAACCGCAGAATCAGCCCGCTTTGCTGCAGCTGTGCAAAAGGGTGCGCAAGGAGTTTCCGCAAAAAACCGTCTGGTGTTATACGGGGTATCAAATAGAAGATATTCTGGCGGGAAAGGTCGGTGAACAGCAGACGGCGCTGGAATTGCTGCGTTGTCTCGATATTCTGGTAGACGGCGAATTTATTGAGGAGCAGAAGAACATTCGGTTGAAATTTCGCGGATCTGAAAATCAGAGAATCATTTGTGTGCCGCAAACCCTGCAAAAGGGTGAAATTGTTTTGTGGGATGAATCATAGAACACATAGATGCCAAAACGCCCCGGTTCCAGCAGCTTCAGGCTGGAACCGGGGCGTTTTAGGTTCGGAAAGTGGATCCCGTGTAGAGATCCGCGGCGGAAAGAATCAGTTGCCAAGAATCAGATTCCGCAAGGCGGTTACATTTGTGTAGTAGTTTACCTTATAAACCTCCATGCCGTTGACGTACATCAGACCTTCATAGGTCTGGCCGCTTTCATTTTCCACAGGGAGCATCATCTGATCCATTTCATAGGAGGAAAGATCGGCCACCATACCGACCATGGAGAGAATTTCTCCTTGTGAAAGGCTGGTGTTGATCAGCGGCAGAAATTCGGAAGCAAAGGAGTGCAGCTGAGAAAGATTCATGGAAAATGCTTTTTTCATCAGCAGCTCAATAACGGTACGCTGACGCCCCGTGCGTTTAAAATCATTATCCGTGTGGCGCATCCGGGCGTAGGAAAGTGCCTGCCTTCCGTTTAAATGCGCCTGACCGGCCTGAAAGGAGCCGGGACACTCATGATCGTTTGTCAGATAAGCGGCCTCTGCGGCGGTCAGCGTCAGATCCAGCCCGCCAGCAAGATCAACCAGCCGGGAGAACCCGCTGAAATCCACCAGCGCGTAATCGTCCACTTTAACGCGAAAGTTATTTTCAATTGTTTTTGCAAGCAGCTCCGGTCCGCCCCAAGGCACCGCCGCGTTGAGCATCCCCCACTGGGCGCCCGTAGATTTCGGAATCCGAACGTACATGGCGCGCATCAGGGAAATCAAATGAATTTTTTTGGTGTGATGATTGATGGAAACCAGAATCATTGAATCGGAGTTACCGGCAGCGCCGCTCTGACGGGTGTCGGAACCGATCAGCAGAATATTCTGAATGTAATCAGCCTGCAACAGTTCGACACTCTGAATGGCCTCATATTGCTTGCGGGAATCCTGAATCTCTTCAATGGAATCCGGCACGTCGGCAAAAGAAACGTCGTCGCCGTAAATCTCGGAAAGTGTAAGAGATTCATTTCCCTCAATCACGTTGTGCTGCACTTTCCCCAGCATGGAGCGTACATATAAAACACCGGCGGCGGAAAGGAAAAAAATGATGGAGAGAAAGCATACAGAGATGCGCATGGCAATGCGGTTCCGGGAGCTTTTGGCTTTTCCTTTTTTTTGATTATATCTGTTGATGGGAATCACTCCTTACAGAAACCCCGGAAGACGGGTCGGAACAGACGGTTTCGGATGAGTACTGCTTCGGGTGGCGCTGCAGGGAAGATACCGCCGTGGCAATGCATCCTATTGTACTGCTTTCTTTTAGAAGATGCAAGGGCAAAATTGTGAATTTTGCGCGAAGCGTCGTGAAATATGCCGAGAAAAGCAGGGGCGCTTTTGGCTTTTTTTCAATCAGAAAACGTAAGGATCAATCCCAGCGTCCAGAATATTATCGTTTTCAAAGTCAATTGCGGTTCGTGCGGAAATCGCCGTGTGTACAAAATCTGCCGCCTTTATGTGGTCGGGATTGGTGCGGTATGCTTTGAGCGAAGCGGCGTCCTCAAAGGTACTCAGCAGGCAGAGGTTATATTCGCCGACAGGGTTCATCGCCAGCCCTACCTGAGCGGAAAGCAGCCCGGGGACAACACCGACCAACGCCTCCAGCTCGCGTTTGATGCGCGCGGCGTTTTCCTCCGCGTTGTGTTGTTCGTCTTCAATCAGCTTCCAAAAAACGATGTGAGTAATCATCAATGCCAACATCCTTTCTGTTATTCCGGTTGTTTGTGTCATTGTTTAAAGAGAGAGGTTATTCTCCTCCGCCGGGCCAGTATTTTCGGTCCAGACTGCGGTGCTGCACCGCCTCGCTGACGTGAATGCCGTCGATTACCTCACAGCCGTCCAAATCGGCGATTGTGCGTGCTACCTTTAAGATGCGGTCATAGGCTCGCGCAGAAAGCCCAAGCCGGTCAAAAGCGCGGTGCATCAGGTTTTCGGCGCGCTCGGTCATCGGGCAGCTTTCGCGCAGCAGCGCGGAGGTCAACCGAGCGTTGCAGGTAATTCCCGTGCCGTTGTAACGTTGTTGCTGCAATTTTCGCGCGGCGTTGACACGGGAGCGGATGGCCGCGCTGTTTTCTGCGAGCTGCGCAGAGGCAAGGGAGGCATAATCGACCGGAGGAACTTCAACATGCAGGTCGAGCCGATCGAGCAGCGGACCCGAAACGCGGCCGAGATACCGTGCGACCGCCTGCGCGGAACAGGAGCACGGATGAGTCGGATGGCCAAAGTATCCGCACGGGCAGGGGTTCATCGCCGCGACGAGCATTACGGAACAGGGATAGGAATACGTTGCAGAAACACGGGAAATGGTCACTCTGCCGTCCTCAATCGGCTGACGCAGGATCTCCATTGCTGCGCGGGAAAATTCGGGCAGCTCGTCTAGAAACAAAACGCCGTTGTGCGCCAGAGAAATTTCTCCGGGGTGGGGGATGGTTCCGCCGCCCGAAAGCCCCGGCGGCGAAATGGTGTGATGCGGCGCGCGGAATGGCCGTGCGGTAACCAACGGTGCGTCGTCGGCCAGCGTTCCGGCAATCGAGTGCAGTCGTGTGGTTTCAATCGATTCCTCAAACGTCATTTCCGGTAGAATGGACGGAATTCGCTTGGCGAGCATGCTTTTTCCCGAACCGGGCGGGCCGATCAGCAACACGTTGTGCCCGCCGGCGGCTGCAATTTCCAGCGCGCGCTTTGCTTCCTGTTGACCGCGCACCTCTGAAAAATCAGGCGCGGCAGAAACCGGGGCTTGCCGGGCAGGGTCAAAAACAGCCGGTTCCAGCGTCTGCTCTCCCCGCAGATGGCGCAGCAGTTCATCAAGATGGCGCACCGGATAAACCCTGAGTCCCTGTACGATAGCGCCCTCGGCGGCGTTGGCGGCGGGAACATAGAGAGAATGAAATCCGCATTCCTTTGCCTTCAGCGCCATGGAAAGTACACCGTTCACACGTCGTACCTCACCGGAAAGCGAAAGCTCGCCCACAAACGCACAGCCCTCCAGCGAGGCGTCAATCTGCCCGGTGGCAAGCAGCAGCGCCAGTAAAAACGGCAGATCATAAATCGGGCCTTCCTTGCGGATGTCGGCCGGTGCAAGATTGATGGTGATGCGGCTGACGGGGAAATCCAGCCCGCAGTTTTTCATTGCCGCCCGCACCCGCTCGCGCGATTCGCGCACGGAAGCGTCCGGCAGGCCAACTACGTCAAAGGACGGCAGCCCCTGCGAAAGATCGATTTCAACTGAGACGGGATATGCGTCCATCCCGAAGATGCCCATGCTGTTCAGCTTTGCAAACATCGCGATCCCTCCGCATGCACCGGCGGAGCGCCGATGCACCAAATAAAACCATTATAACGGATGCGCGTCAAAATAACAAGCTGTAGGCGCGGCAAAATAACAAGCGCCATTGCATCAGCAGAAAAATTGTGGTAGAATAAAGCATATTTCAGTGGTTTGAGCACAAGGTAACCGTGGATTCCGGGCTTGCACAAAAAACGGAGCGGATTCCGACGTCATACGAATTTCGAAAATCGACGGGAAGGAATGTGAATATTTTGGAGCAAATAACTCTTTGCAGCGGCGCGGAGCTGCTGTATCTGCCCGATCTGCGCTATAAAACCGCGAGGATTACCGTCAGCTTTTTAACGCCGCTTCGGGAGGAAACCGCGTCCGCTAATGCCATGCTGCCGGGCATTCTGACCAGAGCTTGCGCCGCTTGCCCCGATTTTACGTCGCTGAACCGCCGCCTTGCCATGCTGTACGGCGCGTGGGTTGGCGGCCGGGTTCGCAAAATTGGAGAAACGCAGGCGCTGACGTTTACGCTTTCGCTGTTGGACGACCGCTATGCGCCGAACGGCGAAAAACTGGCGGAAAAGGGCGCTGCGCTGTTGAGAAATATGATCTTTCGCCCGGCGCTGGAGAACGGCGCATTTCGAGCGGAGGATCTGGAACAGGAGCGCCGTCAGCTTTGCGAAGAGCTGGATTCGGAGTTTAACGATAAACGCATTTACGCAAAAAACCGTGCGGAGGAGATGCTTTGCCGCGGTGAAGCTTATGCCTGCGGTCGGTTGGGAACAAGGGAGCGACTGATAGCGCTCACCGCGCAGGAGGTGTTTGCCGCGTGGGAAAACCTTCTGCGCACCGCACAGATCCGGATCACGGCTGTTGGCACCGAAGGCGTCCGCGCCGCCGCGATTGGGTTTGCGGAGGAACTGCAGGAGATCACCGTGCGCGAGCCCGCCGTGTGCAAAACCCAGCTGCCGCGCGGAGGGGAAACGGTTCGCCGCAGCGTCGAACGTTCCGAGCTTTCGCAGTGCAAAATGGTAATGGGTTTTTGCAGTACGGTTGCAGAGCCGGACGAGGCGGTTCCGGCCATGCGGCTGTTTTGTGCGCTGTTCGGCGGGACGCCGCATTCCAGGCTGTTTTTGAATGTGCGTGAAAAGCTGAGCCTTTGTTATTACTGTTCTGCGCATTTTGTGCGCACAAAAGGCATCCTGCTGGTGGAAAGCGGCGTGGAGGAGCAAAATGCCGCCCGCGCCGAAGAAGAAATTCTCAGCCAGCTGCGTGCACTGCAAAGCGGGGATTTTACCGATGAAGAGATGGAAAACGCGCGCCGCAGTGTATGCGACAGTTTCCGCTCCGTCTCCGATTCTCCGGCGGGGATGGACGAGTGGCTGCTGCAGCAGTGTATGCTGCAGCAGCCGGAGCTTCCGGAGCAGACCGAACGCAAAATCAGGGAGGTTACACGAGAACAGGTAATTGCCGCGGCCAATGCGCTGCGTCCCGGTGCGGTGTTCCTGCTTGCGGGGGCGGTCCCGCAGAAGAAAGGCGGCGCTGAAGATGAAGAGTAAAATGCAGTATTCTGTTTGCGGTGATCCCGTTTTCACCGCGGAGCACGAGAACGGATTGCGCGTGTTTGTCTGCCCTAAAAAAGGCTACTCCTCGGCATATGCCATTTTAGGTACTGCGTACGGTTCGGTGCACAATTGTTTCCGCGTGCCGGGAGAAGAACGTCCCACCGAGGTTCCGGAGGGAATTGCGCATTTTCTGGAGCACAAGCTATTTGAAAATGAAAATGAGGATGCGTTTGCACGGTACGCCAGAACGGGCGCCAGCGCCAACGCATACACCTCCTTTGATAAAACCTGCTACCTTTTTTCCTGTTCGCAGAACTTTGAAGCCTCACTGGAGATTCTGCTGGACTTTGTGCAGTCGCCCTATTTTACGGCCGAAACCGTGCGGAAGGAGCAGGGGATTATCGGGCAGGAAATTCAGATGTGTCTGGATGACCCGGAACGGCGCGTCGTCTGGAACCTGCTCGAAGCGCTTTATCACAACAATCCTGTGCGGCTGGACATTGCAGGAACAGTGCAATCTATTGCGCAAATTGACGCCGATTTGCTATACCGCTGTTATCACGCGTTTTACCGACCGGAAAATATGGTGCTCTGCGTTGCGGGAAATGTGGAAGCCGATGCCGTTTTTGCAATGGCGGATCGGTGGATCCGTTCCGGTAGGGCGGAGGGAAAGCCCGAAAGCATCTTTGCGGAAGAACCGCGGCAGATAGTGAAGAACCGGGTCGAACAGCATTTTCCCGTTGCGGTGCCGTTGTTTCAGCTGGGATTTAAAGAGCAGGCAGCCTCGCGGGTCTCATCCCGCCGCATGGTGGAAACCGATATCCTGTTGGAACTGCTTGCCTCGGAATCTTCCCCGCTTTACCGTCGGCTGCTTGACCGCGGATGGATCAATTCCACGTTCGGGTGTGAATATTTTGAAGGACCCGGCTATGCTGCGGTGCTTTTCGGCGGAGAATCCCGCGAGCCGGACCGTGCAGCGGACGAGATCAAGGCGGAAATTACCCGGCTGCGTCGCGAGGGAATCGATCCCGAAACGTTTGAATGTGCGCGCCGCACCGTTTACGGGCGGGCGGTATCGGCGCTCGGCAGCGCGGGAGCGATTGCCAACCAGATGGTGGAGGCGGCGTTTTCCGGCCGCCGGTTTGGAGAAGAAATCGAGCTGGTGATGCATGTGACGTGCGAAGATGTTCTGCGCCGCCTCAACGAGCAGCTTGATGAACGTTTTTCCGCACTTTCCGTCGTTTGCCGATAATACTGTCGACCCAACAGGCGGCTGCAGAACACAGAGAGCGAGCCGCGCGAAAAGCGTGGTTTCCGCGCGGCAAAAGCCCGCTGTGTCCGCAGACTTCCTGTTTTCATAAATAAACTTCAGAAAAGGAATGGTACAGCTATGAACGGTTTTTCCGGAACGGTTTCCTTTGGTTCCAGCAGCAGTTCGCCGTGGTTTTCACTGGATATCAACGCGGTTGCCTTTTCTATCGGGCAGTTCGAAATCCGCTGGTATGGCATCCTGATCGGCCTCGGACTTTTGCTGGCGCTGCTTTATGCGTTCAGAAACGCAAAACGGTTCGGCATTGATGGCGACCGCATGACCGACGTGGTTTTTCTCAGCGTAATCATCGGTATCATCGGAGCAAGAGCATATTATGTCATTTTCAATTTCAGCGAATACGCCGGCCGTCCGTTTTGGGACGTGCTTAAAATTTACGAGGGCGGCCTTGGCATTTACGGCGGTATCATTGCCGGAATGCTCTCGGGATATTTCCTTTGTAAATGGCGCAAGGTACATCCGCTTGCCATGCTGGATCTGGCAAGCCTTGGCTTCCTGATCGGCCAGGGAATCGGCCGTTGGGGGAACTTCATGAATCAGGAGGCGTTCGGCTGCAACACCAATCTGCCGTGGGGCATGTACAGCCAGTCGACATACGATTATCTTGCTGCGGTGCAGTCCACGCTGGCAGCGCAGGGCGTTACCGTTGACCCGTCCATGCCGGTGCACCCCTGTTTTCTTTATGAATCCATCTGGTGTCTGCTGGGCTTTTTGCTGCTCCATGTGTTTTCTAAAAAATGGAAAGCCTACGACGGGCAGATTTTTCTGCTTTACATGCTGTGGTATGGCGTCGGCCGTTTCTGGATCGAAGAGCTGCGCACGGACAGCCTGATGATGGGACCGTACCGCATTTCCCGTTTCCTTGCCGGGTTCTTTGTGATTGCCAGCATTGTTCTGCTGATTGTATTCCGCAAACGCCGCAGCATCTTCGGAGAGGAAGGTCTCCGGCTGCAGAACGAGGCGATTGCCGCCGCAAAGGCAAAAAAGGCCGAAGAGAAGGCGGCAAAGGTCTCTGCAGGTAAGCTGGTTGACGACGATGCCTTTACCGAAACGGATGCGCTAGCCGACGCGGAGGAATCTGACGAAGAAAAAACCGAAGACGAAACCGCCGAACCATCCGCACCGGAGGAGCCTTCTGCGGAAGAGGTGGATTCCACAGAAAAGAAGAGCGAGTAAGCTTTGGCTTTTTGCGCGAACCGTCCGGCAGGATTTCCGGACGGCCGCGTTTTTTGTTTTCAGATGAAAGGAAGAATGCTTCATGGCAAAATTAATCAGCGGGAAAATTGTGTCGGCACAGGTGAAGGCGCGCGTTGCGGACGAAACCGCAGAACTGAAAAAGCAGGGGATCACCCCCGGGCTGGCGGTGGTGATCGTGGGGGATGACCCCGCCTCCCGCGTTTATGTTAATAACAAGAAAAAGGCCTGCGCAGAGGTCGGATTTTACAGCGAGGAGCATGCGCTTCCGGCGCAGACGACGATGGAAGAGCTTTTGGCGCTCGTCAGGAAGCTTAACGCGGACGACAGGATTAACGGCATTCTGGTTCAGCTGCCTTTGCCGAAGCATCTGGATGAAAAGGCCGTGATCGAAGCAATCGACCCCACGAAGGACGTGGATGCTTTTCATCCGGCAAATGTGGGACGCATCATGATCGGTGATTATCATTTTCTTCCCTGTACGCCTGCAGGTATTATGGAGATGCTTAAAAGCGAAAATATTGAAATCAGCGGCAAAGAATGCGTGGTGATCGGCCGCAGCAATATCGTCGGCAAACCGATGGGAATGCTGCTGCTGCATCGCAACGGCACGGTTACCATCTGCCACAGCCGCACGAAAAACCTGGCCGAGATATGCCGCCGAGCCGATATTCTGGTTGCCGCGGTGGGCAAAGCGGGATTTGTGACAGCGGATATGGTAAAGCCGGGCGCGGTGGTGATCGACGTGGGCATGAACCGCAACGCGGAAGGAAAGCTTTGCGGCGACGTTGATTTTGCCGCTGTTGAGCCGGTCGCGTCTTACATCACCCCTGTTCCGGGTGGCGTCGGGCCGATGACGATCGCCATGCTGATGCAGAACACGCTGACCGCTGCAAGGCTGAAAAACGGGCTGGAAACCCGCTGAAGCGGAATTTGGCTGTGCAAAAGAGGGTGCGGCGGGAAATGAGACGTATTCTGTCCGGCCTTTTTGCGCTGATCCTGATGGCGGAGCTGTTCACGCCATGCGGGAGCGCTTGTGCCGCGGCTGAAAAACCAGCGCTTCGCTTGCAGCGCCGGAGGAACTGCCTTCCGACCGGTCGTCCGGGCCGCGCTGGACGCTCCCTGCCGCGCTGGGCGGAATCGTTTTGTGTGCAATCGCGGCGGTTTTGATCGTGTTGCTGCGCAGAAAAGCGTAATTGTGAGAAACAGGAGAAAACGCCTCTGCTGCAAAACTGCAATTTCCCGGATCACAATTTCCCGGATCACCCGGATCACAATTTCCCGGATCAGTGTAGGTTTGTCAATGATGTGTTACACATTAGGGAAAGAAAATAGGACAGCTTTGGGAGAGATCCAGTTGAGAGGACGCATGGGAAAATTGTTGTAATGCCTTTGCCAGACAGCGAGCTGTCTGGC
>JBMNVT010000024.1:0-32184 GCA_050947015.1 Acutalibacteraceae bacterium
ATTCATAGCGGATAGGGTGACACCTGCCTTTCGGTTTTGTCTCGTCAACTCAACCTTAGCATATGTCACGCCTATTCGCTACTTTTATTTTCTTCTTTTGTCACTCATCATTGTATCACCTACATTTCGGGCTTTTGACCGCAGACCACCCGGTCGATGCCGGCAAAATCCTTTTTGACCGACGTGTGCAGGCCGCACCCGCAAAACATCTGTTCAATGGTATGCGCCTGACCAAGCCCGCATTCCACCGCGAGCAAGCCGCCGGGGCGCAGAAAGCGCAGCCAGCCAGCCAGAATCGCCCGGTAAAATTTCAAACCGTCCGAACCGCCGTCCAGCGCCATCTGCGGTTCACGCTGAACCTCGCGCTGCAGCCCAGAAAGCTCGGCAGTTTCAATATACGGCGGATTGGAAAGAATGACGTCCTGCTGCAAAAAATCGCCGTCCGTCTGCGGGGCAAGCACGTCACAGCGCCGAACCTTCACCGCAGCATGGTTTCGCTCAACATTTTTCTGCAGATATTTCAACGCCTGAGAGGAAAGTTCGCAGGCGGTTACAGCTGCATTCGGGATCGTTTTTGCACAGGCAATTGCAATTGCGCCGCTGCCCGAGCAAAGGTCGAGAATCCGCGGGGTCTGCATTTCACGGCAGAACCCCGCCGCAGCGTCCACCAGCAATGCGGTCTCCTCCCGCGGGATCAGGACTCCTTCCCCCACAAAAAACGGCAGGCCGTAAAATTCCCATTCGCCCAAAATGTATTGCAGCGGACGTCCGGCCGCACGCTGCTCAATTTTGTTCTGGAAGAACCCACAAAGCGATTCCTGCGCGAGTTCTTCCCCGTGCAGCAGCAGCGCCTGCCGGTTCACACCGAACACCGACTCGAACAGCAGCAGCGCATCATATTCCGCATCTTCCGCAAGAACCTGTTTCAAACGCGTACACCCTTGCCGGAAGCACTCCCTCAATGTTATCACAGACGATCCTCTCCGTTTCCCGGCACAACAGCCTTCAACGCACAGATAGCTGCTTCGATCATGGGATCCTCCGGCTCTTTGGTGGTAATTCGTTGCATCCACAGCCCAGGCGCGGCAATAACCCGGGTAAACACATTGTTATGCCTGCCGCAGAGCTTGATCAGTTCGTAACCGACCCCCATCGTCACCGGAAGCAGCAGCAAGCGGATACCGGTGCGAAGCAATGCATTCGGCGTGCGGATCAAAAATCCGATCACGATACCGATCAAAAGCATCAGCACCAGAAAACTGGTTCCGCAGCGGGGATGAAAACGGGAATGCTTTTTCACGTTTTCCACGGTCAGCTCTTCCAGACTTTCATAGCAAAAAATCGTTTTATGTTCCGCACCGTGATATTGAAACACGCGGCGCATATCCGGCAGCTGAGAAACAAGCGTCATATAGCCGACCAGAATCAGCAGACGAAACACACCTTCAAAAACAGAACGCCACCAGCCCAATCCGGCGGAATCCTGCGCTCCGGGGATCAGATTAAATAAGAACGCAGGCAACCACAGAAACAGCACGATTGCCAGAGCAACCCCTAACAGGGAGGCGATGGTTCCCAGCACCTTCATCAACTTATCTCCGAAGGTTTTTTCCAGCCAAATGTCAAATTTGCTTTCAGGCTCCGCGTCGGTTCCTGCAGATGCCTCAGCGGAATACATCAGCGTGGTGTAACCCAGTTTCATCGAATCGATAAACGAAACGACGCCGCGAATCAGCGGCAGCCGCATCCATTTCGGGCGCGGTTTGATCTCTCCGGAAAAATCCTTTGTTTCCAGTTCTCCGCCGGCATTCCAGACCGCCGCCACTGTTTTTTTCGGGCCACGCATCATAACGCCTTCAATCAGCGCCTGGCCACCGATTGAGGTCTTAATCTTGCATTCTTCTTTCATGATTGAAGTTCCTTTCTCTGAAAATCGCTATGAACCCCAGCTACCGTCCAGTGCTTTCCTCTGCTCCGGCAGGTTCGACAAATTCCGCCGCAGCCGAGCCGGAGGATTTTATTTTCGGCAGGCGGATGGTTACCGTTGTTCCTTTCCCCTCTTCGCTGGCAATTTCCAGTGATCCGTTGTGCAGCCGGACAATCTCATCCGCGACCGCCAACCCAATTCCCGAACCGCCGCGCGTCATGTTTGCCTTATAAAACTTTTCTTTTACCTTCGGCAGATCCTCCCATGCAATTCCGCACCCATGATCCGCAATGCGGATTACCAGTTCTTTTTCCGTTTCAGACGCCGTCACCTGTACCAGGCCGCCATCATCGGAATATTTGATCGCGTTTTCCAGAACGTTGACAAAAACCTGACGGAGGCGATTGCGATCTCCCCAAACCGGAGAAAGGTTTTCGGGTTCGTCACACTCCAGACGGATGTGACCACGGGCCGCTCGGTCCCCAAAGAGATAAACTGCCTCGTCCAGCTCCGCCAGAAGGTCTACCTTATCCATAATCAACGTCATTCTGCCGCTTTGAATTCTCGAAAAATCGAGCAGCTCTTCCACCAAGCCTGACAACCGTTCGCTTTCTTTTGCAATAATTGCAACGCCTTTCTGCATCACAGCGGGATTGTCCTCACTGACCTGCATAGTTTCCGCCCAACCCTTGATGGCGGTCAGCGGTGTTCGCAATTCATGAGAAACCGAAGAAATAAAATCGTTTTTCATTTTTTCGGCGGTGCCCAGCTCCTGCGCCATGTAATTGACGGTATCGCAAAGCTCACCGATTTCATCGTCGTACTTTTTTTCCAGCCGCGCGTCAAAATCTCCTTTTGCAACCTGCCGCGCGGTGGTGCTGATTTCCTTGACGGGATTGACAATCGAATTAATAAAATAGGAACCGGACATGACCACAAAAAACAATACTGTTATTCCGATAATCAGAAAACCGACGGTCCACACGAAAACCTGCCGGTCGGTGGCCTCCATCGAAACCACAATCCGGATGGCACCAGCAATGTGTTCCCCGGCCTGAAAGGTACGGGTAACGGCCATAATTTTCTCGCCGGTGTTGAGTGCGCCGTACCAAAGCCCAACGCCGTCTTCGGCCGCAACCGCCGCGTTGTAATCCGGCATTTCCTGTTCGGAATCCGGCTGAAAACCGGTGGAGGTATACATCATCACCCCGCTGCGATCCAGAATCATCAATTCCATTTTCTCTTTGTCTTCAAAGCTCTCCACAAATTCACGCGCGGCTTTGTCCATGGTAGCGGTGTCCGACGAATTATATGCCACAAAATAGCCGCTCATCAGCTCCGAGCGTGAAACAATGGTCTGCTGTACACCGTTGTAATACCAACGGTGGATTGCAACCGAGGCCGCTGTCTCCAACAGCACAATCAGCAGCACAATCAGCCCAAGTCCGTAAATCAGCCACCGTTTGGTGATTCCCTTGATTTTCATTCGGAAAACCAAACCTTTCTTTCGTGGAATAATCCGGCTTATTCTTCCCAGCGGTACCCCTGCCCCCACACGGTAATAATATGGCGCGGAACCGATGGTTCGTCTTCAATTTTCATACGCAGACGACGCATGTTCACGTCAACAATTTTCTCTTCACCGGGATAAGCGCCGCCCCAGACACGCGCAAGAATCTCGCTGCGGCTGAGCAGCGCACCCGGGTTCTGAAAAAACAGCTCCATCATCTGAAACTCCAGCTGCGTCAATTCAACACGCACGCCATTGCGCATCAGTTCACGGTTATGAAGATTGAGCACAAATTCACCGGAACGAATTTCGTTCTGAAACGGCTTTGTGCTGCTTTGCATGGACACACGGCGATACAAAGCCTCCACGCGTGCCACCAGTTCCGAAGGGCTGAAAGGTTTTGTCACATAATCGTCAGCGCCCTGCATCAGGCTGCTGACCTTGTCACTTTCCTGTGTACGCGCCGTCAACATGATAATGCCGATGGTGCCGTTGCGGCTGCGAATTTCCCGGCAGACGGTAAAGCCGTCGATTCCGGGCGTCATCACGTCGAGCAGCGCAAGGTCAAATGCGCCGCCCGCTTCGTCAAACAGCCGCAGCGCCTCATCCCCGTTGGCGGCCTCGGTGGTTTCGTAACCCGCGCGCTGCAGATTGATTACCACAAACTCCCGAATCGTATCTTCATCTTCCAGAACAAGGATTTTTTTCATTCCTGCAATCATCCTTTCACGATTGTTGCCGCAGCACCCGCCGGTTCAGCCGCCGATCAGGTGAACGTTCCGACGGAAAAAATCTGTTTCACGCCCGTTAAATTCGCTTTGGAGCCGTGCGCTGACCCAGCCGCCGTAAACCAGACCATTGCCCCGCGTAATTTCAAAGTATTCGTTCTTTCCTGTTTTCTCCCATTCCGATTCCGAAAAAACGCAGATCCGAAACATTTCCCAATCCTGCTTCAGGTTTCGGAACGCCATTGTCCGGGTTTCCTTGTCGATCAAAAAATAAGCACTCCGCACCCAGTCGTATTCCTCCGGAATTACCAGGTAATAACCATCCGGATAGTTGATGGCGGTATCCAGCACATTGGTAAACGTATGGTCCTTCGCATTGAATTCCTTCCATCTGGTATAAGCACATTCCGCCCTTACATATTGATTATTGTCTGCGACATCCTGATACTGATAAACCCTCTCCAAAAAAGGAATATCAATAATTCCGTCCCCGGAAAGATCCCCGGAAAGCGTGGTCGTTTCCCTCAGCAGCTCCACGTTCTGATTCTGACTTTGGGAAAATACCGGAAGCACCAACTCTTCGAGCTCAGCATCCCAATAGACGATCTCCGTTTTGACAGTCGTCGCGTTTTTGTTTTCATCAATGACAACACCGCGGGCTCCTCCTGTTTCCACCTGACCGAACCGAACGCGCGCATAGGAGCTGATATTGCCATCAAGCTGCAATTCAGACACAGCCTCCATCAGATCGGTGTCGGGATTTTTGCTGAAGAGGCGCGCTGTAGAGGTTTGTCCGGACGAATTGAGCAGCAGCGTAAACAACTCGTCAGTGCCGTCCTGGTCAAAATCATCCACGATCATTTCGGTATAAATGTGGTCGGACAGGGAGCTGATAACCCGTCCGTCGCGATAGGTATATACGGTGCCGATTTTATCGCTGTTGAACAGAACCCAGCCAACCAGAATGCTCTTTTGTTCGCCTGTTCCGAACTGTGTAATCACCAGGCGGTCAACATCCACGCCCGGCCCCACAAGGTCTGACTGCACGTTCCACTCTCCGCCGATCTGATCCATCAGCACAAAATGCGTACCACCGGTTTCGGTCTTCGTCCGGTAAAAGGCAATGACCTCGTCATCACCATCGTGATCCAGATCCGCCTGTGTAATAGCAGAGCATATTTCACCCGAACGGGGGTACTTTAAGGTAAAATGCGTGCCGATATGCTTTTCCAGCGCCTCCTGAATTTTGGCCTGTTCTCCTGCGGGACGGGGTGGATACAGCAGATTGTCGGAATCGATGCTGACCATGCTGCAACCGCTGAACAGAAAAACAACCGCCAAAGCCAGTGCAATCAACTTTTTTCTCATCTCGTCATCCCTTTCCCCTGCCGCAGAATATTTGTAACAAGTATAGCATGAAATGCAAAAAAAAGCAGCAATAATTTTTGCACAAATCCATATCCTGCAAAAATGTCGCCCCAAACCGGAACGTTTTCATACAAAATCAGCTAAACTGTATGATTATTCGCAAATTTAAGATTTGTTCATGCTTTCATGCGGATGCGGTGATAAAATAGTCATAATAATGAAAAACAGATAATCTGGGTCGAAAAACGTCTGTCTTTTTCACCGAATCGGATTAAACCGAAAGGAAGGCCTGCCATGACTGAACAAAAAATCGGAATTGTCTGTGATTCCGGCGCCAATCTTTCCCCTGAAATGCGGGAGGAACACCAGATTGAGGTGGTTCCTCTGCAAATCAATTTTTCCGACCGGAGCTATTCTGACGGCGTCGATCTTGCACCGGATGATATTTACCCGATGATGGAGAAAGAGCTGCCGAAGTCCTCGCTGCCGAAAACAGAGGACATTTACGCCGCTTTGGACACCTTAAAGGAGCGCGGCTGCACCGAGGCTTTGTTTATCACAATTTCTTCCGGGCTTTCCGGCTGTTTTCAGCTGGTTACGCTGCTCGCCGCGGAATACACCGGCCTGACCGTAACGGTGTTCGATTCCAAAACGCTGGCCTGCGGAGAGCAGATTCTTGTGCTTGAGGCTACGCGCGCCCTTGCGCAAGGCTGCAGTATGGCTGAAACCGTGGCCAGAATCTCTGCACTGCGCAAGAAAACCGCGTCCTTTATGGTTGTCAAAACGCTGGAGTATCTTGCAAAGGGCGGGCGGATCGGCAAGGTGGCCGGAACCGTAGGCAGCCTACTGCACCTTTGCCCGGTTATTACCGTCAACGACGACGGCGTTTACGATACTGTAAACAAAACTATCGGCTTTGGGCGGGCGGTGGATATGATGGTGCAGGAAGCTTCCAAAAAATTTCACGGCAAAGATATCGCCGTTTCTATCGTTCACGCTAAAAACGAACTTGGCGCGCGCGCCGCGCTGCAAAAACTGCGCGTTGTCTGCAACATCCGGCAGACAACAATCGTCCCCGTCAGCGCGGTGCTTGGAATCCACACCGGCGCGGGCCTGATCGGTATGGTCATTTACGAACTTTAAGCCCGGCAAAAAACAATGCCCCACTTTCTGCGGAACCATTCAGAGCGCAGAAAATGGGGCTCTTTTTATTCTTTTCCTTGTGAGCATCCCGAATCTACGTCAAATAGCGCTCCGATTGCATGTGGTTCAGCAGAGCAGCAACCCGTCCGGCAACAATTCCGCATGTCCTTTGTAAACGGCGGTTTCTCTGGTTTGAACATCATAACAAACTGCGCTGTCGCCGCAATCTGAAAGCAGGTAACGCTCTTCGATCCATGCAGCCGGAATCCCGATTTTTTCCGGAAATACAAGTCTTTGCGCATCGTTCACCGTCTGCAGCACCAATTTGCCGTCCTTCTTCCAGATTCTGCAGCAGCCCATACCCGCCACAAACGCAAAAGCTTCCTCCTGTATTTCGCCGACCGCCAGCTTTTCCGTTTTGCCTGTAGAAAGTTCCAATGAATAAACGGAGGATATCCCATCCCCGGTCAAAGTAAAAAACATCCTGTCCGCTTCTCTGCCCAGCAGATTGACGGAAGTCGTTTTCTCACAAAGGGGAAACTGCAGCGGCAGATCCACATCTGTGCGCAGCAGCGCCTCGTGCAGCTGTTCCCAGGAGGCGCACAATACACAGCTTTTCAGCAAAGGCGGCTCACGATCTGCCGCGTTTGCCGCTGCCTGCGCATGATGTATGCCGCACAAAACCGTTCCGTCTGCAGAAAATTCAATCTCGCTGGGCAGCACGTCAAGCAGACGAAAATCCTGCACCGGAACACAGATCTCCTCTTGCGGCTCCACATAAAACAAAAAGGCGTCCCGCCCGGTCATCTTCTTCAACTCTCGGTACAGCAACGCGTTTTCTCCATCCGCTTCGGTTTGGACCAGACACCCGTTCTCCCCGACAAAACAGGCGTCTGCTACTCGGCCGCAAAAGGAAAAAGCTGTCTGTACAGCGTCGGAATCCGCTGCCCGCAGCGGCAAGGACATCACTTGTATTTCGCTGCCGCAGGAAAGCAAAACGCGCACCGAACCGTTTACCAATCCAAACTGACGCAGCACACGATCCCGCAGCGGAGTCCCCAGCAGCGACCGCTCCACCAAATCGCCGCGCAGCAGCAAAATCTGCAAAAAAGGCTCTGGACGTTCAATCTGTTCCAACAGCACGGTTTGGTCGTCCCATTCACCCAGCCAGCAAAGTTTTTTGCGGGAATAAAAATTTCTTTGATCCAGAATTCTCACGGTGCGGTTCCTTTCCTGACAGAACAGCGGCACAACTGCCGGTGTCTCTTTTTTTTTATTATATCATGCATTTTTACTTCTGAACAGGACAAAATCAAAACATTTTCCGCAAAAACGCGTAAAAAGCAAATTTCTTTTCAGGCAGAACATTATGACAAAAAAACATATGCCATTGTGCAATAGGATTTTTCAAGCGGGTGTGGTATATTGAAAACAGAAAGCTGCCGCACCTTTGCGGCCGGCGGAAAAAAGGAGGACTATTTGTGAGCAAAATTACCTTTATGGGTGCGGGAAGCACTGTTTTTGCACGCAACGTTATTGGCGACTGCCTGTGCACCGAGGCGCTGCGGGACAGCGAATTTGCCCTGTACGACATCGACGCTTCCCGGCTGAAGGAAAGCGAAGCCATTCTCAGCATGATGAACAAAACGCTCGGCGGACATGGAAAAATTCGTTCTTATCTGGGCGTCCCACAGCGCAAGGACGCTCTGCGAGGCGCGGATTTTGTGGTAAACGCCATTCAGGTCGGGCTTTACGATCCCTGTACCATCATTGACTTTGAGGTACCGAAAAAATATGGGCTGCGGCAGACGATTGCAGACACGCTGGGGATCGGCGGAATCATGCGCGCACTGCGCACGATCCCCGTTCTGCAGGACTTTGCCGCCGACATGGAGGAGGTATGCCCCGACGCATGGTTTTTAAATTACACCAACCCCATGGCGATGCTTTCCGGATTTATGCAGCGCTACACCGGCGTCAAAACTATCGGACTCTGTCACAGCGTACAGGTTTGCAGTGAAAACCTGCTCAAGTCCCTTGGTATGGACGATAAGCTGGAGGGCCGCCGCGAGCTGATTGCCGGAATCAACCACATGGGTTGGCTGTTGGAGCTGGCCGACCGCGACGGAAACGATCTTTACCCCGAAATCCGCCGCCGCGCCGCCGAAAAAAACGCCTCCGAAAAGCATACTGATATGGTGCGTTTTGAATACATCCGCCGTCTGGGCTATTACTGTACAGAATCCAGCGAACACAATGCGGAATATAATCCGTTCTTTATCAAATCCAAATATCCGGAGCTGATTGATCGCTACAACATTCCGTTGGACGAATACCCCCGACGCTGCGTCAACCAGATTGAAGGCTGGAAAAAAGAATATAATGAACTGAGCCGGAAAAGCGAACTTCCTCACGAACGTTCCCGCGAATACGCTTCGCGCATTATGGAGGCCATCGTCACCAGCACGCCTTACCAGATCGGCGGCAACGTGCTCAACCGGGGCGGATTAATCGAGAACCTGCCCGCGGACGCCTGTGTCGAGGTTCCTTGCCTGGTCAACGGCAGCGGCATTCATCCCTGCCGCGTCGGTCGGCTGCCGGTTCAGCTGGCGGCAATGAACATGATCAATATCAACCCGCAGCTGATTACCATCGAAGCTGCCGTCACCCGCAAGCGCGACCTTGTATATAACGCGGCAATGCTGGAGCCGCACACCGCCGCCGAGCTTTCGATTGACGACATCGTCGCCATGGTGGACGATCTGATCGAAGCTCACGGCGATTACCTTCCCAAGTTCCACTAAGCAAGCGGTTTGTCCCGCAAAATTTATCTTTCGAACATTTTACAGAGTGCAAAAAACGCAGAAACCGCCGCTTTCACCAGGCGTTTTCTGCGTTTTCTTAATTAACGCGGGTTCCCGGACAATTCAAACAGGTTACTCGCCGGTCAACCGTTTCAGCTCTTCTTTTCCCAGCGTAACGCCGACGGAAAAAAGAATTTTATCTTCCGGGATGCCTCTGGAACGGATCACCTGCATCACATTGTCTTTTGTTTCAAGCCGCCGGAAGCCTTCCAGCTGGAACGGAAACTCGCTTTTCGGATCAGCCGTCAGATTTTCTATCAGAGTTGCTCTTCGTGGATCATCAACCGTTCCTGCAGAAATTCCGCCTCTGCACCCGATCAGCACTGCCGACAGCAACAGACTACAGCATACCATAAGCCATAATAACTTTTTCATAAATTCACGCTCCTTTCTGCTTCAGACGACGGTTGTAGATTTTTTCAACAAAAACAAACAAGCTTACTTCTGCACGGGAAGCATATCCCTTCAAAATTATATTTTATAATCAGAGTATTATTATTATTTAAAATACAATACTTTTTATATATGTTTCAGTAGTATTACAGATATGTTTCTTGAAATATTCCCAAAAAGCAGTTTTGGGGTTACGTCGCACGATTTGTGTCGCTCTTTTCTCCGGCGGCGCATAAGATGGATTGCGCGGTTTCTGTTGTAAAACCGGCGCAATCCACACTTTTTCCGGACGCGGGCAAAGTGTGATTTATATAGATTTGGGGATTGCCTTTCAACACGATTTGTGATTCCTCGCGGCGACGTTTACAGCAATGTGAGCGTCGCCTGCGGAGAACAAAAGAAGACGTGCTGCATCGCAATCCCCCGATCTTTTGTAAAAATTGTTTTCCGGAATAAAAAACAAACTGTTTTTTATGTATTACGCTTATGTTTGCATCGATTTTTACGGTTATTCTCTTAATTAATGTATATATTTGATAATTGTAATCGCTTTTTGCGTAGTGTATAATGAAAGTATTATACGCGGCCGGCAAGCTTTATTTTGCCGAACTTTCAGATGCTGCGCAGAAAGGACGGTCCTCAACCCATGAAACAACATCTTTCCTCCGGAGAAGTGAAGGAACTGATTGCTTCCAAGCTTTCACACAATCTTTCCGTCGAGCCTGCCGAGGCGACCGACGAACAATTTTATTTTGCGCTTGCACTGATCGTGCGCGATCTGCTTCAACAGGAGCGCCAACGGTTCATCAAAAAAGCGGAAGAACAAAACAAAAAGAAAATCTATTACCTCTGCATGGAATTTCTAATGGGACGCTCGCTGAAAAACAACCTCTTTAACCTTGGGCTGGAGCAGGCTGCAGAGCAAGCTCTGGGGGATTTTGGCGTTAAGCTTGCACGCGTTTACGACTGTGAACCGGACGCGGGACTTGGCAATGGTGGACTTGGGCGGTTGGCGGCCTGTTTTCTGGACGGCCTCGCCACCGGCGGTTACCCCGCCACCGGTTATTCCCTTCTTTATGAATATGGAATTTTCCGTCAAAAAATTGTGGATGGCTGGCAGACCGAGCTGCCGGATTCCTGGCTCCCGGGCGGCGACGTTTGGCTGGTGCCGCACCCGGAAAACAGCGTCACCGTGCAGTTTGACGGTACCGTTATCGACAGCTGGGACGGCCCCTACCATACGGTCACTCTGAAAAATGCCACGCCTGTTACCGCCATTCCGTTTGATCTGATGACCTCCGGCTACGACGGAAACGGCGTCAGTTTGCTGCGACTCTGGAAGGCTCAGTCGCAGGAATTCAACATGGATCTGTTCAATGAAGGCGAGTACATGCGCGCAATTGAACAAAAAGCCATGGCAGAGGTGCTCACCAAGGTGCTTTACCCCGGAGACAATCACCCGGAGGGGAAAAGCCTGCGCCTTTCACAGCAGTATTTTCTTGTTTCCGCCACCATTCAGGACATTATGCAAAGCCATCTTCGCCAGTACGGCACGCTGGAGAACCTGCCGGAAACCATGGCAATTCACCTGAACGATACGCACCCGGTGCTTGCGATTCCGGAAATGATGCGCATTCTGCTGGATGAATGCGGTTATTCGTGGGATCATGCATGGGACATTGTGACGCGTACCGTGGCTTACACCAATCACACCGTCATGGCGGAGGCGTTGGAATGCTGGTCGGTGGAGCTGTTCGGCAAAAAGCTGCCGCGCATTTTGGAGATCGTCTGCGAGATCAATAAGCGGTTCTGCCGTCAGGTGGAATCCATCACCGGCGGCAATCAGGAGATCGTTGCGCGAATGTCCATTATCCGGGACGGCATTGTCAAGATGGCAAATCTGGCCGTTGCCGCATGCCATTCAGTAAACGGTGTTTCCAAGCTGCACAGCGAGATCCTGAAAGAAACGGTGTTTCATGATTTTTACACCGTCATGCCCTATAAATTCAAAAATGTGACCAACGGAATTGCGCACCGTCGCTGGCTTTGCCAGTCCAACCCCGGACTGACTGCGTTCCTGACCAACGCGATTGGAGAAGGATTCATCACCGATGCTTCAGAGCTGAAAAAGCTCACTGCGCTGGCTGATGATGCCTCCGCACTGGACACGCTGGAAAAGATCAAGCATGAAAACAAGCAACGCATGGCAAAATATATTTGGAAGCAAAGCGGCATTGCCGTTGATCCCGATTCTATTTTCGACGTGCAGGTCAAACGGCTGCACGAATACAAGCGTCAGCTGCTGAACGCGCTGGATATTCTTGCAACTTATCAGAAGCTGCGCGAAAACCCGAACATGGACTTTGTGCCGCGAACTTACATTTTCGGCGCCAAAGCCGCCCCAGGCTATTATTTTGCCAAGGAGATCATCCGCTTTATCGTTTTGTTGGGCAACACGATCAACAACGACCTTTCCATTGGGGGAAAAATGAAGGTGGTCTATCTGGAAGATTACCGTGTCACCGTTGCCGAACAGCTGATGCCGGCGGCAGACGTCAGCGAGCAAATCTCGTTGGCAGGAACCGAGGCCTCCGGCACCGGCAATATGAAGCTGATGATTAACGGCGCGTTGACTATCGGCACATTGGACGGCGCCAATGTTGAGATCTGCAACGCGGTCGGCCGCAGCAACATGTTCCTGTTCGGCATGAACGCCGCTGAGGTCGATAACCTGAAGCGTTCCGGCTACCGTCCGCGCAGCTATTACGACAACAATCAGACGATCCGCGCCGCCGTTGACCAAATTTATCACGGCATCGGCGGGGTAAACCTTTCCTCCATCGGCGATTCTCTGCTTTGCCGCGACCCTTATATGGTTCTGGCCGATTTTGCCGATTACGCCGCCACGCAATCCCGTCTGGCGCAGGCTTACACCGACCGCGGCGCCTGGAACCGCATGTCGCTGATCAATATTGCAAACGCGGGCATCTTTTCCGCCGACCGGGCAATTCACGACTATGCTTCAACCATTTGGGGAGCTTCCCCGGTCAAATAGACGGCACATTTCAAGCAAAATCCCATTCACTTTCTTTATCAGGGGGTGCAAAGACCATGAATCTGTTTTGTTCCCGGGACGAGGCCTTTCGCTGCCCCACAGGAGCGCTTCCCGCCGGTAGCAATCTTCATTTGCGCATCTGTCTGCCTCGTTCGCTGGGGTGCAGCGCCGCCACGTTTCTTCTTTGCTCCGATGCTGGCGGGCAGGACTATTCGATGTTCTGGTGCGGCATGGAAGGAGAAGACCACGAGTGGTGGGAATGCGACTGCATTCCGGATCTCGCCGGGATTTACTGGTATTCATTCCGCATTGCTACCTGGTGCGGGACACGGCGGATCGGCCGCGGCAATTATGGTTGCGGTGCGCTGGACAGCGAGCTGCCGTTTCAGTTGACGGTTTACGAACCGGATTTTCAGACGCCGAAATGGCTTGCCGGCGGCATAATATATCAAATTTTTCCAGATCGTTTTTTTGCATCCGGCAGCGTAAAGAAAAATATTCCTGCCGGGAGAACCCTTCGCACCGACTGGGGAGCGATACCGGAATGGCGCCCCAACCGCGAAAACAAAATTACCAATTCCGATTATTTTGGCGGCGATCTGCCGGGCATCACACAGAAGCTGGACTATCTGCAGTCGCTCGGTGTAACGTGCCTATACTGCAACCCTGTTTTCAGCGCACATTCCAACCATCGGTACGATACGGCCGACTACGAAACGATCGACCCGCTGCTCGGCACGGAAGAGGATTTTGCCACGCTCTGCCGGGAGGGCCGCAAACGCGGCATTCGGGTGCTGCTCGACGGTGTATTCAATCACACCGGCAGCGACAGCCGCTATTTTAACCGTGAAGGGCGCTACGGCTCCGGCGGCGCTTACCGTGATCGAACCTCGCCTTTTTACGAATGGTATCGGTTCACACGCTGGCCGGAGCTTTATGACTCCTGGTGGGGATTTGAAACTCTGCCGGCTATCCGGCATGATTCCGACGGTTTTCACCGCTATATTGCAGGCGAAAACGGGATCGTCCAAAAATGGATGGCGCTTGGCGCGGCCGGCTGGAGACTTGATGTGGTAGATGAGCTGCCCGACTCCCTGATCGACGCGCTGCGCCGACGGGCGAAGCAGCTTAACCCGGATGGAATTCTTCTCGGCGAGGTGTGGGAGGATGCTTCCAACAAGGAAAGCTACGGTCACCGCCGCCGTTATCTGCTCGGCCGTCAGCTGGACAGCGTGATGAACTACCCGTTCCGCAGCGCCATTCTGAATTTTCTCTGCGGCGGTGATGGTGCCGCTCTCATCGAAGCCGTTTGCACCATTCTGGAAAACTACCCGTCGCAGGTTGTGCGTCTGCTGATGAACCACATCGGCACCCACGACACCGAACGAGCGTTGACGGTTCTTGCCGGTGAACCCTGCCGCGGGCGCGACCGGTCATGGCAGGCCGCGCAGCAGCTTTCGGCGGAACAGTACGCGCGCGGGGTTCAGCTGATGAAGCTGGCTTCGGCCATTCAGTTTCTTCTGCCCGGCGTTCCCTGCATCTATTACGGCGACGAGGCCGGCATGCAGGGCTATGCCGATCCGTTCAACCGCGGCTGTTTCCCCTGGGGGAACGAAAACCGCGAGCTGCTCGAGTGGTACCGGCAGCTTGGTTTCATCCGAAGAACAAACGCCTGTCTGGCGGAAGGGGACTTTATTCCGCTTGAATCCCGCGGCGGACTGGTTTCCTTTGTGCGCACAAGCGGCGACAGCGCCCTTCTGCTCGCGTGCAACCGCAGCGAAACGGAAGAGTTTTTACCGCTGCCGGAAGAATGGCGTTCTGCCCGGTCGCTTTGTGGCGAAAACCCCAAAAACGGGTGCCTTGCGCTGCCGCCGGAGAGTGTAACGATCCTCGGCGCTTGATCTGCACCAAAATAACCCCCGCCTGTGAAGCCGTCCTGACCGTGGACGGCCGCACAAACGGGGGCATTCATTTTCAGAAGCCGCATCGAAACCAAAGCGCTGGAAAACTTTTTAACGACCGGAAAGGCCTCCGATACCGATAAATATAAAATCTGTATTAGGTGTTTGGTCTTACGTTCGTTATGGGATTCCCGTTACAGAGAGGATCCAGAAAACCGGTAAGCTTTCTTATTTTCTTTTCTGCACTGCCGGATACATAAAAACTGCAGATGCGCGATTGCATCTGCAGCAAAACGATCTGATTGCCTGCCGGGTTTCGTCTCAACGGGTAAAAGACAGGTCATTGCGGGTGAGAGGGATCGTCGAGGTTTTGTTTTGGCTCAACCTGCGGCTGAGGCGGTGTTACCGGCGGAACCTCCGGCTGAAAAAAGGCGGGAACCGGCGCCGAAGCCTTTGCCAGCTTACGGGCACGGCGCTTTTTTCTTGTTGCAAGCAATACAATGGTTATCGCCACTGCTGCGACCGCAAGATACGGCAGCAGCCAGATGAGGGCAATGCCGATTCCCCTGATGATGGTCAGCGCAACCGCGCAGGAATCCTGCAGAGCCTTTGCCGCCTGTGAGCCGAATGAAGGGTTTCCGCTTTGGGAGAGCGCCGTTTGCCACAACTGCACGGTAACGGTTGCATAATCCACCTGTTCGTCATACTGCTGCTGTTTGCCCATCAACTGGTCAATTTCGGCCTGAATCTCTGCGAGCTCCTGCTCCAACTGCAGCAGATCGGAAAGAGACTCCGCCTTTTCCATCAGAGCAAGAATGCGGCTGTGTTGTATCTTCTTTGCCTGCAGCCGTGCTTCAACATTATAATAGGCATCGGTAATATCCTGACTATCTTGCATACGCCGGGTCACCGTGCCGATTTTATCCATTTCCTGCGCAAATGAATCCATGCCTTCAACGGGAATCCGCAGAACATAGGTACCGGTTCCGTTGGTTGCAGCGCCACCGGACTGCTGCATGGACTCCACATATCCTCCTCCTCTGGTCACTGCGTCGAGCATGGCCTGAACCGCATGATTGAAATCAGAAGTTTCCACCTGAAATTCGGCGGTGATGATTATTTTGCGGCCTGCGCTGCTGCTATCGCCGCCAATCTGGCTGTCGGCAAGCGTCGTTTCGCCCTTTGACGGCCCGTTTGAATGTTGGTTTTCCGATTTGGAAACCGATGCTGAACAGCCGGAAAACAACAACGCCAAAAAAAACAGAAATACCACGATTCGCTTTGATCTCAACTTCATCGCGCTCCTTTCGTTTTCTCCCTGACCAAAAATCGGGTTCGCTTTGCAGAAATCCTTTTCAGTATCAGATTACTATATTTTCTCTGTTATTACAATCCTTTTTTGCTAATTTGCAAAAAAACGGAACCAACAGTAAAACTCCTGTTGGTTCCGTTTTCATCCGTTTTCGGTACGGTTATGCCCAATACATATTTCCGTTCTGCTCTTCAAAAATCATTACGCGTTTCAGGAATTCGATCGCCTTTTCCAGTCCCTCCTTGGGGGTCATGAGGCCATCCTCATGCTCGATGGACATCACATAATCATACCCGGTGCTGCGCAGCTCGCTGCAGATGGCGCGCCAAGTCTCTTCGCCGTGACCATAGCCGACGGTGCGGAACAGCCAGTCGCGCGATTCCATCTGGTCGAAGCGGGTCGTATCCAACACGCCGTTGACCGCCGTTTTGTAGGGGTCAATATAGGTGTCCTTCGCATGGAAATGAAAAATAGCACCTTTCAGTTCACGAATAGCGGCAACGGGGTCAATCCCCTGCCAGAACAGGTGGGATGGGTCAAAATTGGCGCCGATATTATCGCCGGCATATTTGCGGATCTTGAGCATGGTTGCCGGATTGTAGACGCAGAAGCCAGGGTGCATTTCAAAGCAGACCTTAACGCCGTGGTCAGCCGCAAACTTTGCTTCCTTCTGCCAGTAGGGGATCAGCTTTTCCTCCCACTGCCATTTCAGGATTTCCTGATAATCGGTCGGCCAGGTGCAGGTAACCCAGTTGGGATACTTGGCGCCTTCGTGGTCGCCCGGGCATCCGGAAAACGTTGTCACACGATCAACGCCGATCTTCTCTGCCAGCAGTACTGCCGCTTCAAACTGCTCGTGATCCCACTTTGCAATATCCGGGTTCGGATGAACGGCGTTGCCGTGGACCGAAAGGCAGGAGATCTGCATATCGTATTTTTTGATGGTATCGGTAAACTTGGAGATCAGGGCAGGCTCCTTCATAAATTTCACCGCATCGCAGTGAGCCGTTCCGGGAGAACCGCCACAGCCGATCTCCACGGCCTGCACACCAAGCCCTTTGAGATACCTGAGAGTATCCTCCAGCGAAAGATCACCGAGGATCACTGTTAAAACACCCAGCTTCATACAAACACTCCTTCATTCGTTGAATCGAAAAACATCGGAAAATCCGTTGCTTTCCCGTATTAAAAAGCGGTTGCATCATTTTCTTCGGAGCCGTTCCCACATAGAACCCCACAGCACAGAAGAAAAATGAATTTCACAAGCTTTTTAATTGCATTTTAAAATTTATCCGGTATAATTAAAAGAAACAGACAATTATCTTGGTAATCTTTTTTTGCCAGATTTACAATAAGGATGTGACGCTTTTGAACGGTTCATACGAAGTACAGCGGGACAATATGACAAGTCTTGCGATCTGGCCAACCCTGCACAATACTTGCAATCCCCATTTTCACAGCAGCATCGAACTGACCTATGTGCTGGATGGCGAATTCAGAACCATCATTAACGGCAAAACCGTAACCGCAAAAAAGGACGAACTCGTCATTTTTTCCAGTTACTGCACCCATGCCACTCTGGCGGAACCCAAACAACACAATAAAACCATTGTAATGATTATTCCTCCCGAGCTGATTGGCGCTGCCAGCGGGAGAATGAGCGGAAAGATTTTTCGCCAGACCGTTGTCAGCGACCAGGCGGTCTGCAGTGAAATTCTGCACTGCATGCGAATGCTGATCCGCTTGAAAAAAGACGGTCCGCTTGACAGCTGCGTCAGCAAGGGCTATGCCTATGTTGTCATCGGGCTTTTAATGGAACGGGTCGGCCTCACTGACACGGGCAACGATAAAACCGATTACTTTTTTAAAGATATTCTGGCCTATATCGAAGAGCATTACATGCAGCCGCTTTCGCTGGAAACAATCTCGACCACATTCGGCTACAGCAAATACAGCTTTTCTCATCTTTTCAATTCTTACTTTGGCTGCACGCTGACCGATTATGTCAATTCTCTGCGGGCGCGGTGCGCTTCGGGTCTTTTAACCGAAACAGAGCTTTCCATGACGGAAATCGCCATGCGTTCCGGCTTTGAAAGCCTGCGCACCTTTTACCGCGCCTTTAAAAAGAATTACAACTGTACACCGTCGGTTTACAAAAGGCGCCGGGAATCTCACTGAACTGACCGCCAAACCGCAGCGATCAGATGGAAACCGCGATGGCTTGTCCCTGCGCGTCGGAAGCAAAGGCTGCCTCGATGACACGCATCACGCGCATCATCTGTGGATGGGTGACAAGCTGCTGCTCTTTGCCGTCAATTGCGCGGCAGAAGTTGCGGTAGAAATCGTGCACGTCGGAATGCGGAATCGGCAGCTCATAGCGATCCACCGTAACGGAATCACGCGGCGCCATTGTCTTGGTCAACCCGGCCGCCGTCTGCACCGGAAGCACATCGCTTTCGTGCCAATATTTGCAGCGTACCGCCTCACACGGCTCACGCCAGTCGTGAATGCGGGCGCTGCCTTTTTTTGCCTGCAAATAGAACCGCGGCAGCTCGATGAAGTTATAGGTTCCAACCTCTACATACCCGGTTTTTCCGCCCGTAAACGTCAGTTCCAACCGAAAGCCGTCGTCCACCAGCGGTTCGGTGATATGGGTAAACTCGCAGGAAACGCGTATAATTTCATCCGGCAAAAGCAGCAGCATCTGGTCGATCAGATGCACGCCCCAGTCGTACAGCATTCCGCCGCCGTGCTCCTTTTCGCGCCGCCAATCGCTCGGGATTCCGCGCGAGCCATGAATTCTCGATTCAATGCGGAAAACCTCTCCCAGCTCTCCGCTGTCGCAGATTTGCTTCATTGCAAGATAATCCACGTCCCAACGACGGTTCTGATGTACGGTAAAAAGCTTGCCGCTTGCCTCGGACGCCGCAAACATGGCTGAAAGATCTTTGCAGGAAAGCGTGACCGGTTTTTCCGAAATCACATTTTTGCCCGCCTGCAGTGCCGCCACCGCCAGTTCCCGGTGTACGTCGTTCGGCACGGCGATCGTGACCAGATCCACCTGCGGATCCGTCAGCACTTGTTCCAGAGAGGAATACGCACGAATTCCGCGGCTCTCTGCAAGCTGCCGCCGCTGCTCATCAATGTCCCAGATTCCGGCCAGACGCACCGCGTCACTGTTCTGCGCGTGCTGGGTGTGCCAGCCGCCCATTCCGCCGTAACCGATCACTACAAGATTTTTCACAATCATTCACATCCCCTGTTACTTCAATATGGGAAAAAGTCAGATTCTCTGACTACTCGTATCATATCACAGCACAAAACGCGCGTCTTGTCATTTTAATATTTTATCGTGTCACTTATTGCTCCGTTTGATCCGTCTGTCGCTGTTTCAGATAACGCAGAAGATCTGCCCTTCTGTTGGACACGCAATCATCCATCACGGCATCCAATGCGATATTCAGCAGCATTCCCGTTTTTTTTCCCGCTCCCGGAAGGTCGCTTCCCTTCAACGCAAGCTGTGACAGGCTGATACAATCGCCCCGTACCAGAATTTCTTGTTTCATCTGTTCTGCGGCTGTGATGTCTTCTCGTCCCTCCGCGCGCAGCAACGCAAGCTGAGCCGAAAACAGTTCTTCTCCGTTCCGTCCAAGCAGCCGGCGAACTTCCGGCAGCGCGACCGGGTACGGTAGTTCGGTTCCGATCAGGGCGCATACCTGAAAAATCATCTTGTTTTCTGCGCGGAGCCTTCGCAGCGCACTTTTGGCAAGCGCTGCCTGTTCCGCCGCGCCAAGCCCGGGCATCGCGCGAAACAGCAGGGCGATGCGCAGGCATTTTTCCTGCGGAGCACGACAAGCACATGCTGCCGCCTGCCGCCAGGCCGTCAGGTTTTCCAGCAGAGGCCGCAGTTCCTCCAAAAACACCTCAAAAACCTGAGGAAAGGCACAGAGCACCGCTTCGGCTCCTTTGCCGCAAAGCAGCTTGCTCCATTCCGCAAAAATCCGTTCCGCGGCAATGGTCCGCAGCTTGCCGGCGCACGACAGAACTGCCGCTGCCGTGTTGGCTTCCAACGAAAACTCAAGCGTGGAGGCAAACCGCAGCGCGCGCAGAATGCGCAGCGCGTCTTCATGAAAACGGCGCTCCGGACTACCGACACAGCGGATAACCCGGCGAACGAGATCCTCCTGCCCGTCAAAATCATCCCGGAGGCCTTCCTGTTCGCAAAACGCCATTGCGTTAACGGTAAAATCCCGCCGCGCAAGATCCTCATGCAGGCTGCGCGTAAACGTTACAAAGTCCGGGTGGCGGCTGTCGAAATAGGTTCCGTCCACACGGTAGGTAGTCACCTCCACTGGTTCTCCGCCACAAATAACCGTCACCGTTCCATGCGCAATCCCCGTTTCGATCACGCGATACTCCGCAAAGCAGCGCTTAATCTCTTCGGGAAGAGCAGAGGTCGTCACATCCCAGTCCTGCGGAACGCGGCCGAGGAGACTGTCGCGCACACAGCCGCCGACCGCCCACGCTTCAAAGCCACCTTCCCGCAGCCTGCAAAGCACTTCCCGTGCAAAGTCCGGTACACAGACTGCCATCGTACAGATCCACCTTTCTGTAAAGCAAGCGGATTTCACGGCTGAGCCGGGCAAAAGTCAGGACGCAAAAATAGAATTTCCCTGTGCATCGATCGCCACGATCAACGGGAAATTTTCGACTTGCAGCCGTTTTACCGATTCGCAGCCGAGGTCTTCAAATGCGATCACCTCACAGCTTTTCACAGCCTTGGCAGCCAGTGCGCCTGCTCCGCCGATTGCGCAGAGATAGACTGCTCCGTTGCGCTTCATGGCGTCGATCACCGCCTGTGAGCGGTTCCCCTTGCCGATCATCACGCTCTGCCCGAGATCCAGCAGCCGCGGCGCAAAAGGATCCATCCTTCCGGATGTTGTAGGGCCGCAGGAACCGATCGGCATTCCCTCCGGCGCAGGGGTAGGGCCGGCGTAATAAATCGCTGCCCCCTTAATCGGAAACGGCAGCTCCTTTTCTTCATCCAGCAGCGCCATCATGCGCTTGTGAGCCGCATCGCGTGCGGTATAGACCGTGCCGGAGAGCAGGATCATTTCGCCTGCCTTCAGTGTTTTTGCTTCCTCCGCTGCGTTGGCAACATCAAATTTTCTGCGTTCCATGAAAAAATCTCGCCCTTTCCTCTTGTAACCGCCATTCTTTGCGGCAAAACAACAATTTTTATTTTTCCGGCTGTGCCTGCATCCGCTCCAGCGACTGCGCAAAAACGTCCAGCTTTTCATAAAAGCTCTGCAGACGCAATTCCTTTGCCTGTTCCTTTTCTTTTTCCCTGCATTCCTGCTGTTTACGTGATTCGGCGGCCGCCCTCTCCAAAGCAGCCATTTTCTCGGCTTCTGCTCTTGCAGCCTCCTCCGCGGCGCGCGCCTCGGCTTCGATACGGCGCTTTTCCAAAAGCTGCTCTGCTTCCTGTTTGCGCTGCTGTTCTCTTAAAAGCGCAACAGCCGTTTTTTTGGCTTCTTCACGGCGCTTTTGCTCCAGACGCTCCGCGTACTGCGGACGCAACCGTTCCAGAAATGCCTGCGCACCCTCCGCCGCTTGCCCGGTCTGCCGTTTTTTTCGTTCGTCTTCTTTCCGTAGCCGCTGCACGCGTCCACCGTGAAACTTCAGATGGTTATAATCCAATTTTTGCCGTGGCGAAACGTTCGGCACCAAAAGAGTTTCTTCCAGCCGCAGAACACTTTTTTGCAGCTGCTCACAGCGCCGCGAAAACAATTGCGCATTGCTGTAATTTTCTCCCATCCTGCCATCATCCTTTCACAGAATCCGCTCCGGGCGGAAACTTTTTGACATGCCCGCCGTTCCCGCGGGCAGCAAAATTTTAATAATTTTATTGTACCGCAAAGCCACCTGTTTTTCAATTGTCACTTTTCTGTCGGGAAAGGTTACAAAACAGTTACAAATTGTTACATCTTTGTAACGATTCTTGTATTCTGCCCCAATGCTGCATAGAATAAGAACAGAAGCAAGCCGGAAAGGGGTATACTGTTGTGAAGGAAAAATTTGATTTATTAAAACTGCACAGCCGTCTCTCTTTGGCGATCTGGAGCGCGGTCTGTGTGATGTTAGCGTTCTCATTCATTTCCTTTTTAGAAATTTTAGGATTCTGCGTTTAAAAATCGTTCTGCAGTCAATTCAGCGCTGATCCCTGCTGCTCAAACATTCTGCGGACCTGTGCCCGCAGCAGACGGTGTTCCGGCAAGGCAAGTTCCGGGTCGCGCTGCACAATTTCCTGCGCGGCCTGCTGCGCCTGGCGAAGCAGCTGCAGATCCGCCTGCAGGTCAGCCACCTGCAAAGCAGGCAGACCATGCTGTCGGGCGCCGAAAAAATCGCCGGGACCGCGCAGACGAAGATCCTCCTCCGCGATCCGAAAACCATCTCCCGTCTCTGTCATCACGCGCAGGCGCTGCAGGGTTTCTTCGTTTTTTGCATCTGAAATTAAAATACAGCAGGACTTTTGGGAACTGCGGCCAACGCGTCCCCGGAGCTGGTGCAGCTGCGACAGCCCAAACCGTTCCGCATTTTCGACAACCAGAACCGTAGCGTTTGGCACGTCCACCCCCACCTCGATCACCGTGGTCGAAACCAGCGCCTGCAGCTCGCCCGCCGCAAACCGGCGCATTACGTCATCCTTTTCCTGCGCCTTCATCCGCCCGTGCAGCAGCCCCACGCGGCAGCCCTGCAGCATTCCCTGCGAAAGCTCGGCGCAATAGGCCTGTGCGGATTTCAGCGCCGGAGCCTGCTCGCTTTCTTCCACCAGCGGACAAACCACATAAGCCTGTTCCCCCTGCTGCAGGTGGCGGCGCAGAAAGGCAAAAGCGCGTTCCCGCTTTTCACCGCCAATGAGAAATGTATCTATTTTCTGACGTCCGGGAGGCAGTTCGTCCAGAACAGAAACATCCAGATCACCGTAAATCATCAGCGCCAATGTGCGCGGAATCGGCGTTGCCGACATGACCAGAAGGTGCGGATGATTGCCCTTTTGCGCCAGCGCAGCCCGCTGTGCCACACCGAACCGATGTTGTTCGTCTGTAATGACCAGACCAAGCCTTTGAAAATGCACCGGGTTGGAAAGCAGCGCATGGGTTCCGACGGCAACCGCAGCCTTTCCCGATTCCAGCTTGTCGCAGCGAAGTCGCTTCTCTTCCGCGGAAAGCGACCCGGTCAGCAGCGTGCAGGAAATCCCCGCCGGTTCCAGCAGAGCGGACAGTGTTCGGAAATGTTGCGCCGCCAGGATTTCGGTCGGCGCCATCAGCGCGCACTGACCTCCGTTTTTTGCCACCGTATAGCAAAGAGCTGCGGCAACCGCCGTTTTGCCGGAGCCGACATCTCCCTGTATCAGCCGGCTCATCGGGCGTCCGCCGCACAAGTCCTCCGTCGCTTCGTGAACGGCGCGGCGCTGAGCCTGAGTAGGGCAAAATGGCAATCGCGCAAAAAACTCTTCACTGCAGTCCCGCAGCACAGTAAAACCTGCACAGCCGCGCACACCGCTTTTGGCCGCAAAAAGCCCCAGCTGCAGTTCCAACAATTCCTCAAAAGCAAGCCTTCTGCGCGCCTCCTGCAGCGCCTCGAAATCGGAAGGCCGATGAACCTGAACAATCGCGTCCCGCAGCGGGCACAGGCCATACTGCTTGCACAGCGGCTGCGGCAGCGGATCCCGCACCGACTCTGGAAGCAAACCGAGCGCCTGCTCCACTGCAGAGGTAATCATCCGCAGCGACAGCCCTTCCGTCTGCGGATAAACCGCGCGGATTCCTGTCGCTTGTTCTTCCGGCAAAAAAGCGGGTGAGCTCATAGTTCGGCGCGTCAGCGTACCCTCCGCCCTACCGCGAAACAGAAAGGTTTTTCCTTGCCGAAGCGCCTGTGCGCCAAACGGATTGTTGAACAACGTAACCTCCAGATCGGTTTCGCCATCGGTCACCGTCAGCTTGTACAGCGTCATTCCTTTGCGGATGCGATGCTCCACCGGAGCGCGAACCACCGTTGCACGGATTACACAGATTTCCCCAAACGGAGCTGCCGCAATTGAAACCGGACGGCTCCAGTCCTCGTAGGCACGCGGATAAAAGCGCAAAAGAGCGCCGACCGTCGGCGCGCCGAGTTTTCGAAAAAGCTCCGCGCGCCGTTCGCCAACGCCCTTTAAATTTTGAATATCAAGACTGGACAGGGAAGCCATCTGTGCAACCATCTTTTCTCGCGGGAATCCGCGCAGAAACAGCTGAGTCCCCGCGGTTATTCCACCGAAATAATATAGTAATAAACAGGCTGACCGCCCTTGACAAGCGTTACCTCCACATGAGAGCCTAACTTGTTTTCGATTGCGTGAAGCAGTTCTTCCGCCTGTTCATCGGAAACATCCTCACCGTAAATCACAGTAACGAACATTGCGTCACGACCGGCCATGCTTTTTGTCAGCTTTAAGGCAGCCTTATTGACGTCTTTTTCGGCAAACATCAGCTTGCCGTCCTGCAGGGCAAGAATTTCACCTTCTTTGATCTTAAACCCGCCAAATTCGGAATCCCGCGCGGCAAAGGTAATTTGCCCCGTTAAAACACGGCCGGCGGCCGCCATCATTTCGTCCGCATTCTGCTCCGGCGTAGCGTCCGGGTTAAAGGCCAACATGGCAGAAAGCCCCTGCGGCAACGTGCGGGTCGGCAGCACGACCACGCGGCGTTCCGGGCACAACGCGACCGACTGCTCTGCAGCCATAATAATATTTTTATTGTTTGGCAGCACAAACACCGTCGTTGCCGCCGTCGCTTTAATTGCTTCAACAATATCTTCCGTGCTGGGATTCATCGTTTGACCACCGCTCACCACATGGGAGCAGCCCAGATCGGTAAACAGCGTACGCAGCCCATCCCCTGCGGCAACGGCAACAAAACCGATCCCATCCTCCGGATCAACCGGTTCCAGTTTTTCAGGCTGTGCGGTTTCCGCTTTTTTTTGCTCATTTTCTTCCGCGGCCTTGCGGTGCTGCTCCTTCATATTTTCAATTTTGACAGTGAGCAGCTGGCCGTACGCCAGACCGGCTTCCAGCGCATTGCCCGGTGCCTCGGTGTGAACATGCACCTTGATGATCTCATCATCGTCCACGACGAGCACACAGTCGCCGATCGTTTCCAAAAACGCGCGCAGCTTCTGCGGTTCGGTGTCAATTTCCGGATTGCGCCCGACGATAAATTCGGTACAATAGGTAAAATTGATTTCCTGATCGAATTCCGCCGCCGCGTTGCGGAAGAAATCGTCGTTCCCGGCATCCACCGCCTGATACTCTATCACAATACCGTCACGGAAGACCGAAAGCATCCCATTCAAAATGATTGTCAGACCTTTTCCGCCGGCATCCACAACACCAGCCTTTTTCAGCACCGGGAGCAGTTCAGGTGTGGTCGCCAACGCTTCGGCAGCGCCTTCACACATAGCTGCCCAAACAAAAACCGCGTCGTCGTTTTCTTCAGCCGCAGCTTTGCCTTTCTCCGCCGCGACGCGTGCGACTGTCAGGATTGTTCCCTCCGTCGGCTTCATCACCGCTTTGTAGGCCGCCTCAACACCAAGCTCCAGCGCGTCAACAAAATCCCGGCCGGAAATATCCGCCCTTCCCGCAAGTCCCTTGGAAAAACCGCGGAACAGCAGGGAAAGGATTACGCCGGAATTGCCACGAGCGCCGCGCAGAAGCGCAGAAGCCGCCGTGGCAGCAACCTTTTCCGCTGATTCGGCGCCAAGCTTTTGCAGCTCGCCCGCCGCCGACATCATGGTCATTGACATGTTCGTTCCGGTATCTCCGTCCGGCACCGGAAAAATATTCAATTCGTCCACAGCGGTTTTATTTTTTGCAATAGCATTCGCGCCGGAAATCAGCGCGTCACGAAGTTGCTCACCTGTAATCACAGTCTGCACTCTCCTTACTCCACCCGGCCAACGATATTCGCGTTTTTCTATTCTGCCCGTGCGGAACCAAAATATTTTCTTAATATTGAAACATTCCCGCCGTGTTTCATGCGGCACCTTCCTATAATATACATAAAATCGGCGTAAAAGTCAAACATCTGGCAGAAAAAAGTTGTTTTCCGCGACAAAAAGCGGTATTGCAGCTTTCTTGAGGCACAAAAACGTTAACGCCAGCTGCCACACAAAAAACCGGAACCGCACAAACGGTTCCGGAAGCGTTATCTCGGTTCAATAATCAATTTTATCGCCGTTCGCTCTTCTCCCGCAATTTCCACACTGGTGAACGCCGGAATGCAGATCAAATCAACCCCCGCGACGGCTAAAAAACCCCTCGCAATCGCGGTCGCTTTGAGCGCCTGGTTGGCAGCCCCGGCACCGACTGCCTGCACCTCGACTGCGCCTTGTTCGCGAATAACCCCGGCGATTGCGCCGGCGACCGAATTCGGAATGGAGTGAGACGACACTTTGAGCACTTCCATCTTGACACCTCCAGATTGTTGCTGCAATGTTTTGAATTCAAGCGTGGGAATCTATTTATAGTATACGAAACTATTTTGTAAAATACAAGCAAAAAAGCTGTCGTATTTAAACTTTTTTTATACTTGACAACGATTTTCTTTTCGAACTTACTTGACCGATACACATTATCATGGTAAACTGGCATTCCACTTATATTTTTCAGCAACCGAAACCGACTTTTCGCCCGGCAAAAAACTTTGCCGTTGCCGAAAGCCCTTTCCACAAAAGGAGGCTCACCATGCAGGCACCTTACCAAAGAATTCTTCTGATCGGCTGCGGGGGAAGTGGAAAATCGACATTGGCACGCCGGCTTGGAATTGCGACAGGACTTCCGGTTGTTCATCTGGATCAGCTTTTCTGGCAGCCCGGCTGGCAGGAAAGCTCCCGCGAGGAATTCGACGCAGCTTTAAGTCAATGGCTGCAGCGGGATCGTTGGATCATCGACGGAAATTATGACCGCACGCTGCCCAAACGGCTACAGCGATGCGACGCGGTAATCTGGCTCGATTTTCCCCGCCGGACATGCCTTTGCGGTGTGATTCGCCGTGTTCTGGGCAGTCGCGGAAAGACACGGGCGGATATGGCCGTCGGCTGCCCGGAACGCTTTGACGCGAAGTTTATGAAATGGGTTTGGAACTTTAACCGGGATCACCGCGAGAAGTATCGCGCCATGCTTGCCGGCACCGACGCTGCAGTCTTTGTGCTGCATCACCGCAGGGAAATCGAACCTCTGCTGCAGTCGCTGTCGCACTGCGGCAAGTCATAAACTTTCTGAAAGCTCTCGGTTTTCTGCACCTTTCAACAGTCTGCTGCGAAATGCTCATTTGAAACATACCGCTGCCGGTACACCAAATGCCGGCAGCGGTATGTTTATATATTTATTCCTTTTGAAGCAGCAGATCCAGCATTTTTTCCGGTGAATTTAAAAAGCGGCGAGTCAGCTGATAATTTTCTGTCTCCCGGTAATCAACCGCATGAACGCCTGCATTATATTTTCCATCCATGCCGCTCACCGGATATCAAAGCGCTCTGCCTGAAGACAGCGCCCCGTTTTATCATCGATGCAAAAAAGCGCGCAGTTCATCATTTGCTCCCCCTGTGCGTTTTCAAACCTCACGGGCAGTTTGCCCTTCATCTTCTGAATTGCAATTTCGGGCTTGACACCGAGCACAGATTCCACCGGTCCCGTCATGCCAAGGTCGGACAAATATCCGCTGCCACCGGGCATCACACAGCAGTCTGCCGTTTGAACATGGGTATGGGTCCCCGCCGTCACCGAGGCTCGTCCGTCCAGATAAAACCCGAGCGCACGCTTTTCTCCGGTGGCCTCGGCGTGAAAATCGAACACACTGATTCTGGCTTCCGGTGTGCTTTCCAAAATATGGTCGGCAGTTTCAAATGGGCAGGCAAGACTTTCGAGATAAACCGTTCCCATAATATTAGCAACGCAGACCTGCACACGGCCCTTATCGACAACGCAAAACCCCTTTCCCGGCGCACTGGAAGGAAAGTTGGCCGGACGCAGCAAAAAAGGCTCGCTTTCGAACAAATCATAAACCTCCCTTCTGCGAAAGGCGTGGTTGCCCGTGGTAATAACATCGACGCCGCTGTCAAACAGATATCCCGCAGAAGAAGGCGTAATTCCATTGCCATCCGCGGAATTTTCGCCGTTGCAGATGACCAGATCCACCGATTTCAGGCGTTTGAACGCAGGCAGCCTGCTTCGCAGAAACTGGCAGCCTCCGCTGCCCACCACATCGCCGATCATTAAAATATTCATCCAACCGCCCCTTCTAAATTGACGTGATCCTTACGCTGCCTTTCGGACACCGGGCCTGCCGAACATCAGTGCAGTGCTGTCTCCCATTCCTCAATGAACCGGCGGATCGACCGCTGCCTTTGACCCCGTTCCTCGCTGACAGCCTTTTTTGCCACCGTATAGCAGCCGTCGCCGAGCGTCCATATTTCGGCGGAACGGCTGCAGTCGGCAAACAGCGCGAAGGCCGTCGCACCAAGGGTATAGACATTCGTAATTTCATCCAGTTCTGCGCCGAGGGTGAACTCCTCCGGCGACATAAAGCGTGAGCTGCCCCACATGCGCCCCATATCATTTCTGCACGGAGCCTTCTGAAAACAGTCGATATCACAGACCGTCGTTTTCCCGGTGACCGGATCATAGAGAATGCTTCCGTCATAAAAATCGACGGCAACATACCCCTGCGCTGCAGTATGGGCAAAAAACGATGCAATATCACGGAACACTGCCAACTTTGCACGGTTATCAAGCGCCTGAAATCTTTTGCGCGCCGCCGGGTACTGGCGCCCCATGCATTCGCCGTCCGCCCATTTGAAGATCATTGCAAAACCGCCGCCGACTTTTTCCCACCGGAGAAGCTGCACCAGATTTTCGTGTGCCAGGGCGCGGTAGACCGGAACGGTCCGCTCCAGGTTCCGCACTGCCTCCTGCGGAGAAACGGCGCCGCGCTCCGTCGGAGCTCCGGCAAATTTGATAAAATATCGTTCCCTGCCCTTTTGTACCCCGAAGCAGATATTGCCGGAATCCTGATCGTCAAATACGCGGAACACACTGCCGTACCGATCCAGAAAGGAAAAATCAAACGGCGACCGGAGCTTGCAGGGAATATCCCCGAAATACTGCAGATAATAGCCTTTAAAATACCACGACGGCACCGGATCCTTCATACCGTTATACCACTGCAGAACTTCTTTTGCCTGATTTTGCATCGTATCGATTTCGCTTTGACCGAACGGGATTGCCCAGGGCAGCGACGAAAGTGTATTGCTTGCAATGTACAGCGCCAACAGCCGCCAGAATTCCATCGGCACGCTGCCGTCAAAATATCCATTGACCATTCCCGAGGCAAAAAGCGGAGATTTCTGCGCACACCAGACGATTCGATTGAATTCCTCCCACGGATCGCCGAAATCGCTGCGGTCAAAATCAATGATCTGCAGTTTTCCGTTTCGGTCGAGCATCATGTTGCCGATGTGGTAATCGCCGTGCTGCCAGCATTGCGGACGGTTTTTCAACAGATGCCGGTTAGCGGCGATATACTCCTGAAACGCCTCCCCATTTTCATATTGGATCGGACAATCACGGTACATTCTGATTTTCCGGTCGATCTTCCGGCCAAAACGCTGTTCCCAATCCTCCTGTCCGGTCGGGGCGGGAACCGAGTGGATCCGTTTCAGGATCCGCCCCGATTCCAGGCCGAGAGCATACTGACTGCTGTCCGGCAGCAGCGGAATGGCTTCTTCCGCATCCTCGCCGTCGATCCAGCTCTGGATGGAGTAGACTCCTTCGGCACAGGTTCCAAATTCGACCGGTCTGCACATCGGTACGCCAAGCGCTTCGGCGCGCTGCATCCGTGCGAATTCTTCTCTTTTCCGCTGCGCCCGTTCTGCAGGCGAGATGCGAAGAAGATATTTTTCCCCATCAGACGCCGTAATACAATATTTCCGGTCGGCTGACCAGCCCTTACGGATCTCCTTTTTTCGGATGATTTGGTCAATCACCATTCCGCATTCCCTCCTTTTTGCTCAGCGGGACAGACAGCAAAACGCTTCACATTCTGCTGTGCACAAGCTCGATGGCTTCTTTACCCGTCATGTGTTCCATATCAAATTCTATCATACAGAGAGACTCGTATACACGATCGATTTCCCGCTTGCTTTCTTCCCTGAGACCGGGAGAATATTTTTCGGCCAACAGCTCGATCGCCGTACGCTTCTGTCCTCTTCGTTGATTTCAACAGAACCTGAATGGTATACCATGTCGAGTATTATAGCACAGCAAAAGCCGAAACACAATCTTCCTGCCCACTCGGTTTACCTGACAAACTTTTCTGCAATAATATATGAGGCTTTTTCGGAATGTCGCTCCACGGAACCTGAAAAGGAAAAGAGCCCGTCATCTGCTCAGCACAGATGTCGGACTCTTTCTGTTCATTTGTTAAAGCCTGTGAGTCGTTGCGGTAACTATCAGCAACCGTACGCGCGCGATCACTCTCTGTGTTTCCGCTGTTCCAGAACAACGCTGCCGCCAGCCGCAAGCGCAAGCGCGAAGAACATAATCATCACCCAAAGCAAAGCGTTGGAACCAGCCGCCTGGAGATCCTGACCAGCGGAGCCTGTTCCGGACTGATCGTCCTGAGAAGGCGTTTGAGAAGGCGTTTCCTCCTGAGACGATGTTTCAGACGAACCTCCCTCCGGGGGCGTTTCTGACTCTCCATCTGCACGGACGGCAACCATAAAGACGCCCTGCACATTCTCATCGTCTCCGTACACTGCAATGGCCGTCAAGGAAGCTGCAGTTTCATCACTGCCAACCGTCAGCAGACCGTTTTTTGATTAAAACGCAGCCGGATCAGATTTTTAATTGCGGAACTGTGCAATACAGGCGGCCAGATTGCCGTTGTTTTTTGCAATCAATCCTAATGCATCAACAGTAGAAATCCCGGTGAGAAGACAGAGGATCGAAAGCTTAACATCATAACAATGTTCTTCCAGAGCGGCACATGCTTTTTCGTAATCAACGCCGGTTGTTTCCATCACAATATGGCGAGCACGTTCTTCTAACTTGTGGTTATTTGCCTGCAGATCGATCATCAGGTTTTCATAGACCTTTCCCAGTCGAATCATAATGCCGGTGGAAAGCATATTCAAAATCATTTTTTGTGCAGTTCCCGATTTCATTCTGGTGGAACCGGTTACTGCTTCAGGTCCAACCACCGGCGTAACAGAAATTTCCGCCATCCGTTCCATTTCGGATCCCGGATTGCACGAAACCGAAACGGTCAGCGCGCCAACCTCTCTTCCATAACGCAATCCGCCGATTACATACGGAGTACGGCCGCTTGCTGCAATGCCCACCAGCGTGTCCGCAGCATTCAATTGAATTTTCTTCAGGTCCTCAACGCAAAGTGCCTCGTTGTCTTCGGCTCCCTCCTGTGCGCAAAAGATTGCCTGTGGGCCGCCCGCAATCACACCGACAACCATGTCTGCCCCCACCCCATACGTCGGCGGGCATTCCGAAGCATCCAACACGCCAAGCCTCCCGGAAGTTCCTGTGCCGCAATAAATCAATCTGCCCCCGCCACGGATTCGTTCCGCAGCCAAATCTACCGCAAGGGCAATCGGTTCCAACACCTTGCCCACGGCATCCGCAACCTTGCGGTCCTCCCGGTTAATCATCCGCAGCATTTCCATGGTGGAAACGCGGTCTATCTGCATAGTATCCGGATTGCGCTGTTCTGTTATCAACCCGCCCAAATCCATTTGCATGGTTCAACCTCCCTAAATAATCTTAGTTTTTCTCATTGATGCTTGCGTTTTCGCAGGATTTCACAAATTCATACAGAACAGGATACAGGCAGGAACAGCATCAAGTACCGGTTCCGGCGAAAAATGGGTACAGC
>JBMNVT010000025.1:0-28672 GCA_050947015.1 Acutalibacteraceae bacterium
ATTCATAGCGGATAGGGTGACACCTGCCTTTCGGTTTTGTCTCGTCAACTCAACCTTAGCATATGTCACGCCTATTCGCTACTTTTATTTTCTTCTTTTGTCACTCATCATTGTATCACCTACAATAAATCGATCGTTCTCCTGGAACCTTTTTATGGCTTCCGAAGATATTCCTCATGCTCGCGCAGCATTCGGCGGCAATCAGCGTTAGAACAGCCTCACCGAGCCTTGTTCTGTGAAGAACGCCAGCCTGCTCAAACACCGGTTCCATTTTCTCAAGATAACGCTGAATTCCGGTCTGATAACAATTGTAACGGCGAAAGGTCTGAACGAAGCGTCGGCAGCACCAAGGTTCCCTGCGGGCCAAGCTGTTCCATCAACTGCTGCACCAGTCCGGATGCGCCATCCTGCAAAGGAGCGCCGAGAGAACGCAGAGAGCTGTGGACGAGCAGCGGACCCCGCGGGGAAGCTTCAGTTTCTGTCTGTTAAAAAGAGGGCAATCCGCTCCACGCCGCAAAACAGATACCCTGTTTTTTGCAGACATTTGCAAATTGCCCGTCTTATTTCGTTATATGGCGTTCTGAGCAGCGCCGCTTTTAGCGCAGGCCGAAGCTCTTCAGATACTGGTAACTGCGTTTCAAGCAGGTGAACGGATCGACACCGTTGCAGTCATCCTGCTCCACCAACAGATGCTCTGCACCGGAGGCCTCGCAAGCCTTAAGAATAGCAGAAAAATTCATGTTTCCGCTGCCGACGCTCGCCATCAGCTGTTTGCCGCCGATGACCTGCATATCCTTCAGATGTACGCAGGGCACGCGACCGGACAGCTTCTGAATCCATTCGGCGGGGTCAGCACCGGCATACTGCGCCCAGAATACATCCAGCGTGATTCCCAGTTCCCCGTTCGGGAAATCCTGCAGCACGCGTTCCAGATACGTCATGCGCTCCGGCCCGCTGCGCTCAAATTCACGGTGATGGTTGTGCAGCATCATCTGCAGCCCGGCGGCCTTGATCCGCTTTGCCGCGGTCATGATCTCATCGCGGAAATCAAAGTAGTTTTCCACGCTGCCGGGCAGGCCGCCGATGCCGATATGTTTACAGCCGAATGTTTTGTGCTCGGCAATCACCTGATCGGTCTCATCCAGCACACGGTTCTGCGGCGTATGGGTAATAGAACAGGTCAGTCCGTTCTTTTTCAGTTCGGCTGCCAGCCAGTCTGCTTCAAACCGGCAGGTGCCCGAAACCTGAACGTCCGTATAGCCGATCTCCGCAATCTTTTTTAAAGTTTCGGAAAACGAGTTCAAATCCTTTGTGTAATCACGCACGGTGTACATCTGCGCACCCAACAGCATAGAAATACCCTCTTTCTAAATGATTTAAAAGGAATCCGTCGTCGCCGGTCACAGCGCCGAAAGAATTTTGCGCAGCGCGGCTGCGGCTGCGTCGAACGCCTCACGATTAGAAGCATAAGCGGTGCCGATCGCGCTTTCGTCGCCCTCCTGTTCCAGCGAGGAAAGCGCCGAAAACACCTTCAGGTGCGGCTCCAGCGTCATCACGCTGCCGCCCTGCGCTGCAAACTGTGCGCAAAGCCACGGGAGATGGCCTTCTCCACTGCCCGCCGGAACAAGAACCCCGTCGGCGCGAACATCCTTGATATGCAGGTAATCCACAAATCCGTGCAGCTGTTCCCACGCTTCGGGGATTGCTTCGCCGCACTGCAGAAAATTCGCAGGGTCAAAAACGGCCCGAAGCTCCGGCAGGTTCTGCAGCAAATCAAGGCAGCGCGCGGCTGTATCTCCATAAATCGCTTTTTCGTTTTCATGGCACAGAACAACGCCGCTGCCGGCAGCCGCTTCACAAAAACGCGAAAGGCGCAGCAACACCTCGTCGCGCGTTTCTTCCCAGCAGTCTTCGCAGCCGTAAAAACTGAACATACGAATCCGCTTTGCGCCGCACAGGCGGGCAATTTCGACCGTGCGCTTCATCTGTTCCAGCTGCGGCGCAAACGGCTCGTCGATCCGGCCCTTGCCGCACGGCGAACCGATGGACCACACCGAAAGGCCGTTTTCCCGCAGCATGGCGCAAAAGCTTTTTAATTCGCTGTCTGTCAGCGTGGTAACGTTCCGTCCCCAAAGGCTACGCAGTTCCAGCAGCGCAACGCCGTTCTGCCGCATTGCAGCGATCTGCTCTTCCGGAGCGTCTCCAGCTTCGTCGGCAAAGGCACAAACAGAGATTTTTTGATTCATTCCGATCATCCTTCCTTTCCGGCAAACTGAAAGCTCTGCGCCAGCTGCAGCCGGTGCAGAAGCACAAAGATCAAACCCCGGAATAAGCGGAAAAACCGCCGTCGATCGGGATCACAACACCCGTAACAAAACCCGCAGCCTGATCGTCAAGCAGGAAACGCACAGCGCCAAGCAGCTCGTCGGCTTCGCCAAAGCGGCCCATCGGCGTTGCGCGCAGGATCTTTTCGGTGCGTGCCGTAGGCTTTCCGGCCTCGTCAAACAGCATTGCGCGGTTTTGATTTGTAACAAAGAATCCGGGCGCAATCGCATTGACACGGATATTCTGGTTGGCAAAGTGCACAGCCAGCCATTGTGTAAAGTTGGAAACCGCCGCCTTTGCCGCGCTGTAAGCCGGGATCTTGGTCAGCGGCGTATAGGCGTTCATGGAAGAAATATTCAGAATGGAGCAGCCCCTGCGGCCGAGCATGTCGCGCGCAAATTCCTGTGTCGGCAGCAGCGAACCCATCAGGTTCAGGCTGAATACAAAATCAAAGCCGGCTTTGTCCAAATTGAAGAAGGTTTTGATGTCTTCGCGGTTTTCGTCGCCCGGCTCATAAACCTCATGCGCAGTGGTGCAGCGGGGATTGTTGCCGCCCGCTCCGTTAATCAGAATGTCGCAGGGGCCGAAATCGGCCAGAATCGCTTCGTGCGCAGCTTTGAGGGATTCCCGTTCCAGCACGTTTGTGCCGTATGCTTTGGCGGTTCCGCCGGCAGCATTAATGCGGTCGGCAACCTTCTGCGCAGCCTCCGCGTTCAGGTCGAGCAGCGCAACCTTTGCGCCGTCAGCTGCCAGAGCCTCTGCAAAGGACGAGCAAAGCACGCCGCCCGCTCCGGTAATGACTATCGTTTTATTCATCAGTAATTCATCCTTTCCAAAAGAAAAATAACGATCCGTTCTATCAACGGTACCCGGGGGCTGTAAACAGGCAGAACGCTTATTTCCCGAGCGTTTTTTCAACGGCCTCAAACAGGCCGGCCAGATACGTTGCGCCGAGCGCACGGTCGTAAAGTCCATAGCCGTAGCGACCGGTTTCGCCCCAGATCATGCGGCCGTGGTCAGGGCGGACATATCCGTCAAAACCGCCCTCCACCAGCGCGCGAACGATCCCATACAGGTCAAGCGAACCGCAGCCGGTGGGATGGCCGACCTCGTGGAACTGCTTTTCGCCGGTCCAGAGAATGTTGCGCAGGTGAGCGAAATGAATGCGCTGAGCATATTTTTTCGCCATTTTGACCAGATCGTTTTCCGGGTTTGCGCCAAGCGAGCCGGTGCAGAAGGTCAGCCCGTTCGCCGGAGAATCGACCAGCTTCAAAAAGCGGTCAAGGTTCTTTTCACAGGTGATGATGCGCGGCAGGCCAAACAGACCCCATGGCGGATCGTCCGGATGGATCGCCATTTTGATGCCGCTCTCTTCGGCAACAGGGATAACCGCCTCCAGAAACGTCTGCAGATTGCCCCAGAGCTTTTCTTCGCCGATCTGCTCATACTGGGCGAGCAGGCCGCGCAGCTGTTCCTTGGAATAGCTTTCGTCCCAGCCCGGCAGCGAAAGTTCGCTGGTCAGCGGGTTCATGGAGCGAACGGTTTCATCATCGTAAGCCAACGAATTGGAGCCATCCTCGTTTTGATGCTCCAGCTCGCTGCGCAGCCAGTCGAACACCGGCATGAAGTTGTAGCAGACGCACTTAACGCCCGCCTTGCCGAGACGGCGCAGGTTTTCGCAGTAGGCGTCGATCATGGCAGGAGCCTTGGCCGTTCCGAGCTTGATATCCTCTGCGACCGGAACGCTTTCCACCACTTCGAACTCCAGGTGGTGCGCTTCGGCGGCAGATTTGATCTTCTGAATGCTTTCGTTGCTCCAGACTCCTCCGGGCGCAACGTCATAAACGGCAGAGACAATGCCGCTCATGGCGGGGATCTGTTCGATTTTTTCCAGTGTGACGGGGTCGTTCTCGCCATACCATCGGAATGTCATTTTCATAAGTACGGTTTCCTTTCTTTCATGGGATAATAATGAAATTCCGGCAGCAAAATTTGTAAACGGATTGTTTTGCGTCCGGTAATTTGCTATACTGAAAACAGAACTGCAGAAATGCCATGCAGACACTGTTTCTGCGAAGGGAGCGGTCGCCGTGTTGTATTCTTATCAGAACGAAGGGCTTTATTTTCATCATTCGCTCGACGAATCGCCGAGCGAAGCACAGTTTGTCATGCATGCGCACGAAAACTGCGAGCTGTATTGCTTTTTGCGCGGCGAAGGAACTTACTTTGTCGAGGGCAACGAATACCGCCTTTCGCCCCGCTGCCTTTTGCTGATGCGGCCGGGTGAAACGCACAAGGCGCAGCTTTTGCCGGATTCCCCCTATGAGCGCATGGCGATTCATTTCCCGCCCCGGCTGCTTTCGGCCGTTGATCCTCAGGAAGAGCTGCTTCTGCCGTTTTATGAACGGCAAGTAGGCAGGATGAACCTCTACCATCCGGAAGAATACGACGCTCCGTTCGTTTTGAGCTGCCTGAACGCGATGACCCGGCCGGCGGGCGAGGGGGACGCAGCACGCCGGCTTGCCGTGGTGTGCAACCTGCCGCCGGTGCTGCTGGAATTGCGGCGCGCTTTTGCACAGATCCACTGCGGAGAACCCGCCGGTTCAAGCCGTGAAACCGAACCCAAAAGCCGGATCGGCAGCGTGGTGGAATACATCAACAACAACCTGACCGCAGACCTGAACCTGACCGAGCTTGCGGCGCATTTTTTCGTCAGCAAGTCTTATCTGAACCAGCAGTTCCGGCAGGCGACCGGCACTACCGTATGGAACTACATCCTGCTTAAGCGTCTGATGATCGCCCGCGCCGCCATTCGCGACGGGGTTTCGGTTACCGACGCGTTCGCGCGCAGCGGATTTACCGACTATTCGGCGTTTTACCGCCGGTATCGCGACCGCTTCGGCGTTTCCCCCAAGGACGATCTGCCGAAAAAGCAAGGATGACGTTTATTTTGCGCCGTAGGTGCCCTCGGTGGAGGCGGTTGCTTCGTTCACGTTCTCCTTGTGTTTGGAACCGGCAATCCGCTGCGAAAGCAGCTCGTAATAACGATCCTCATCCAGCGGAAGATCCACCCAGCGGTTCTCCCACGAGCTGAGGTACGCGGCGTTGCTGATCGTCAGGCCATTGATGCCCTCTTCGCCCGGCGCGAGCAGCGGGGTGCCGTCCAGCAGCGCTTCCACATAGTTGTTCAGGATGCCGACGTGCATCGGGATCTCGCCTTCGAGCGGGAACTCCTCGACCTCGGCCTTTGGGGTGCCGAAGATCTTGTCGGTCTCAAAGCAGAATTTGCGTTCCGGAACATCCAGCCGCCAGAACGTCAGCTTGTTGTTTTCAATAACCAGTTTGCCGCGGTCACCGCTGATTTCCAGGCGGTTGGTGCCGGGGCATTCACCCGTGGTGGTGATGAACGAGCCCGTTGCGCCATTGGGATATTCGGCGTAAATGGTCACATCGTCCTCCACTTCGATATTGTGGTATTTGCCGACGTAGCACGACGCGCGCACGCGGCTGGGCATACCTGTAATCCACTGCCACAGGTCAAGGTTATGCGGGCACTGGTTCAGCAGAACGCCGCCGCCTTCGCCTGCCCATGTGGCGCGCCATCCGCCGGAATTATAATACGCCTGCGAACGGTACCAGTCAGTAATAATCCAGACGCTGCGCTTCAGCTCGCCAAGCTCGCCGCTTTGCACCAGCTGACGCGCTTTTTGATAAAGCGGATTGGTGCGCTGATTATACATGATCCCGAACAGCTTGCCGCTTTCCTTTGCCGCTCTGTTCATTTCACGAACCGCCTTGGTGTAAACGCCCGCCGGTTTTTCGCTCAGAACGTTCAGTCCTGCCGCAAAGGCTTCCTTTGCAATGACCGGATGCAGATAATGCGGCGTTGCAATCAGCACCACATCCACCTTGCCGCTGTTGAGCAGCTCATGATAATCGGTGTATGCCGCGGCGGAAGGACAAACCTTCTGTGCCGCCTCCAGACGATCCTGCTTCAGGTCACAAATTGCGGTCAGCTCTGCGCGCGCAACCTTTCCGCCCGCGATCCAGCCGACGTGGTCAGACCCCATGTTGCCAAGGCCGATGATACCGAAACGAACCTGATCCATACCAGAGTGCCTCCTTACGTTTTTGGTTTTGAGAAAATTCCGGGTTTTACTTAAGATAAGTGTATCGCAATTGCTTTGGCAATTCAATTGTTAAAAAGCGCCGAAAACATTGCTGAAATCATTCTATTGTGCATAATTTGTAACTATTTTGTAATTTGACGTGGTTTTTTCTTTGTGCCATAATAAACAAAGAAATTTCAGCCAATCAGATCAAAATCAGAATTCCGGGAATCAGGCGAAAAAGATTCTTCGTTGTTTTGAAAAGAGCGTGGTAGAAATGCAGCAAAGACGCAAATTGTTTTGTGAATACAGACCGATTTGTTACCGAATTGCAGCAGAAAAGGAGTGCCTGCGGCGCGACTGCACCGATTGGCTGCGGCGCCGCGGGCCGTTTGGGCGTTTGAGCCGTTTTTCGGTGCAGCTCCGTGCCCGGTGATTCCCGCGGAAGAAATTCTGCAGTGCGAAAATTCCTGTGCTCCTTTTCCTCCGGAATCCGATTTCCCGGGAAACACGCCGTTATACCAAATTTACACCTCCGGCAGTACCGGCGTGCCCAAGGGCGTTGTCATCACACACGAAAATCTGGATTGTTTTGTTCCGTGAATGCAGTCACTGTGTTCTCCCGCACCGGATACCGTGCTGAATCAGGCATCCTTTTCGTTCGACCTTTCCGTTGCCGATTTTTACCTTGCGTTTTCGACCAGCGCCTGCCTTGTGGCGCTGCAACCGGAGCTGACCGGCAATTTTCCGGCATTGTTTTCCGCCCTGCACCGCAGCAAAGCCGAGCTGATGGTCTGCACGCCGTCCTTTGCGTCAATCCTGCTGGCCGACCGGTCATAAGGTTCCCGGCCTCCGGATCATTAACGCCTACGGGCCGACGGAATGCACCGTGGCGGTCAGCGCGGTGGAGATCCTGCCGGAGCATCCGCACAAAAAAGACTCCCCCTGCCGGACAGAGCAGAGGGCGAGATCGTTATTTTCGGGCAGGGCGTTTCGCCCGGCTACACCAACCTTCGTTCCGACGCCTTTGGAAGCATCGACGGCATGCCCGCTTATTTTACCGGCGATCGCGGCATTCTGAAAAACGGGATGCTCTATTTTTGCGGCAGGTCAAGCTGCACGGCTACCGTATCGAGCTGGACGATGTGGAGCGGAATCTGCTCGCGCTGCCCGGAATTGCACAGGGCGCAGTGCTTGCCGAACAAGACTATTCCGGTGCGGTAAAGCGGCTTCGGGCGTTTGCGGTGCTGCAGCCAATCGGCCTCCGAGGTGCGCAGGGATATGGAAGAGCTGCTGAACGGACTTTGCGGCGAAGCCTGACAAATTTATTCCGCAGAGGATGGCTCTTCCCCCGGCGCGGGGGTTAGCTGCGGCAGAAAACGCAGCACCAGAACCGCGCAGATCAGGTTCAAAACACCCTGTGCCAAAACCAGAATCTGCACCGCGCTCAACGGCGCGCCGAACAGCTGCGCCGTCTGCCCGTTCATCCATTTGACAAACAACGTTCCGGTAAACTGGCCGAAAAACGCCACCAGGTTCGCCATCAGAAAATAGAACGACATATAATAGGTCTGATCTTCACGCGGCGTGTTGATGTACGGAAAGTTTGCCCAGGTCAGGTTCAGCCCGACGCCGAGCGCATGCTGGCAAAGCCGCACGAGCGGATAAAGCCAAACGCGGTTTCCTTCGGCAATAAACGCAGCGGCAAACACCGTTGGAACGTTCATGAACGCAGCAATGGCAAAGGTTTTAAACCACGACTGCTTTTTCAAGACCCGCTGCCACCACGGCGTTAACAGCACCAGAAAAAAACCGTATACGAATGACAGCGTGTTGATCATGGTAACGCCGGTGTGCGCCGTATTCAACAGATAATACGTCCACGATGAGGCCGGCAGATTGGAAAGGAACGTCCAGAATGCAATCAGCCCCATGGTCAGCACAAACTTGCGGTTGCCGAACGGCAGACGGAACACGTTCAGCAGGCGGATGCGGCTTTCACGGTGCGGGTATTCATATTCTCGCGGCAGCGCAAGAAAAGTGACGTCCGCCGCGGCCAGGCAAAAGCCCACCACCCGCAGCACCGTCAGCACGGCGGCCTCGTTCGGGGAACCGCGCAGCGAATCGGCCAGAAGCCCCGAGCCGATCAGCGCCGCGCCGGAAAGCAGCGCCGTGATCATCTGCTGATATGACAAATACCGCGCGCGCACCGAATCCGGAATAAAATTGAGATGCCAGACGGAATAACCGCTGGTAAACAAATTGTTGACCAAGCTGGCGGTAAACACCACAGCGCCGAAGCAAAACAGCTTTGCGCTCTGCTCCTGAACCAGATACGGCAGCAGCGTCAGTCCCAGAATATTGATCACATAATAAGCCAGCCGGCCGCCGGCCAGAATCCAGCGGCGTTTTTTGAACCGTTCCAGAATCATCGGCGAAAAAATGCTGAAGCACGACGCAATCAGCGGTAAAAAGGTAAGCACGCCCGCATCCACAATGGAAAAATTGTTGACGGTTAAAAACGCGGTGTAAAGCGTGCCTGCCGTCAGGTCCGTTACAAGCGTTGAAAGAATTGCCGAAGCCAACATACAGCAGCGGCCTTTTCCCCTGTCGTCCTTCCAGTTGAACACCACAAACAGATCGCTGTGCCGAAGGTTGCGCAGCCTTGGCAGCTTCATCACCATAAAAGAGACCTTCTTTCCCAATAAAAAACGGCCGCATTTTTGTAAAACATTAAAAATTAATGATACAAAAATACGACCGGCAAATTTGACGCATACAGGTTTCTCCCTGATTTCAAGGCCATTATATCGAATCGCTTTTATAAAGTCAAGCGCGAAATGAAAAAGAGAAAAGAAAGCGTCAAAAAACAAAGAAACAGCGTCAAAATAACAAAATAATTGCCAAAAGCGTGCTGGTATTCCGGTGTCTCTGCTCTTTGGCTTGCGGCGGCGGCACGGCTGTGATAGAATAAAAACATTGTTGATTACCAATCAAAAAGGGGGCGCTCCGATTGCTCACAAGAAAATTCGGGTTCACGCTGGAGGTCGATATTCACGGCATGCGGGTGATGCAGGCGCAGGAGGAGCTGGAACGGCTGATTGCCCGCTGCGGCAGCGACGTTCACGAAATCGTCGTCATCCATGGCTACCACGGCGGCCGGGCGCTGCAGAACATGGTGCGCAATGATCTGCACAGCGCCAAAATCCTCCGGCGCGAGCTTTCTCTCAACAACGGCCAGACGGTGCTGGTGCTGCGTCACTGATGCCGCTGCTTAACCCCGCGAGAGATCAGGAGTCCTGCTCCGGCGAACTTTGTTCGTCCAGCGTGAGGGAATACGAAGGAAGAAAATGCTCGCAGAAATAAGCGACGCTTTGCAGCGGACAGCTTTGCAGCGCGCCACGCAGAGAGGCTTCGGCGCTGGCAAAATCGCGGTTGCCCATCCGGTGCTCTTCAATGCACTTGATCAGCGCGGAAAGCTTGTCCGCCGCTTTCACAATGGAAGCCTCTTTTCCCTGTTCGCGCAGCAGCGATCCGTATTCCGGCCGCAGTTCCTCAGGCAGCATGCCAAGTAGCCGGTCGGCTGCGGCATTTTCCACACCTCGGTAAGCCTCGCGCAGTTCGGCGCTGTAATATTTCACCGGGGTCGGAAGATCGCCGGTGATAATTTCAGTTGTGTCGTGAAAAAGCGCCATTGCCGCGGCATGATCGGGATCATAATCCCCGCCGAAGCGGCTGTTTTCCAAAATTGCCAGCGCGTGCGCCAGAACCGCGGTTTCGTGGCTGTGTTCGCTCAGGCTCTCGCTGTGGGTATTGCGCATCAGCCCCCAACGGCTAATATGCTTCATGCGGGAAGCCATTGCAAAGAAGTGATACTGTTTTTTCATGCTGCGGTCATTCCTTTCCTTCGGGCTGCAGGCTGTTTTGCCGGGGAGCTCCGGCAGTCTGCAGAAATCAGGCTTATCCTATTATAATTTCTGCGAGGAATTCTGTCAAAACTAATAATTCAAACCGGCGCCGCGCTCCGAATTGACATCATTTGTGCGATGCGGTATACTTTTCAATTGAAGGCTGCCGTGCCTGGCAGCCTTTCAGGGAACGGGAAAGGACGGATGGAATCGATGGCGCATGTTCAAATCAAAAAACAGCAGGTCTGGTGGGTGCTGGGCTCCGTGATGCTCTTTGCCCTGATTACGCGGCTGCTGATGGCAATGACTTACCTGAATTCCTTTGACACCGAATGGTATCTGAAATGGGCGGTGGACGTCCAAAACGGGCTGCTCAACGCTTACGACGGCCATGTCCGCGACCTGGATTATCCGCCGGTTTATCTGATTATGCTGTGGCCGGTGGGCAGGCTGCTGAACATTGACCTGCTTGCCTCCTATCAGCCCTATCGGATGCTGCTGATCAAGTTCTGGCCGATTCTCTTCGATCTGCTGACGATTGCGGCAATTTACCTGATTTTTAACAAACGGTCTGTGTTTCTTGCGCTTTGCGCCGCGGCGGCGTGGGCGGTCAACCCTTCGGCAATTTTCAACTGCGCCTGCTGGGGGCAGACCGACACGATCATGACGTTTCAGCTGTTGCTGGTGTTTTCCGCGTTTGACGAAGATAAACCGCTTTGGGGAACGTTCTGGTTTGCGCTGGCAGCGCTGACCAAAATGCAGTGCCTTTATTTTGCGCCGGTCATTTTGTTCTGGTTTATCCGCCGGAAGGACTGGCACCGGCTGCTGCGCGCGCTTGCCATCGGTTTCGGAACCGTGCTGGCGGGCTTCCTGCCGTTTATGATCGCCAGCAAAAACGCGCTGGCCGTCTTTGAAATTTACTTTGGCGGATTCGGCAAATACCCGTATATCAACCTGAACGCCTTCAACCTGTTCGGACTGGGGAATTTCAACTGGGTGACCGATCAGCTCTCCGTAATCGGCGGCAGCCTGAACGAAAAGGGGCAAATGGTCGGCGGCTTTACCTTCTCCATGCTGGGCACCATCCTGATGGTCGCCTCCATTGTGTTCGTCTGTTGGGTGATGCTGGCGGCCAAAAAGACGAATGTCTGGCTGCACGCCGCGCTGCTGATGCAGTGCCTGTTCATCCTGACCACCCGGCAGCACGAGCGCTACCAGTTTATTGTGATGATCCTGCTGCTCGGCGCTTTTTTGACAGAGCAGGACTTTAAAATTTTCGGTCTGTTCGCCGGGGTCTCTTTCGTCACGTTTTTCAACCAGTCGCTGCTGCTGGATAAAATCATTCATCAGGACGCGCCGTATGTTGCAGCCTTCAACACGCTGCAGGCCATCGGTTCGGCAGTGAACGTGGTTCTGTTTTTTTGCACCGTTGTGGTCTGCATTCTGCACACCGAAGGGTTTCGGCCGGTCTTTGGCAAAAAACAATCCGAACGAAAGGTGGACGCTGCTTCATGAATTTTTCCGCAAAGCTGGAAACACCAAAAAAATGGTGGGAAAGCCGCGCTTTCCGTGCGTTTGCACTGGGGCTTGGCTGTTCATTTCTGTTCTTCCTCCCGTATATCATCTTTGACCAGGGGTATTTTCTGTTTTACGGCGATTTCAACGTGCAGCAGGTGCCGTTTTATCAGATGATTCACGACGCCATTCGCAGCGGAGACCTTGGCTGGAGCTGGACGACCGACCTCGGCGCCAATCTGATCGGCTCCTACACATTCTACAATCTTGGCAGCCCGTTCTTCTGGGTTACGCTGTTGTTCCCCAGCCGAGCGGTTCCCTACCTGATGGGCCCGCTGCTGATGCTCAAGTTTGCGTTTTCGGCGCTGGCGGGTTATATTTACCTGCGCCGCTACGCCAAAAACCAGGACAACGCCGTGCTGGGCGGGCTGCTTTACGCATTTTCGGGTTTTGCGGTCTACAATATTTTTTTCAATCACTTTCATGAAGCGATCATTATTTTCCCGCTGCTGATTGCTGCGCTGGACGAATATATGGAAACCGGCCGGCGCGGTCTGTTTGCGCTGGCAGTGTTCGCTTCGTGCCTGATGAACTATTATTTTTTCGCCGGTCAGGTGGTCTTCTGCTTTATTTACTGGATCATCCGCGTCTCCACCGGCAGCTGGAAAAACGCAACGCTCCGCCGGTTCGGCTGGCTGGCGTTTGAATCGGTCATCGGCGTAGCGATGACTGCCGCGCTGCTTGCGCCCACGGTGCTGGCTGTGCTGCAGAACAACCGCGTCAACAGCCCGACCTACGGTTGGGGTGCGCTGCTCTACGGCAATGAACAGCGGTATCTGCACATTCTTTCGTGCATGTTCTTCCCGCCGGATATCCCCGCGCGCGCAAACTTTACGCCGGATTCCAACGCCAACTGGGCGTCTCTGGGCGCGTGGCTTCCGTTCTTCTCCATGACAGGCGTTTTCGCATGGATGCAGATCAGAAAAAAGCACTGGAGTAAAAAGCTGGTCGGAACGCTGCTGGTCATGGCGTTTATTCCGATTCTGAACAATGCGTTTCAGCTGTTTAACTCCGCATTTTACGCCCGTTGGTATTATATGCTGACGCTGATGTTCGCACTGGCCACGGTGCAGGCGATTGAAGCGGAGGAAGCCGACTGGAACCGCGCGTTTCACTGGACGTTTGGCATCACCGCTGCCATTTCGCTTGGCATTGGGCTGATGCCCAGCTCGATTGACAAAACAACGGGCAGTATCTCTTTTGGGTTGGAAAAATACCCGGAACGATTCTGGACTTATGTCGCGATTGCGTTCTTGAGCCTGCTGTTGTTTTATATTTTGAAGCCGCTGATTCGGAGAAACCCCAAAAAGTTTACCCGCAGCGCAACTGCCGGCGTGCTGCTGATGACGGTGGTATATGCGGCGTATTTCATCGGTCTTGGCAAAACACAGTCTTACGATACGCGTAATTTCATCATCCCCTATGCGCTCAACAACGGGCGGGATGTCAGCCTGCCGGACAAAGAAGGCGAAACCGAAAATTACCGCGTCGATTTTTATCAGTCCATGGATAATATGGCGATGTATTGGCAGATGCCGAGTATTCAGGCCTTTCATTCCATTGTTCCCGGCTCGGTTATGACGTTTTATCCGTCTATCGGCGTGGACCGCGGCGTCGGTTCCCGCCCGGAAACCTCTCATTACGGCATCCGCGGTCTGCTTTCGGTCAAATATCTGTTCGATTATACCGGCGACAGCAACAACTTTAAGGACGGCGACGCAACGCAGATGCCCGGCTTTACCTATTATGCAACGCAAAACGGCTTTGACGTTTACCTCAACACGAACTATATCCCCTACGGCTTTACCTACGACACCGTTATCACCCGCGCCCAGTTTGAAGAAACGGCGCAGGGCAACCGCGAGCTGCTTCTGCTCAAGGCGATGATGGTGGAGGACGAGGATTTTGACCAAGTGGCACAGGTGCTGGCCACCATGAACGAAAATGAACTGGGCGCGCAGGTGTATTCCCAGCAGACCTATGCAGAGGACTGTGCGGCGCGCAACCGCGAAACCTGCTACTCCTTCTCCCGCAACGGCGGCGGTTTTACGGCGCAGATCGATCTTTCCAAAGACAATTATGTATTTTTCAGCGTACCGTACGAGGCTGGATGGTCGGCACAAGTGGACGGCGCGGATGCAAAAATCGTGAAAGCCAACAACGGGTTTATGTCGGTGCTGGTGCCTCAGGGCGATCACACCATCACCTTCACCTATCAAACACCGGGGCTTTCCGCCGGTCTGGCGCTCACCCTTCTCAGTGTGCTGATCTTCCTGCTCTATCTGTGGCTGATGCCCAAACGGGATGAAAAGCTTTCTCTGCACCGTGCGCAGGAGGCCGCCGCAAACGAAAAAATTGCCGCGGAAAATCGTGCGGAGCAGCCGAATGAAACCCTCTGCAAAGCGGAAGCTCCGGAGCATGCGCCTGCAGAGAGTTCGGCAAAGACTCCGGAGGATTCGTCCGGCCGGATTTCGCCCGACGATGCAATTGAATCGTAACATTCAGGCGCTCAAAACGAAGTCCACGATTTGCGTTCCCGGCAGCACGCCCGAACGCAACGGAAACCCGGAATTCACAGCAACACATAGAAAGGTCTGATTTTTATGGAAAAAAACACTGTTTATCTGGTGGTTCCGTGTTACAACGAAGAGGCCGTGCTTCCCGAAACGGCAAAACGACTTCAGGAAAAGCTGCGCGGGATGATTGATTCCGGCCGCGCAGCAGCCGACAGCCGGATCCTTTTCGTCAACGACGGCAGCAAGGACAACACCTGGCAGCTGATCGAACAGCTGCACGAGCAGAGCGAGCTTGTCTGCGGGCTTAAACTTTCGCGCAACCGCGGGCACCAGAACGCGCTTTTGGCCGGGCTGATGGCCGCAAAGGAAAACGCCGCCTGCGCCATCTCGCTTGACGCCGACCTGCAGGACGATATTGAGGTGCTTGACGAATTTATGGACAAATTTCTCGACGGCTGCGACGTGGTTTACGGTGTGCGAAAAAAACGCGAGACCGATACCTTTTTCAAGCGCACCACTGCGCAGGGCTTTTACAAGGTGATGAAATCGATGGGTGTGGACGTTGTTTACAACCACGCCGATTACCGCCTGATGAGCCGCCGCGCGCTGGAAGGGCTTGCGGAATACAAAGAGGTCAACCTGTTTCTGCGCGGCATCGTGCCTTTGATTGGCTATCGCTCCGATTACGTCTATTACGACCGTCATGAGCGCTTTGCCGGCGAATCAAAATATCCGCTGAAAAAGATGCTTTCCTTCGCAATGGACGGCATCACCTCGTTCAGCGTCAAACCGCTCAAGCTGATTTCAAATCTCGGCATCCTGGTCTCGGTGCTCAGCGTACTGGGGCTGCTTTATGCACTGATTGCAAAACTTTGCGGCGCGGCGGTACAGGGTTGGACGGCAATCGTCGCTTCCATCTGGCTGCTCGGCGGACTGCAGATGCTCTGCCTTGGTGTGGTGGGAACGTATGTCGGCAAAATTTACAGCGAGGTAAAGGCTCGCCCGCGGTACGTCGTGGAGGAATTTTTAAAGAAATAACGCAGCTATAGTGGGATAGTCATAACACAGTTACAGGATACCATTTGTGATATGATTTTACGGAAAGAATATTTCGAATTGCGGATGTCAAATATGCTGAACAAGAAAGCGTTGCTTGAATTCGTTGAGCCATATTATGCGGCAAAAGATGTTATGCACAATATGTGGCATATTGAGTTGGTAACGAAGATGGTCAACAGAATTCTTTTGGTTGGCGATTACGAAATTGATAGTGAATGTTTGATATTAGCAACTTATTTCCACGGCTTCATATACAGGGATGAGGACGCCATAAAAGAGTGGATGTCAGCACAGGGGTATGACAAAGAACAGATTTCTAAAACAATTCAAATCGCTTGGGAATCTCAAAGAAGTGAAATTCCCGAAACTATCGAGGGTAAGATTTTGCACGATGCTCATGTTTTGGAAGGCGGCAAGACCTATCTCATTGTGAAAACATTGATCACGGGTTCTGTTAGGGGGCAATCCTTGCTTGATACCTTGGATTATATGAAACATAATGTTTTAGATAAAAACAGTTGCTATTTACCCGAAACGATTCCTCTGTGCGAAGAAATGAACCAATACACAAATAGCTTTTTCAATGAACTGACGAATGGGATTCGATAAATGAAGTTTTAAGGGCGCACTTCTATACGCCCCTTGGACGTACCGTGCGCTGTGCGGTTTCGCACCGCACAAAAAGCCTCCCTTTACACAAGGGAGGTGGCCGCCCGCAGGGCAGACGGAGGGATTGTCATGCAGTCGAAGCATAATAAGCAGTTAGTTCCATTGGCAAAGCAGTTGCGAAAAGAGATGACAAAAGAAGAACGGCACCTGTGGTATGATTATCTTCGTTCCTATCCTGTTCGATTTTTGCGCCAAAGAGTAATCGGCAAATACATCGTTGATTTTTACTGTACAGAAGCAAAACTGGTGATCGAACTGGATGGCTCTCAGCACTACGAGGATGGTAACATCGAGAAGGATGCCCGGCGAACCGAATTTCTGGAAGATTATGGCTTGAAGATCATTCGCATCCCCAATAATGACGTTAACGGAAATTTCCATGGAGTCTGTGAGTTTATTGCTGCTGCGGTCAAACAATCCCTCAGTCAGCCTAACGGCTGACAGCTCCCTTTGCACAAGGGAGCCTTTGGCTTCACTACATCGACAAATGCAGCAAAAATCCGGCCTGTGAACTACACACAGACCGGATTTACTGTTTTATAACTATCCCGCTATTCTGCCGGAAATTTATTTTCCGGGGTTTCGCACTGTAAAATAAAGCAAGCCGGAAAGGATTTCGACACCTTTCCGGCTTGTGTTTTAAAGATTCCTGTAACTGCTGTACAGCACGACGCCGCTGACGCGTTACGGCAGCGTTTTGCCTGCAGCCTTATAAAGCTCATACCACTCGGCGCGGGTCAGCTCCACCCCTGCTCCGGCACAGATTTCCCGCAGGCGGGCAGGATTGGTCGTTCCCGCAATCAGCTGAATTCCGGCAGGATGGCGGCAGATCCACGCAGCGGCAATCGCGGTCGGCGTAACGCCGTGCTCCGCAGCAAGGCGGGACAGCACCTCGTTGAGCTTCGGGAATTTTTCGGTGTTGCCGATGAACGGTCCTTCAAAGAATCCGTACTGGAACGGGCTCCACGCCTGAATGGTGATCTTATTCAGCCGGCAGTATTCGAGCACAGAGCCGTCACGGTTAACCCCGTCGTCCTTGTGCATATTCACATTCAGCCCGGCATCGATCATGCCGCATTCGGTCAGGCTCAGCTGCAGCTGGTCGATCAGCACCCGCCCACCGCACGCCTGGTTGAGCAGCGCAATCTGCATCGGATTGTGGTTGCTGACGCCAAACCAGCGAACCTTACCGCTCTGCTGCAGGCGGTCAAACGCTTCGGCAACCTCTTCCGGCTCCATCAGCGTGTCCGGTCGGTGCAGCAGAAGGATGTCGAGGTACTCTGTCTGCAGCCGCTGCAAAATCCCATCCACCGATTTTAAAATATAGTCGCGTGAAAAATCGTAAAGTCCGTCATGAATGGCGCACTTCGACTGAATTGTCACCTGTTCGCGCCGCGCGGGGGTCAGACGCGCCGCACGGGCAAAAATTCGCTCGCTTTCACCGCCGCCGTAAATATCGGCATGGTCAAAAAAGTTAATGCCGCACTCCTGTGCGGTTTCAATCAGGCGCTCCGCGTCGGAAAGCTCCAGCGAGGAGATTCGCATGCATCCCAGCGCAATCTGCGGCAGCAACACATTGGTGCTGCCCAAAGGGATCTGTTTCATAGCGGTACATCCTTTCTGTTTCGGTTTCGTTTAACGTTCTTTAAAGGCGTATTCGTCCGCGCAGCTTTCCGGCCGGATACACCTGATTCGGATCAGTTCTGCTTCTGTACCATTTTATATTCATTATCAAACTGAAAATACGGGCATTCGCGAAAGGAATGTGACAAAAAGCGATCCATCTCGTCTTCGTCCAGCGAAACGGCGCATTCGTAACACTCGGTTTCCTCATCGTAAATATAATTGATGCAGTAATCACAATTTGTTTTTGCGCTCATGCGGCTCGCGCTCCTTTTCTTTGCAGCCCGGAATCCAGCGGTGCAGCTTTTCTTCCCGTTCGAAAAGCTTTTTCTGCGCGGCGGCCAGCTCCGGCGGAACGGAAAAAATCCGGTAGCATTCCCACACCATCGAAATAATGGTGCAGAGGACGAAAACAATCGTAATCATCCGCAGCCATACATATGCCTCGGCGCAGGCAGATGCGTTCATCCCGCCGCGGATAATCGCATCGACAAAGTGTTTGACGGGCAGCGGATAAGCGGTATTTGCCAGCGAATTTTCATTCGTCTGCGTCAATAAACGCAGCTGCGCGTCGACAACCATCATACAGGCCAGAAAAAATGCGTCACACACAATCAGCCCAACCGAAAAGCTTGGCCATCGCCTGCGTTTGCGCCGCGTATAAAGCCCGCAAAGAAGCAGCACGACCGCCGGAATCAGGAAAATCCAAAATTGAACCGGCATTCCTGCCGCCCCCTTTCTGTGTTCTTTCATAATACTGTCTGACAGGGAATCTGTCAAGCGCGTCCCGCGGAAAACAAACGAAACAGAAAGTTTGCCTGCCCCGGCAGCCGGAAGCCTGTCCCAGTCCAAAATAATGTTCGAGAATTATATGAAACCGTGATGAAAAGTGACGAAGTAAATCATCAATCATACAGTGTTATTTTGACAGGTCCTTCCCTTGGCGGCGCACTGGCCTCCATGGTGTCGCGCATGAGCGGATACCTGGCTGTAACCATTAACGGCGCTGACGGTGCCGCACTTGACAAGATAAATACAATTGTCGGAGAAACGCCGCCGGAGTATAGAATTAAAAACTACATGACTTCACCGAAAAACAACAGGCTTTCTACTATGGACGCCGTTCAGCGATGAATGTTTTTGGGTTCCTATAAAGCTGTTGATTATTATGTATTTGCGGAAAATGAAATGACAACGGACACCCACTGCATATTTTCCTTTATCACATTTAAGAATGATGACTATCTGAATCCATGCATTCCTAACCCTATAGAAAAGAAATCAGATTCAGTGATACAAACTTTAAACTACAATAATCGCTAAAAACTTTTGTCGTTAAATTTAATTGAGAAGAGAATGCACACAGAGAGCAAAAGACCTTCGAAAACGAACACGCTAAGCTGAAAGTGGCGTCTCAAAGCTGCAAGAGAAAATCCATGTACGGGAATAACGGGTAAGAATTGATGTTCATCTCCATGGATGAACTGACGAAAACAAAAGAGGCATGACCAAAATCACACCTCCTCTGCAAAAAATCACTTTTACTGTTTTACAAGCATGGAAAACTCCGTGCCGATTTTACCTGTTCTGTTCCGTTCTGTTCGTGCCAGATTCCCTTTACCCGCCGGATTATTGCTGCGGAGGCATGCCAGGGGTTCCGAAATTGTAATTGTTGTACGCGGCTGCAAGAACATTCTGGTTTTTAATCAGAAAATACTCGCCGATCAGCGGACCGATTCCGAGGAACGAGCCAAGAATGGTAAACAGCAGCACGTTGCTGCCAGTGTCGCTGATTTGCAAACCATAGCGCGGTGCGTTGTCCTGCAGACGCTGCGCGCGCTGATAGACCCAGACGTAAAAATAGATTCCGCAGGTGACCAGGCTGAGCAGCAGCACAATGATGTAATTGTAGCTATCCTTTCCGTCACCGGCGCAGACCTGATTGTTTTCCTCCGTCCAGCCGTAAAAGAACACGATGCCGTAAATACCGCAGGTTATCAGGCTGAGAAAGAAATACGTCCAGAAGCTTCTCTCTTGAATCATAACAATCCCCTCCAAAAGGATAGTATATTATGTAAAACGGAACTTGAAAAGTCCGGTTTTACCACAGAATCCCCAGCAAGCAGCCGAATCAGATAAACCGTGACAAGCAGAGCGGCAGCGGCAACAATCAACCGTCGTTCTGTCTTTTGGGGCAGGCGGCGACCCAAAAGCCCAAACACCAACCAGACGGCAGCAGGCGGCAGCAGACAAACAAGCGGATGCATCCGTAGCGCCGCGGAAAAATCCAACCGCAGTAGTGCCGCCAAAGCCCGCGTCATTCCGCAGCCCGGGCAGGCAAGCCCCGTCAGCCAGCGCAGCGGGCAGCCGATTCGAATGTAAATTCCCACCAGAAGAACGATTCCTAAAAGTGTTGCTGGAAGACACCGAAAACGCTTTTTTCGCCCCGGCGCGGCGGCAGGCGGTGTCTGCAGCATGCAATTTCCCCCCCCCCAGCGGCGCTTTCCCGGCAAACTGATATTAGTATAATCATACGGCATATTTCCCCTGCGGGCAAGTAAAGGATACATTATGAATTTTTTGTCAAATCAGATTTTATTTTGTCGTATTTATTCGGATGTTTTTAATTTGTTCATAATTAAGCCATACAGCAGTCATATAAAATGAGTATCATATGGAGCATTAACACGATTAATCATGAGCTTGGTGGTGTTATTTCATTACAATTGGTCCACTTGGGGCGGCTCGCTGCGCGGCTGCCTGGCGGTCAAAATATTATTGAATGAGGTATGCTATTATGGGAAACAAACTGGAAAAAATTGCTGCCCTGGGTGAAAAGGGCAAACAAGCTAAGCTGCTTGGCTACTGCACCAACAAGGACGCCGAGGTTCGTGCCGCTGCGGCCGCTGCTTTGGGAAATACCAAGGGCGACGACGGCTACAACGCTTTGATTAACCTTCTTCGCGATCCGGACGATGCCGTTCGTGTGGCTTCCGCCAAAGCTCTTGGCGTGATGGGCAGCAAAAACGCGATGGAACACCTGCGTTACATGATGAATCATGAGGGCAGCAGCGAAGCGATGAAGGCAGCCTGCAAGGCCTCCATGGCTGCGCTCTCCAGCAAAAAAGACTAATTTTCCTTCACATAATTTTTTCTGAGGACACCGGTGGGTGTCCTCTTTTTTTGCGCTCAGCACGCCGTTTCAAGAAAGAATTAAAAATATTAGCACTCTGACGCTTAGAGTGCTAATGTTTACAATTTGATAAAATCTCATGCAATCATTTTTCATAATCCGGCGGTAGAATAGAATCGTTGAATGAAACAGAGAATAAGAAAGAGGTTGAGTCCAATGCACAATCCAAAGCCGTTAAACCTGTTCGAACCCGGCTGAAAAAACCGGATCCGCAGACAATTATCCGCAGACGCGGAACATTTTGAATGGAGGAATTATTATGTTTGAACTGTTACCGTTTGCTTCCCGCAATGAGCTTTATAACCCGTTCCATGACTTTGACAACTTTTTCGGCAGTATGAATCTTGCGGAATTTAAGACCGACATCCGCGAGGATGGGGACCATTACGTTTTGGAAGCCGATTTGCCCGGTTTTAACAAAGAGGATATTAAGGTTGACATCGGCGACGGCGCGCTGACCATCACTGCACAACGGAAGAAGGAAAGCGAAGAAAAGGGCAAAAACGGTTACGTTCGCCGCGAACGCTCCTACGGTTCATTCCGCCGCAGCTTCGACCTGACCGGCGTGGATGCCGAAAAGATTTCCGGCTCCTACAAGGACGGTGTATTGACGCTTAATCTGCCGAAGCAGAGCGAACAGGCGCCCGCTTCCCGTCGGCTGGAGCTTGAATAATCCGCCGCAAAAACAAAACCGTAAAATACGCAGCCCCGGAGGAGTCGAATCGGACTTCTCCGGGGCTTTTTGTGCGTTGACAAAGCGTTTTCCGCAGGGTATCATGAGAACAAAGTTTTTTGTCCCGTACCGAAAAAACGGCGCGGGGCCTGTTTTCTGCTTGAGGAAAGGAAGGAAATGAAACATGAGGATACTGGTAACGGGAGCCGGCGGATTTTTAGGCAGTCGGTGCACCGAGCAGCTGCGGCGGGCGGGGCATACCGTAATCGCACCGTCGCATGCGCAATGCGACTGGACGGATGAGCGGCAAGCCGCCGCGCTTTTTGAGCGAGAAGCGCCCGAGGCGGTCGTCCATGCCGCAGCGATTGCAGACATTGGGGCATGCGACCGAAACCGGGACCTTGCGTTTGCTGTCAACGTCGAGGCCACCCAAAGGCTTTGCCGGTTGGCTGAAAATCTGCCTTTTGTATTTATCAGCTCCGACCAGGTGTACAATCCCATGCTGTGCCGGCCGCTGACTGAAGAAACGCCGTGCGACCCGCAGAATTTTTACGGGCGGACCAAGGTGCTTGGCGAAGAAGCCGTGCAAAAGCTTTCACGCTCGTTCTGTCTGCGCATCACCTGGCAATTTTCGGCGCCGCAGGAGCCCGGCTTTACAAAATCCACCGGGATTCTGGCAGTCGCGCAAAACGCTTTGCAGACCGGCACGCCGGTGCATGCGGGGATGTGTTCCCGTCGGTATTTTACCTGGTGCTGGGACACCGCGCGCGTGGTGCAGCTCGCACTGGAGGGGCGCCTGCTCCCCGGCGTGTACAACGTCGCTTCCCGCAACGACAAAACCGACGCACAGGCCTATGCCTTTGTGTTCCGTGCGCTCGGCGCCAGCGAAGAGGCGTTGGGCCGATTGCTGCTTGCAGACGCGGTATTTTTGCCCCGGAGCCTGACTCCGGAACCTGACAAACTGGAAAAACAGGGTATTGTGCTGCCTGATTTTACACAGTCGGTTCTGCGCGCGCTCGGCAGAGTCGAAGCGTAATTGCGCTACCTTTTTCGCAGACCGCCGGTCGCCGGGTTATCGATCAGCGCTCCGTCCTCCGTAAAGCGGGAACCGTGGCAGGGGCAGTCCCAGGAGCGCTCCTGTCGGTTCCATTTCAGCGCACAGCCGAGGTGCGGACAGCGTTTTTTTGACGGAGTCAGAAGATTGACCACTGCCTCGCACCCGTTGACGGCAAGCTGCGGGCGCAGAATGCTTCTCGACGGCGAAAAGACCGCGGCATTTGGGTTTTCCTGCCCGGTGATCTGGTCGGTCAAAATCATTGCAGCCACCATGGATGAGGTCATTCCCCATTTGTTGAAGCCGGAAGCCACATATAAATTCGGCGTGCGTGCAGAATACTGCCCAATATAAGGCACGCTGTCCAGCGACATACAGTCCTGCGTCGCCCAGCGGTATTTTTCCGAAGAACGCGGAAAGCGGCGTTTTGCAAAATCGGAAAGCTCCTGCCAGCCGCCACCCTGTTTGCCAGTTCGGTGGTCGCCGCCGCCGATCAGCAGCAAATTACGAAAACTGCGAAAGGACATACCCTTTTGCGCTTCATCGACATACATTCCCGGCAGACCGGGCGCGTGCTGCAGAGCAAGAACATAAGAACGGTGTTGGTAAAGCTTCAGAAAATAGCTGCCGTGTTTGTTCAGAAACGGAAAGTGCGTGGCAACAATGATTTTTTCCGCCGCGATCATTCCGTAGTCGGTCACCGCCCCGCGCGGCGTCAGCTCCCGAACCGCAGTGTGTTCGCAGATGTTGAGCCCTTCCGCGATCGCTGCGGCAAAACTCAGAGGGTTAAACTGCGCCTGACGCGGAAACTTGACCGCGCCGTCGACCGAAAAAGGCAGCGGCAGTGTCTCCGCAAATTCCGCCGGATAGTTCAGCTTTTCCAGTGCGTCAAGCTCCTGTTCAATTTTTTCCCGCCCGCTCAGCGAATAAACAAAAGAATCCTTTTCTTCAAAATCACAGTCGATATCGGCGCACAGCGTGCGGTATTCCTGCAGGGCGCTTTCGTTGGCGTTCAGGTACATCTGCGCCCGTTCCGTGCCGAACCGGCGAATCAGCTCGCTGTAAATCAGCCCGTGCTGAGAGGTGATTTTGGCTGTTGTGTTCCGGGTAACGCCGCTGCAAATGGTTTCGGCCTCCGCCAACAGGCACGAAACCCCGGCCTGCTGCAGCCGGTGCGCACAAAGAAGCCCTGCCAATCCGCCGCCGATAATCAGCACATCCGTCCTTGTGTCCCCCCGAAGCGGTTCCCTGCGCGGCAGTTCCGCCGTGGCCGTCCAAACCGAATTCATCAATTCAAATTCCTCCGTTCTGCGTTTTCCGTTCCGCCGCATTGTGCTGCTGCACGCCTGCTTTTGCAAGGGTGTTCATTTGTGGGCGGCAGACAGGCGCGCCCGGTGCAGACGTAATAAGTGGTTCGGCCGTTGAGGAGCGCATACTCCTCCGACGGCCGTTTTTTCACCGTTACAAGGGCGTCCGGCGGAAAACCGGACACCACATCAAATGCCTCTTTCTCACCTTCGAGGACAACCGTGATACGATCCGGCGGTTCCAGCCAGGTGGAAAGCGCCAACAGATAAAACGCATGCCCCATCGGAACACCCTCCGCCGCCCCGGAGAGGAATTCCATCTGCTGTTCTGCACACCGCTGCCAGTACGGCGCCGACGTAATTTGAGAAAGCCGAACCAGATTGTGCGCCATAACGGAGTTCCCACTCGGAATCGCTCCGTCATACGTTTCCTTGGGGCGCAGGATCAGTCGTTCGTTTTCCTCGCCGGACAAAAAGAATCCGCCGCGCCCGGGGTCCCGGAATTCATCGATTACTCTTTTGCACAGCAGCTGCGCTCGTTCCAGATACACCGGCTCCTGCGCAAGCTGATAAATTTCCAGCAGCGCAAAGGCCGTAAACGCATAATCATCCAGAAAACCTTGGCCGCCACGCACACCGCGGCGCCAACTGACAAACAGGCGGCCGTCCTGCTGCAGGTTGCTCCAAAGAAACTGTATGCATCGCAGCGCGGCAGAAAAATACTGCTTTTTCCCGGATGCGCGGGCCAACTGCGAAAGCCCCGTCGCCATCCATGCATTCCACGACGTTAAAATTTTATCGTCCAGATGAAGGCTGCTGCGCTGCTTCCGGTACGCCCGCAGCGCCGGAAGATGTTTGGCAAGCGCACGGGCCTCGCCCTCGGTCCCAACCAGATGCGGGATACTGCGCCCTTCAAAATTGCCCTGCCGGGTGATCCCGTAACAACGGTTAAACGCGTTTCCGTTCTCCGTACCGAGCACCCGGCAAACCTCGGATGGCTCAAGCGCATAGTATCCGCCCTCCACGCCGTTGCTGTCCGCGTCCTGCGCGCTGTAAAACCCACCTTCCGGGCCTGTCATTTCCCGCAGAACATAGTCTGCTGTCTGCTCGGCAGCATTCAGATAAAATGCATTGTCAGTCGTGCCGTAAGCGCCCGCAAATGCCATGATTAACAGAGCGTTGTCATAAAGCATTTTTTCAAAATGAGGAATTTGAAATGCCCGGTCTGTGGAATAACGCGAAAAACCAAAGCCAATGTGGTCAAACAGACCTCCCCGGTACATTTGCTGCAGCGTAAACTCCGCCATGTGCAGCGCGTCGGAATCACCCGTCTTTCGGGCCCGGTCAAGCAGAAACAGCAGGTTGTGCGGAGTCGGAAACTTCGGTGCTTCTCCAAATCCGCCGTAATTCTCGTCAAACGTTTCACGAAACTGCAAAACCGCCCTGTCCAGAATGACGCTCTCCCGGCCTGTGTGTTTTTCGGGTTCCATGGCCGACAGCGCGTTGACGGCTTCGTCAGCCGACTGCAGAATCAGTTCCTTTTCTTCTTTCCATTTTTGCGAAACGGCCGCCAACAGCTGGCGAAAGCCGGGCATCCCCTGCCGGCTGTCCTTGGGAAAATACGTTCCCGCAAAAATCGGCTTTTTTTCCGGTGTTAAAAAGATGCTCATCGGCCATCCGCCGCTTCCTGTCATGGCCTGACAAACGGTCATGTAGACACTATCCAGATCAGGACGTTCTTCGCGATCCACCTTTACAGCGACAAAATCTGCATTGAGCTGTTTCGCAATTTGCGGGTCATCAAAGCTTTCTTCCGCCATCACATGGCACCAGTGGCAGGTGGAGTAACCGATACTGAGAAACACCGGCTTATCCTCTTGCCGCGCTTTTGCAAAAGCCGCTTCTCCCCACGGGTACCAGTTCACCGGCTGGCGGGCATGCTGAAGCAGATAGGGGCTGCTTTCATGAATCAGGTTGTTTTCGTGCAAACGACAGACAACTCCTTTCGGGCTGTGTAAAATTTCAGCGCAAAGTGCTCTGTTTCAGTGTTTGCACGATATCCGTTTCTATACGGCGCATAAAATAAAATGACCTCCGGTCGCTCTCCGGTTCCCGGATCACTCCACAGCGTCACAGCCGATTATCAAAAGCATATGGCCGTCCATTCCCCATCTTCAAATTTAAAAAAATAATCCGATGTTTTCAATGTTAGCAAGATAACGGGGCGAAAGATACCTCTCGTCACCCACATAGTTGCGGGACTCTTTGCGCGCCCTCCTCGCGGATTTAATTGCCGCCCCATAAGGACCAAAGTCAATTTTTTGCACTGGTCTCTTTGCCATATTCATTCAATTACAGTTTACAATTCACTTTTCTTTTTGGATATACTTATATAGTTCTCTTTATTAGCCTCAATAATGCATCATAACCGATTATACAAACATCGCCTTTATGGGCAGCAATGTGGTTTCCGGCAGCGCAACCGCTGTTGCAGTCTGTGTCGGCGATCATACTTTGTTTGGCTCTATGGCGTCCGCAGTGGCCGGAGAAGCAGTAGAGACCAGCTTTACCAAGGGCGTCAATGCCGTCTCCTGGGTGCTGATCCGCTTCATGCTGGTCATGGTTCCGCTGGTGTTCTTCATCAATGGCATTACGAAGGGCGATTGGCTGGAGGCCTTCCTGTTCGGCATTTCCATCGCCGTCGGCTTGACCCCAGAGATGCTTCCCATGATCGTGACAACCTGCCTTGCCAAAGGTGCGGTCTCCATGAGCAAGAAGCAGACCATCGTCAAGAACCTAAATTCCATCCAGAACTTCGGTGCCATAGACATTCTTTGCACCGACAAGACCGGAACGCTGACACAGGATAAAGTTGTGCTGGAATATCACCTCAACGTAAACGGTGAGGACGATACGCGCGTGCTGCGCCACGCCTACCTCAACAGCTACTTCCAGACCGGCTACAAGAACCTGATGGATCTGGCGATCATCCATAAGACAGAGGAAGAAGAGGCGGAAGATTCCAGGCTGCTTGACCTGTCCGAAAACTATGTGAAGGTAGATGAAATTCCGTTTGATTTCACTCGCCGTCGCCTGACCACGGTAGTTCAAGATAAGCAGGGTAAGACCCAGATGGTGACAAAGGGTGCTGTGGAAGAAATGCTCTCCGTCTGCACCTTCGCAGAGTGTGATGACGGCGTGGAGCCGCTGACCGATGAGGTTCGCAGCCGGATTCTCAAAACAGTGGATGATCTCAACGATAAGGGCTTCCGCGTGCTGGCGATTGCGCAGAAGAGCAATCCCTCCTCGGTGGGCGCGTTCGGCGTGAAGGATGAGTGTGAGATGGTGCTGATTGGCTATCTGGCGTTCCTTGATCCCCCGAAGGAGTCCACCGCAGATGCCATCAAGGCACTGAAAGACCATGGCGTGACCACCAAAATCCTGACCGGCGACAATGACAAGGTGACCCGCACCATCTGCAAGCAGGCGGGGCTGAAGGTTCGCAATATGCTCCTTGGCTCTGATCTGGAAAATATGAGCGACGCGGAGCTGGCACGAGCAGCAGAATCCACCGATGTATTTGCAAAGCTGACACCCGATCAGAAAGCCCGTGTGGTTTCTATCCTCCGTGAAAATGGCCATACCGTTGGCTTTATGGGCGACGGAATCAATGACGCTGCGGCGATGAAGGCCGCTGATATTGGTATTTCTGTTGATACCGCCGTGGATGTGGCAAAGGAATCAGCCGACATCATTCTGCTGGAAAAAGACCTGATGGTACTGGAGCAGGGCATTGTTGAAGGGCGCAAGACCTACGCCAACATGATCAAATATATCAAGATGACAGCATCTTCTAACTTTGGCAATATGTTCTCGGTACTGGCGGCCTCCGCGCTGCTGCCGTTCCTGCCGATGATGAGCGTGCATCTGATTTTCCTGAACCTGATCTACGACCTGTCCTGTACCGCGATTCCTTGGGACAATGTGGACGAGGAATTTATCGCCAAGCCCAGGAAGTGGGACGCGTCCAGCGATGGTGCTGGCAACCAGCTTGAAAAAAGCCTTTGTCCGTCACTATGGCGAGCTGCTCTAAGGAGGTGTGATGATGAACCGGAAAGAAAGCACGATATCAGAAATTCATATTAAAGCGCAAACTGCCGCACGACGGCAAAAGAAAAAAGCCGTCGTACAGCAGAGAGCTTTTCACGCGCCTGTGAAGCGGTGGCTTTTGAGAAATCAAGGCTGCCGCTTTTTTGTCCTTCAAAGGATGACGCCCTATCGCTGATAAGCACGACGGCTTATGGAAGGAGCCGCCGTGGTACGAAAATCATATCGACATAAACCGATTCGGTACCTTGCCTTAAAAACGCGAAAAACCCGATAGAATCGGGGTTTCAGGTTGTAGAAAAAGCCCGTTCTGGTAAACAGACCAGAGCGAGGCCACGGTACTGCGTGTAGCGCATGCCGTGTTTTTCTTTTGCGTCGGCAAATACACGCTCAATTTTTTCTTTTCTCAGACGATATAGTTCTCTGTATACCGTCATGTGCCGGACGTGCTTCGCCATCTCCACAAAGTCCTGCCAGACATGGCGCAAGACCGTTTTCTCGCACTTTGCATTTTCAGTGCACTGCGTTCTGGTGGGGCAGTTTTTGCAAAAGTA
>JBMNVT010000026.1:0-27452 GCA_050947015.1 Acutalibacteraceae bacterium
CCTATTCCTAAAAGTCAATTCTGGATTATCTGGGAACTTCTGATGATACCCCTTAAATAAACAGTAATACAATAGTATAAAGTTGTTATGCCTATCCACAAAACACAAAGAAAATTAAGGGCAAATAAACCGAAACTCATTTGTTCAGTTTTGCATTGTGCAGTATGAGCAGTAATTGTCATAAAAGCTTTTAACTGCAATACTTTGTTGACCTTTTCTACCTTGCAAAAAGTGAAACTCAATGCTGTATTTTGCTATATTGCTTGTGATGTCAGTATTACGCTTGCTGAACAAACAAGCACAATCTCTCAAATATTACAGGGGCAATCATCAATAATTTTTCGCCGCTGCTTTTTCTGACCTTTCAGCGCCAATTCGGCATTTCCATCGGAAAAATAAGTTTTCTGATTACGCTCAATTTCGGAATTCAGATGCTCGTTGATTTTCTCGGCGCAAAATTCGGCGACCGGCTCGGCTACCGCCGGGGTGCGGTGTGTTCACAGCTGATTGCCGCCGCGGGGATGATCGGGCTGGGCATCCTGCCGTTTTTGCTGCCCGCTTACCCTGCGCTGCTGTTTTGCACGGTGCTCTGTGCCATCGGCAGCGGGCTGAACGAGGTTTTGCTCAGCCCCATGCTGGAGGCGCTGCCCGGCGACGCAAAAGCTTCGGCCATGGGTATTATGCATTCGTTCTATTGTTGGGGACATGTCGCCGTCATATTAATTTCCACGGTGTATTTTCAGCTGGCCGGCACCGCAAACTGGCGTTGGCTCGCCATCGGCTGGGCGATTATCCCCCTTTGTGCCGCGGCTCTGTTCTTCCGGGTGCCGATCAACTCCCTTGGCGAACCGGAAACCAACCTGCCGATGCGTCGTCTGTTTTCGCTGCCGATGTTTTGGGTTTTGCTGGCTTTGATGCTTGCTTCCGGCGCAGCAGAACAGGCAATGGCACAGTGGGCGTCGTTGTTTGCGGAGCTTGGGCTGGGTGTTTCAAAAGCAATGGGAGACCTGCTCGGGCCGTGTCTGTTTGCCATTGCGATGGGAACCACCCGGCTGCTTTACGGCAAGTTTGGCGAGCGGTTCCGCCTGCCGCGCCTGCTTGGTTTTTCCGCTGCCCTTTGCACGGTCAGCTTTCTGATCGTTTCTCTGGTGCCGGACGCAATCGTTTCTCTGCTTGGCTGCGGACTGTGCGGCGTCTCGGTTGCCATTCTCTGGCCGGGCGTACTCAGCCTTTCCGCGCGCGACTGCCCGCAGGGCGGCACCGCGATGTTCGCTCTGTTGGCCCTCGCCGGTGACGTCGGCTGCTTTGTCGGCCCGGATCTGGTCGGTGTTGCCTCCGATGCTCTTGGTGGCGGAAGCAGTGGGGTCAAGCTTGGCATGCTGGCAGCGCTGGTGTTCCCTGCCATGTTGTTTGCCGCTCTGTTCCTTCTCCGGCGAATGCGCCGGAAAGCCGCGCTCTCCTGAACCGCCCGTGGTATTTCTTTTTAAAGTCAGAACCCCCGGCAAGGGGCGGTACTCATAAGGCAGTTGACAGGCACAGCGGATTGATCCACTGTGCCTGTTCTTGCATAATTATTATTCGTGTGATAGCATAAAACAAACAGTTCGGAAAACATTGAATTTGAGAGGGAATTGAATATGAATAAGGAATGGTCTGAACTTAATAAAACAATGCAGGCACAAATAAAAAAGAAAGATACTTATAAGATGGGTATTGATACTTTACTTAGTTTACGAAGTCAGTTAATGCAAACCTTAGTATCTTTCAAAGAGGAATTATGCAGAGAAGATTTTAACTCAATCCCTTTCATAAACGCTGATGGTTATCATAGTAAGACGATTGCTTATTCTATTTGGCATATTTTCCGCATTGAAGATATAGTTGTGCATACAGTGATAAATGAAGATGAACAAGTATTTTTTGCAGGCAATTATCAAGAGCGTATCAATTCACCCATCATTACAACAGGAAATGAACTCATTAAACAGCAGATTGCAGACTTTTCAAAACAGCTTAATCTGGAAGAATTATATTCATATATTTTTGAAGTACGGGAAAGCACTGAGAAAATGCTTGAACGGTTATCTTATGATGAATTGAAAAGAAAAATACCGGAAGAAAGAAAAGGATACTTAGAATCGTTGAATGTAGTAAACGACAATGAAAAAGCAATTTGGCTGATTGATTATTGGTGTAATAAAGATATTCGTGGACTAATTCAAATGCCGTTTTCAAGACATTGGATTATGCACACAGAAGCCTGTTTGCGTATAAAGAACAAGATACATTCATAAGCAAAAATTCCAGTTTGTACAACTGATAGACTAACTACAATTAAATATTCAAAGCTATATTAAGCAGGAAATCTGAAAAAGATTTGCTGCTTTTTTGTGCCCATTTTTAGCAAATCGGGAAATTGGCGGTACAGATATGTGAGCAAGAAAATTGTACAGCTTAATGAGGAAGTAATCAAGGGCCAAATCAAGGAATTGGTCCACGGCAACAGCGTTCAATACCCAAAGCTTCCGCTAATCGAATCGTCGTTACGAATCCATTCCTCCACCGGAATCACCTTATAGCGGTTCCGGTCGATGCGGACAACGACCCGCTCGATTCCGGCGTTAATTACCAGCTTTTTGCACATTGCACAGGATGACGCGTCCGACACATAATCGCCCGTCTGGGCGTTTTTCCCGGCAAGGTAAAGCGTCGCGCCAATTGTATCGGTACGGGCTGCGCTGATAATGGCATTGGCCTCGGCGTGCACGGAACGGCAAAGCTCATAGCGCTCCCCCCGCGGAATCCCGAGCTTTTCACGGATGCATTCGCCGGCATCGGTGCAGTTGACGCGGCCGCGCGGCGCTCCGTTGTAGCCCGTTGAAATGATCTCATCGTTTTTCACGATCAGCGCACCGTAGTTACGGCGCAGGCATGTGCTGCGCTCCAAAACGGTTTCAGCAATATCCAGATAATAATTTTCTTTGTCGCGGCGATCCATCTGGATCCCTCCAAGCATTGAAAAATTTTTGCACGAACGGTTCCGAAAACGCCGTCCGTATGGTACAATAATACCAGTAAGAAGGAAACATTGCAATTCTTATTTTTCTGCTTTCTGCACTTTTTGCAGCTTGCCGGAAAGTTTCCTGGAAAGGATGGTTTCACGATGAAACAGGAATACCTCCAGTTGATTCAGCGCGCGGCCGCAGCACGCAAAAACGCTTATGCTCCGTATTCCGGTTTTGCGGTTGGAGCCGCCTTGCTTTGCGCAGACGGTACCGTTTTTACCGGCTGCAATGTGGAAAATGCGAGTTATCCGGCAGGCATCTGCGCGGAACGTTCTGCGCTTTTTGCCGCTGTTTCCGCCGGAAAGCGCCGTTTTTCTGCCATCGCGATCGCCGCGGGAGAAGATCCGACGGCGCCCTGCGGCATCTGCCGTCAGGCTTTTGCCGAATTCGGCAAGCTTGATGTGCTGTGCGCCAATCAGGACGGCAGCCGCTGCCGGATGTTTTCTCTGCGGGAACTTCTTCCGGAAGCCTTCTCTCTTTTGCCCCCAGCTTCACCGAAAGGATGACTTGAATTTGAACGCTCTTTCCAACATCGGCAACATCAAAGAGATTTTTGCACGCCACGGCTTCACCTTTTCCAAGGCGCTGGGGCAAAATTTTCTGATCAACCCGTCGGTTTGCCCCCGCATGGCGCAGGAATGCGGGGCCGACGCGCAGACCGGCGTGCTGGAGGTTGGTCCGGGAATCGGCGTGCTGACGGTGGAGCTTGCAGCGCGGGCAAAAAAGGTGGTTTCGGTGGAGCTTGACGACCGGCTGCTCCCGATGCTGCGGGAAACGCTTGCCGAACACCCAAACGCCTCTGTCGTTCATGGCGATATTTTAAAGCTTGATTTGCACGAGCTGATTGCGCGCGAATTTTGCGGGATGGATGTCGCTGTCTGCGCCAACCTTCCGTATTATATTACCTCGCCGGTCATTATGCGCTTTTTGGAGGAACGGCTGCCCATTCGCGCGCTGACAGTCATGGTGCAGAAAGAAGCCGCCGACCGCATCTGCGCGCTGCCCGGTCAGCGCGCGGCCGGGGCGTTAAGCCTTGCCGTGCGTTATTATGCCCGGCCGGAAATTCTGTTTCAGGTTTCACGCGGCAGTTTTTTGCCTGCGCCCAATGTGGATTCCACTGTGATACGGCTGAATGTTCTTTCGCAGCCGCCGGTTTCCGTGGATTCGGAGCAAACCTTTTTCGCGCTTGTCCGCGCTTCGTTCGGTCAGCGCCGAAAAACGCTCTGCAATGCCGTCAGCGCCGGAATGGGCATTCCGAAGGAGACTCTTTCCGCTCTTCTTACCGCGGCCGAAATCCCGCCGCAGGCGAGAGCCGAACAGTTAAGCCTGGAACAATTTGCCCACCTGAGTAATGAAATTTCAAAACAGAAAGGGGAAAACAACTATGCCCGATAACAAAACAGTCTCTTTTGGTCTTTGGGCGCTGGGGCTGCTCGGAACCATCATCTGCATGGCGGTGAGCGCCGCCGGTATGAAAGACGAAACCTACGTCGTTTTTGTCTTTACCATCCTGTTCATTCTGTTTGGATTTGTTTTTGCCATGCTGAATGCACAGGAGGAGCGCACCGCCGAACGCAGGCTTTTAAAAAAAGGCTCCTCCCACCCTCTGCTGCAAAAAGCGTTTGACGCAATGGATTCGTATGAAGCTGCGGTGAGCGCCGGAGAAGAGGAAGACACCCTTCGGCAGAAGCTTGCCGCACAAAATCTTGCCGCGGTAGAGGCAGTGCTCGCCTACGGCGAAGTAACAGTTTCTCCGAAACAATTGGCAATGGCAGATACAGCTAACGCTGTCGCGGCGGTCAAGCGGCTGCAGGCACTGACCGAGCAGGGCGCTTCCACCGCAGAGCTCGACGAGGCGCAGCAGCGGGCCTCTGAGCTTTGCTGCCGGGCACTAAAGGCGATTCGGCTGCTCCCCCGCCGGGCCGCAGAAGGCTGAGCGGCCAGCCGCACGCGGCAGCCCCGAAAAACAGAAAATGCCGCGGAGCCCCGCCTGTTTCGGCGATCCGCGGCATTTTTCATGTGTTCAGTCGATAAACCATCAAATTCAGGTACCCCGCATAAGTCAGCCAGAACAGATAGGGCAGCTGCAACCATGCGGCAACCGGATTGATCTGGTAAAACCAGACGATCATTGCCGCAACAAAAATCCACAGTAGCACAAGCCATACAAACGAGCCAAAATATTGCTGTGCGGAAAAAAACAGCAGCGGCCAGACAAAGTTGATCACCAGCTGCGCGCCGTAAAGCTTGAGCGCTGTTGTTCGTTCCGGCGATTCGGAAATCCAGACGAGATAAGCGGAAATCCCCATTAAAAAAAACAGAATCGTCCATACGACGGGAAACAGCCAGGCCGGCGGCGCGCCGGGCGGCTGCTGCAGAGCCTGATACTGCTGCGCGGCATCGCTGACAATAGCTCCAGACAGAGCGCCAACCCCAAGGCTGATTCCAAGGCTGATGAGCAACGGCTTCCAACGAATCATTTATTCTCCCCCCTGTATCCGATACATATGGGAGAAGGTTTGGGAATATGCACTGAAAACCATTACGCAGCAGCAATTGGCTCAAAATTTAGAAAAAACATCCTGTGAAAAGGAGCGGTAACACAAATGACGGACGGGAACCCCTGCCGCGTTCTTCGCCCGGTCGGTGAAAGCGGCCTTTCCGCAGAATAGTCCGCCGCTCAGACCAACCCGCGGAAAAACGCCTCATCCTCTACGGCGCCGCAGACCGAAACCGAAAGCTTGTCCGGGTCCAACAACTCATACGCCAGCGCGTCCACCTGTTCTCTGGTCACCGACTGCACCCGTTCCAGCAGCTCATCGTCGGAAAGAATTTCTCCCGCAAGCGCGCCCCGCGCCGTGTAAGCGCAGCGGCTCATGCTGTTTTCCATACTCATCAGAAGCGAAGATTTCAGTCCTTCTCTGGCGCGGGCAAATTCCTGCTGCGTCACACCGAGGCGCGCGCGGTTCAAAACGGCGATCGTTTCCTGCGCAGCCTGCTTTGCGTCGCCTGGGTTTACCGCCGCCTGAACATACAGCAGCCCTCCGCCGGCATAAGGCGCGCAGTCCGTTCCGATGGAATAAACCAACCCAAGCTCTTCACGGATTCGCTGAAACAGCCGCGAAGAGGAGCTTGCGCCCAGAATCATATTCAGCATCGACATTGCCCACCGTTTTTCGCTGCGGGATGGCAGCCCCGGCACGCAAAAACACAGGTGCGTCTGCTCAATCGGCCTTGGCGTAACCATGCAACTACGGCGGTATGACGTCTTGGGTGCCGCAGTGCGCGGTTCCCCGGCTGCAATTTTCCCAAACCGTTCTTCTGCCTGCCGCAAAAACAGATCTCTGTCATAATTCCCGCAGACAGAGATCACGGTCTGCGTGCCGGTGTAATGCTTTTTCAGCCACTCCTTCAGCTGACGCGGCGAAAAAGAGGATACGGTTTCGCGCCTGCCGAGAATCGGCATTCCGTAGGGCGAATCGCGCCATACGGCGGATTCAAGCTGTTCCCCCACCACATCTTCCGGGTCGTCGGCGCTCATTCCGATCTCCTCCAGCACCACGCCGCGCTCCAACTCGGTATCCTCCGGCGAGATCGCAGGAGAAACCAACATATCCGAAAGAATGTCAAAGCCCTCGGCAACATGCTCCGAAAGCGTCCGCGCGTAAAAACAGGTGTATTCCTTTGTGGTGTAGGCATTCATCTGACCGCCGATTGCGTCCATCTGCTCGGCAATCTGCTGTGCAGAACGCGATGTGCTGCCCTTGAAAAACATATGCTCCAAAAAATGCGAGATGCCGCTCGTCTGCTGCGTTTCGTGCGAGGAACCGGCCGCAATCCACACGCCGAACGATGCCGTCCGCAGCGTATTCACCGGCTCCAACCAAATCTGCAGTCCGTTTTCCAACGAAACCAATTCGCGCGTCATAACAACATTCCTTTCAATCCTTAAAAAAAGTCACACAAACATTTTGTCATGCTTGTGTGACTTTCCTGTAAACCGACCGAAAACTTTTCACCAAATTTTCCGGACGATTATCTTTCGTTCAACGCTCAGTCGTTGCGGTCATTGCGGCGGAATCCTCCTCCGCGGCGGTCGGAACGCGGTCCGCTCGGACGGCGCGGCGTGTCGGAAATCGTGTTTTCCGGAACAAGACCTTCCACTTCGATCAGCGCGTCGCGCCGGGAAAGGTTCAGGCGGCCCTTGTCGTCGATCTCCAGCACCTTGACCAATACCTCGTCGCCGACATTGACCACATCGGTCACCTTCTCAGTGCGTTTCACATCGAGACGGGAAATGTGAACCAAGCCCTCCTTGCCGGGAGCGATCTCGACAAACGCGCCGAAATCCATGATGCGCGTAACCTTACCCTTGAAGATTGCGCCGGGCTCAGGATCATTGACGATCGTTTCAATAATGGTAATTGCGCGGCGGCAATCGTCCAGATTGATAGCCGAAACAAACACGGAGCCTGTTTCTTCAATATCAATCTTGACGTTGCATTCGGCGCAGATCTTCTGGATCACCTTTCCGCCTGTACCGATTACCTCACGGATCTTGTCCACCGGAATCGTGGTGGAAAGCATCTTCGGCGCATAAGCCGAAAGCTCGGCGCGAGGCGCGGGGATTGCCTTGAGCATAATTTCGTCCAGAATATAAATACGCGCCTTGTGGGTTTTTGCAAGCGCTTCCTTCACCATGTCGGGCGTAAGGCCGTCGATCTTCAGATCCATCTGAATCGCGGTAATGCCGGTATGCGTGCCGGCAACCTTGAAGTCCATATCGCCAAAGAAATCCTCCAGGCCCTGAATGTCCACCATGGTCATCCAGCGTTCGCCTTCGGTAATCAGACCGCAGGAGATACCGGCAACCGGCTCTTTAATCGGCACACCAGCGTCCATCAACGCCAGCGTGGAACCGCAGACGGAACCCTGAGAGGTCGAACCGTTGGAAGAAACAACCTCTGAAACAAGGCGGATGGCATAGGGGAATTCCTCCACCGGCGGAATCACCGGCAGCAACGCACGCTCCGCCAGCGCACCGTGGCCAATCTCGCGGCGGCCGGGGCTGCGGATTCCGCGGGCCTCGCCCACAGAATACGGCGGAAAGTTGTAATGATGCATATAGCGCTTGAATTCCTCGCCATCGATGCCGTCAAGCAGCTGCTGATCGGCAACCGGGCCAAGGGTAGCAACCGTGAGAACCTGCGTCTGGCCGCGCGTGAAAAGCCCGGAACCATGGGCACGTGGCAGCAGGCCGACCTCGGCAGCCAACGGGCGAATCTCGTCCATTCTGCGGCCGTCCACACGCTTCTGATCGTCGAGCAGCCAACGGCGCACAACGAACTTCTGCGTTTTGTAAAGGCACTCGTCAATCTGAGCGGCCTGATCGGGATAAATCGGGTCAAAGTGCTCGTGAACCGCATCATAAATCGGCTTCAGGCGGGCATCGCGGATCTTTTTGTCGTCGGTGTCAAGCGCAACGCGAATGTCGTCGATGGCAAAGGCCTTGACGGCGTCCATCATTTCATCCGACGGATGCGCCGCCGGGTAGGTGAACTTTGCTTTGCCAATCTCTGCCTTGATGCCCTCAATAAAGGAAACGATCTTCTGGTTGGCTTCGTGACCGGCCATAATGCCGTTGAACATCACTTCGTCGGAAACGCCCTTTGCACCGGCCTCAATCATCGCAATTCGGGTAGAGGTAGAAGCGACGGTAACGGCCATTTCGCTTCTTTCACGCTGCTCGGCATTCGGGTTAATGACGTACTCGCCGTCAACATAGCCAACCGAAACGCCGCTGATTGGCCCGTTCCACGGAATATCCGAAATTGAAAGAGCAATGGAGGTGCCGATCATAGCGGTGATCTCCGGCGAACAGTCCTGATCGACCGACATCACCGTGCAGACGACAGAAACATCGTTACGCATATCCTTGGGGAACAGCGGACGGATGGGGCGGTCAATCACGCGGGAGGCGAGAATCGCCTTGTCGGCCGGGCGGCCCTCCCGGCGCTGAAAGGAGCCGGGGATTTTGCCGACGGAATAAAGTTTTTCCTCAAAATCAACGGAAAGCGGGAAAAAGTCCACACCTTCGCGTGGTTTTTCACTGGCAGTCACGGCGACGTTCACGACGGTATCACCGTAACGAACAAACGCCGCTCCGTTGGCCAGCTGTGCAATCTTGCCGGTTTCCACCACAAGCGGACGACCGGCAAGCTCGGTTTCAAAAACCCGATAGTTTTCAAACATTTTGGAACCTCCGTTATTTTTTATTTCCCGGGAGGCCACGGGATTAGCAATAAAACCAACGCCCGACCACGCCGGGTGCTCGTTTCACTGCTAAGCCACTCGCCTGCCGGAATGGGGGAGAATCTGCGGAAAGCGCAAAAAAAGCCTAAAAGGCAGGCAACTTGCGTCACCTGCCCTTAAGGAAACAAGATTATTTGCGGATGCCAAGTCTGGCAATCAGCGAACGGTAACGCTCAACATCAATCTTCATCAGGTAGTTGAGCAGATTGCGGCGCTGACCAATCATTTTAAACAGGCCGTGACGGGAATGATGATCCTTCTTGTGAACCTTCAGGTGGTCGGTCAGATCGTTGATGCGCTTGGTCAGAATGGCGATCTGAACCTCCGGAGAACCGGTGTCGCCCTCGTGTGTGGCATACTCTTTGATAATCGCTGTTTTTTCTTCTGGCAGCATTGGGTTTGCACCTCTTTCAAAATATTCCTCAGTTCCAGTAACAGGCGGGTGTAACTCCCCGGAAACGGGGCTTGACCCTGAAACCGAAACAGGGGTTTGTCAGGCCGATGTCTGTTCCTGCGGCTTTCCACCGCAGATTTCAATACAGCTCGACTGGATAAGTATATCATACAAAATCCGCGTTGTAAAGCGGTATTTTCTTTGTTTTACCCGTTTTCAAAGCCTCAGCGCGCTTTCAGGGGCGTTTTGTGCGTCGTATCTGCGCAAGACCTCCGCCGAACGGGCCGCGTCGGAAAGAATCTGTTTTTTCAGCAGCTCCAGCGAATCAAATTTCTGTTCCGGACGCAAAAACTTCAGCAGAGAGACGGGAATTCTTTTTCCGTAAAGATTTCCCGAAAACCCTGCAATATAGGTTTCGGCCAGCGGCGCTTCGGAGCCAACCGTGGGCTTTACGCCTACATTGGTAACGGCGTGCAGCCGCCTTCCGTCCACCTGCACGCAGGAGGCGTAGACGCCGAATTTCGGCAAAACAAAACCGGCGGGGAACGGCTGGTTAATCGTCGGTGTGCCCAGCACACGCCCCAGCTGACGGCCGTGAACCACCGGAAAATCGATGATAAACGGGCGGCCGAGCATAGCGGCAGCCTCTTCTGCACGGCCTTCCATCACTGCAGCGCGAATGCGCGACGAGCTGACGGGACAGCCCTGCCGCTGCACCGGCGGCAGCACGACAACCTCTGCACCGCATTCCTTCCCCAGCTTCTGCAGCAGCGCCGCGTCGCCTTTTCCGCCAAAACCGAATCGGTAATTATATCCGCAGCAGATTCTTTTTGCGCGCAGCTGCGTGCAAAGCACGCCGCGAACGAAATCCTGCAGCAAGGTATTTCGCACCGTATTGAAATCAACGCGCCACAGCAGCGAGAATCCCATTTGCTCCAGCAGCTGTTCCCGCAGCCGGGAGCTCATCAGTTCCGGCACCGGCTTGACCGAGGCCATCGCGTTCTCCCGCGAACCGAAGGTAAACACTGCGGGCAAAAGGCCGCTGCCTCCGCTTTCAAGCGCCTCGCAAAGCACCGACCGGTGACCGATGTGCAGCCCATCGAAGCATCCCAGCGCAATGGACGTCGGCGCTGGCGCCTCGCAAAGCGAAGAAAATATCTGCATATCGGTTCTCCCTTCCTCCCGTCATCTTTTTTTGCGCCGCAGATTCCTTTGCCGCAGCGCTTACAGTTCGGAATTCGCAATAAAAATTTTTTTCACGCTTACGCAGGCCCGCTCGGCTTGAAACACGCCAAGGCCGAGGAACGTCCCCTGCGGCGAAACGACGCGCAGCAGCTGTCCGTCGTCCGTTTTTACCGCCAACGGAACACGGTCGGCGGCAAGTTCTCCTCCGTTTGCAAAACGCCTGGCCTGTGCCTCCGTGACCCGCAGCGCCGGATAAACGGCAAACAGAGCCTCCACCGGGCGCAGCAACGCTTCAATCTCTCCCGCGTCCATTTCGCGCAGCGCCTGCAGCGGGGTCGCTTCTTTTTCCAAAAACCCGCACGCCGCTGTTCGGCGCAGCAAAGTCATAACGGCGCCGCAGCCGAGCGCTTCGCCCAAATCAGCAATCAGGGTGCGGATGTAAGTGCCTTTTGAGCAGCGGACAAACAGCGTGCCTGTGCCGGATTCCGGGCAGAAAGATTCCACCGTCAGCGTCTCGATCGTGATGGGGCGGGCCTCCCGCTCCACGGTAATGCCTTTGCGTGCCAGATCATACAGGCGGACGCCGTCCTTCTTCACCGCGGAATACATCGGCGGAACCTGCAGAATTTTGCCGCGCAGCGGAGTACACGCCTGTTCTAGCGCATCCGGTGAAACGCAAAACGGCCGCCGCAAGAGCACGGCGCCCGTAATATCCTGCGTGTCCGTCACTATTCCCAGCGCAAACGAAGCACGGTATGCCTTGCCGCTTTCCGGCAGAAGATCAGCCGCCCGTGTGGCCGATTCCACCAGCACCGGCAAAACGCCGGTTGCCATCGGGTCGAGCGTTCCGGTGTGGCCGAGTTTTTTTGTGTTCATCGGTCTGCGCAGAGAAGCCAACACATCAAACGAAGTAAAACCCTGCGGTTTGTCAACAATCAGCACACCGCTTTTCAAGCAGACCAGCCCTTTCCCTGTGCGAAAATGATTTTGCGCTTCAAACGGCCTGTCCGGTCAAGAACTGCTCAACCACTGCAAGCAGCTGTTGCTTTACCTCGCTCAGCTCCCCCTGCAGCATACAGCCGGAGGCCTGCGGATGACCGCCGCCTCCCAACCTTGCGCACAGGTGTGACGCGTTGACATGTACCCCGGTGCGCACCGAAATTTTATAAACGCCGGGCGCTTTTTCCCGCAGCGTCAGCCCGACACGCACGCCTTCCACATTGCGCGGCAGCGGCGCCAGACCCTCCAGATCGCCCTCCGTCGCACCGGACTGTGCAATCATTTCCATGGAAATAACGATCATGGCGCATTTTCCGTCAAAGGCGTATTCCATCCGGTCGAGCGCCATGCGTTCCAGCTCCATGCGGGACCGCGTTTTGATCTCGAACATCTGGCGGTTGATCTCCGCCGCCTCCACCCCGGCCTCCATCAGCTCGGCGGCAATGCGCATCGTCTGCGGCGTCGTGTTGGAATAGCGGAAGCAGCCCGTGTCGGTCGAGATGCCGGTGAACAGGCACTGGGCAATCTCTTTGCAGACCGGGATCTTCAGCAGCCGGAGCAGTTCGAAGATGATCTCACAGGTAGCCGCCGCAGCGGGATTAACATAACACTGCCCGGCGTATTGTGTGTTGGAACCGTGGTGGTCAATGCACAGGTCAATCCGCGGACACCGGGCATCCAGCCTTTTCCCAAGCAGCTTGCGGTCGGCAATGTCCACCGCAACAATGTATTCCGGCTCAAAATCCGGAGCCGGGACCGCCGAAAGCATATAATCGTATTTTTCAGGAATGGGGTCGGAGCAGACAAAGCGAGCCTGTTTTCCCAGCTTCGCAAGCCCGAGGCAAAGCGCTCCCGCCGAACCCAGCGTGTCTCCGTCGGGCGACTGATGGCTTAAAATCAAAATCCGGTCGTGCGCTGCAAGCTGTGCGGCCGCCTCATTTAACGTGATGTTCATGAATGGCTCCCGTCTCCTTTGTCCGTATCGCCGTCCGCCGCAGTTGCTTCACTTTTCAGTTCCAGCAACCTGCGCGAAATTTCAGCGCTGTATTCAATGGAATCGGTCGCCGTAAAAAGCAGCTTCGGAACATGGCGCAGGGAAAGCCGGCGCCCAAGCTCGGTACGCATGTATCCGGCAGCGGAATCCAGCCCGCGCACCGCCTCTTTGGCGCGTTCCAGCCCCTCCATTGCACTGATATAGACCTTACAGTAAGAAAAATCGTTCGTAACCTCCACGCGCACAATACTCAGGAACACTCCCTGCACGCGCGGGTCCTTCAGGGTTCGCAAAATATCGGTCAGCTCGCGGCGGATGTCCTCCGTGCTGCGCTGCAGTTTGTGACTGGCCAAGGGCCTTTCCTCCTTCCGGCGGGGAAACTTAATCCTCGCGGTACTCTTCCATCAGATAACCTTCAAAAATGTCGCCTTCCTTGATGTCGTTAAAGCGTTCCAGCCCAATTCCGCACTCGTATCCCTGCGCGACTTCTTTGACGTCGTCCTTAAAGCGGCGCAGCGAGGCGATTTTATCCTCGGCAACAACAATTCCGTCGCGCACAATGCGAATCTGCGCGGCGCGGGTAATTTTGCCTTCGAGAATATAGCAGCCGGCAACGGTGCCGACGTTGGAAACCTTGTAAACCTGACGGCATTCTGCGCGGCCAAGCGAAACCTCGCGGAATTTGGGCGCCAGCATACCCTTCATGGCCGACTGAATCTCCTCAATGCAGTCGTAAATGATACGGTAAAGACGCAGATCTACGCCGTCGCGCTTGGCGTTTTCCGCCGCGACGGGATCCGGGCGCACATTGAAGCCGACGATGATCGCGTTGGACGCAGCGGCAAGCATCACGTCGGACTCGCTGACGGCGCCGACCGCACCGTGGATGACATTGACGCGCACTTCATCTCCGGAAAGCTTTTCCAGTGATTGACGGACGGCTTCCACAGAGCCCTGCACGTCGGCCTTGACAATAATTTTCAGTTCCTTGATCTCGCCCTGCTGCATCTGATCGAACAGATTGTCGAGCGTGACCTTAGTCTGCGCGTTGAACATTTCTTCCTTGCGCTCGTTCTTGCGCTGTTCCACCAGCTCGCGCGCAAGGCGTTCGTCGGAAACAACGTTGAACACATCGCCGCCGGTCGGCACATCGTCCAGACCGATAATCTCAACCGGAACGGACGGGCCGGCGCTTTCCACTTTGCTGCCGCGGTGATCCGTCATGGCACGGACGCGGCCGACGCTGGTTCCCGCAACGATGATATCGCCGGTGCGCAGCGTTCCGTTCTGCACAAGAACCGTTGCGATCGGGCCTTTGCCGCGGTCGAGCCGCGCTTCGATCACGGTGCCTTTCGCCGCACGGTCGGGGTTGGCCTTCAGTTCTTTCATATCCGCAACCAGTGCGATCATTTCAAGCAAATCGTTGACGCCTTCCTTTGTGACCGCAGACACCGGGATGCAGGGAACGTCGCCGCCCCATTCTTCGGGCACCAGTTCATATTCCGTCAGCTGCTGCTTGACCTGATCCGGATTTGCGGAGGGTTTATCCATTTTATTGATCGCCACGATGATGGAAACGCCGGCCGCTTTGGCGTGGTTGATGGCCTCGACGGTCTGCGGCATAATGCCGTCGTCCGCAGCAACTACCAGCACGGCAATATCGGTCACCTGCGCACCGCGGGCACGCATGGTGGTAAACGCAGCGTGACCGGGCGTGTCGAGGAAGGTGATGTCGCGGTCATTGATCCGCACGCGGTAAGCGCCGATATGCTGCGTAATGCCGCCGGCTTCGGAGGCAGTCACATTGGCGTGCCGGATTGCGTCAAGCAGAGAAGTTTTTCCGTGGTCAACGTGGCCCATGACGACCACGACCGGCGCGCGCGGCACCAGATTGGCGTCGTCGTCCTCACTGTCGTCGATAATGCGGTCTTCGATGGTCACGACCACTTCTTTTTCAGCGCGCGCATTGAATTCCATGGCAACCAGCGCAGCCGTGTCAAAATCGATGGTATCGTTGACCGCAGCGAAAACACCGGCCGCCATCAGCTTTTTGATAACCTCGGCAGAAGTCGCCTTCAGGCGTAGCGCCAGTTCGCCGACCGTCAGCTCTTCGGGCAGTGTGATGTTCATCGGCTTTTTCTGGCGTTCCAGCTGAATGCGGCGCATCCGCTCCGCTTCGGTTTCGCGGCGGGCGTTGCGGGGCTTGCCGCGCTCCTGGCGGGAGCGCTGGTTGAGCTTCTGCTTATTGACAGTATTGTCCGTCTTGACTTTTTCATTCGCCAGACGGTCATACTTTTCATTATACTTATCAATGTTGACATTGGTGGTGCGGGTGTCCACAATTCGAACGGCCGGCTTTTTCACCGTATTGTCGCCGCTCGCCTGCGGGCGGTTCTGCCCCTGCTGGGGTTTCTGCTGAGGCTGACGGTTATTTGCATTCTGATTCCTCGGTGCGCCGCCTGCCTTCTGGGCATTGCCCTGCCCGGCGCGCTGCGCCGCAGGCTGCCGGTTTGCATTTTTCTTTTCGGGTTTGCTTTCCGCTTTTGCGGCAGCAGGCTGCTCCGGCGCAGGAGCCGCTGCAGGAGCTGCGGGTTCCGCTGCGGGAGTTTCGGTCGTTTCGGCAGCGGGAGCTTCCTCTGTCGAGACTGTATAAGCTTCCGCAGCGCGGCGGCGCGCAAAATAGGCATCAAAATTTTCCACCTGATTATTTTTGGTAAAGGTTTCGAAGACGACGTTGAGTTCGTCCTCCTCCAGCGCCGTCATCGGCTTTTTCGCAACGCCAAACTTTTCGGCGAGTACATTGATCACATCTTTATTGGACACATTGAGGTCCTTTGCAACCTCGTTGATGCGGTATTTAATCATCATATTATTGACCATCCCTTTCGCAGAATCCATTGGAGGCAAGCGTACACGCTTTTTTCTCAAATCCGGCATCCATCAGCGCCACCACTCCGGTTGGGCCGCAGCCCATGCAGGCACCCAGCTCCTGCATCGCAACGGCAAGCTCAAAAACCTGCGCGCCGTTCTCCTCCGCAATCCTGCGGACGTTGCGCCGGGTACGTTCGGCGGCATCCGGCGTCAGGAAGAACGCGCGGGCCTTCCCGCGGGAAACAGCGGCAGTCGCTGCATCAAAGCCCTGCGCAATTTTCCCGCAGCGCCGTGCAAGGCCAAACAGCGAGAGCAGCGAATCACTCTTTTGCACCGATCTCCGCCTCCATTCGTTCATAAACCTCATCCGGAATTTTACAGCCGAATGCTCGTTCCAGCTTGCGCGCCTTGCGGGCGGCTTTGAGGCAATCCGCATTATTGCAAACATAAGCGCCGCGCCCCGGCTTTTTGCCGACCGGGTCAAGCGAAACGGCGCCCTGCTCCAGAACCTCGCCGTCCTCCCCAACCCGGTCCGGCGCCTTGACCACGCGGACAAGCTCTTTTTTCGGCTTCATCTGGCCGCACCCCGTGCACATGCGCATCGGGATCTTTTTTTGTTGCATCATGCATTACCTGCCTTTCTAAACTGCCCTGCGGATGTATCTGAAACCGGCGAACCGCGGCGGTCAGACCTGCGGCTCTTCGCCGAAGAAACCGCTTTCGGGTCGGATGTCGATTTTCCAGCCGGTCAGCTTTGCGGCAAGGCGGGCATTCTGGCCGCGGTTGCCGATTGCAAGCGAAAGCTGACTGTCCGGAACGGAAACGTGGCAGGCGCGGCTTCCGTCCGGCTCCAGCGTAACGCTGACCACCGTCGCGGGGGAAAGCGCCGCCGAAATAAACTTTGCGGGATCCTCGCTGTACTCTACAATATCAATTTTTTCACCACCAAGCTCGTCGACAATTTTGCCGACGCGTGCTCCGCGCGGGCCGATGCAGGCGCCCACAGCGTCCACGTCCGGATCCTTGCTGAACACGGCAAGCTTTGTGCGGGAACCTGCTTCGCGCGATACCGCCTTGATTTCCACCGTACCGTCGTAAATTTCCGGCACCTCGGTTTCAAACAGACGCTTGACCAATCCTGGGTGCGTGCGGGAAATCATTGCGCGGGGGCCTTTTTCGGTATCCTTGACGTCCACCACATAAACCTTAATGTGGTCGCCCTCCTTCAGCGATTCGGCGCCCACCTGCTCGGTTTTGGGCAGCACTGCTTCAGCCTTGCCGATGGTCAGGCTGGCAGCGCCCGTGCGGGGATCGATGCGTTCGACTACCGCGGAAACAAGCTCCTGATTACGGTTCTGGAACTCCTGCATCACCTGGCCGCGCTCCACCTCACGGATGCCCTGGCGGATGACATGCTTTGCCGCCTGCGCGCCGATCCGGCCGAACTGCTTGGTTTCCAGCTTGATGGAGACCTTGTCTCCGACACCAACCGTGGGGTCGAGCTTGCGCGCGTCCGAAAGAAAAATCTGGCGGTCGGGATCCATCACAGCGTTCTCCGGCAGAACGTCGTCCACAACCTCCTTGCGCAAAAAGACCTCAAACTGGTTTTTGTGCGGGTCCATGTTGACGACAACGTCGTCATTTCCGTTATAGCTGCGCTTAACGGCAACAATAATGGCAGAGGAAATTTTTTCGAACATAAATTCCATCGGAATTCCCTTTTCCTTTTCCAGCAGACGCAGCGCCTCGAAAAACTCCGTATTCTCGTTGCTCATCTTTTGATCTTCTTTTTTACGCATTTTTCGGATCATCCTTTCAAATCCATATGATATATCATCATTTGTTAAAAATCGTCCAGCCTAACCGACGCAGCTTCCTTTTGAGGAATTCTCCGTTCGGCGCCGTCTTCGCCGAACAGCAGGATTTCATCCCCGTCCAGCCCGCCGAGCGTGCCGCAAAGATCGCGCTCGCCGTTTTCATCCGGGCGAATCAGCCGCACCTTCACCGGCTGACCGGTCATCTGTGCATAATGTTCCGGCCGCACCAGCTCCCGCTCCACACCCGGTGAGGAAACCTCCAGGCAGTACGACTGGCTGATTGGGTCGGCGTCGTCAAGCGGTTTGTCGATCGCGCGGCTCATTGCCTCGCAGTCGTCAATGGAAACCCCGCCTTCCTTATCAATAAAAATCCGCAGGAACCAGTCCGCGCCCTCCTTGACGAACCGGACGTCCCAAAGCGCCAGCCCGAGGGATTCGGCAATCGGCTGCGCAATCTGCCACACGGCAGAAACCGTGTTCCCTTTTTCCTTCTTTGCCATATTGATTCCTCATTCCTTTATCTCTGATTCTGCCGCCCCAAAGCAAGCCCTGCCGGCAAAACTTTTTTTGCAGAATCCGGGTATCCTTTCCCCGTACAGAGCCGACTCACCGCGCGCAAAAACAAACAAAAGAGCGGGTTGCCCCACTCTTTCATCCTTTACTATTCATCTTCTGTTTATCAGTATACCACGCCGCGCGAAAAAATGCAACAGCGAAATCTACCAACAAATGCGATTCCCATGCCAAAGTTTGCGGATAATTTTTCGGTTTTTGAATTATTCCTCTTCCATCAGCCGGCTGAGAAACGCCGCCGCCGTCTGAGCCAGCTTCTGCTCGGTTTCGCCGGGAACCGCGCCGCTGTCGCCGTGCATCAGCACTACCGCACCGAACACATCGCCGCCGGCCAGAATCGGCATCACCGCCACCGCGTTCCGGTCGAGACCCTCCACCGGGAGAATCGGCGATTCCTCGCCTTTTTTGGCAAAATAGCTGCGGCGTCCCTCAATCATTTCTTCCAGTGCAGGCGATATTCTCCGTTCCAGATACTCCTTGCGGGAAACGCCTGCCGCTGCAATCACATGATCGCGGTCGCAGACAAGGCACGGCAGTCCTGCAATTTTTGACAATACATCGGTATATTGAACGGCCATGGGCGACATTTCTCCCACCGGCGAATATTTTTTAAAGATAACGCCGCCTTCGCTGTCCGTGAAAATTTCCAACGGGTCGCCCTCGCGGATGCGCAGGGTGCGGCGAATTTCCTTCGGGATTACAACTCGTCCCAGATCATCGATGCGGCGAACAATTCCGGTTGCTTTCATATCTTAAATTCTCCTTTGTCCAACAGAATGATTTGCCATGCTATTGTTTGCATGGCGAGGGGAATTATTCCGCCGGAAAACAGATTTCCGATCCAAAATTCTTTTTTCGAAATTTGTATAAAAAACAAATTCAATCCCTTTTAAGAAGCGATCTGTTTTGTTTGTCAAAAATTATTTTACTTTTTCAGCATCTTGCCCGATTGAAGCAATTTTTTGTGCATGGTATAATATTTTTTATGCAATAGCGTGAAATAAAAAGGACGGTGTGCGTAATGGAAAACAGAGGATTGATCGGCGTTCAGATGATGATGCTGAAAGAAAAAGTTCAGGAGCTTGGCGCCTTCAAAGTGCTTCGCCGTTTGGCGCAAATGGGATTTCATTGTATTGAAATCAGCCAGATCCCGATGACTGCCGAAAACGTCGCGGAGATCCGCCGCGCCTGCGATGAATTTGGCATCCGTGTTGCGGCTTGTTCCGCTGCGCTGGACTCTTCCCCGATGGGCGGGGAATCCCTTTCGACCGATTTTGATAAGATCGTTTCCGACTGCAAGGCATTGAACTGCGACCTGCTGCGGATCGGGATGCTACCGATCCCGCTGATGGGCAGCCGGGAAAAAGCGCTCGATTTCGTCCGCCGCGCCGAAGAATGTGCGGCCCGCCTGCAGGAACACGGCATCGCGCTCTACTATCACAACCATCATATCGAATTTACCAAATATGACGGCGAAACGCTGTTGGAGATCATCCGCCAAAACACCCGTCTACTCGGCTTTGAGCTGGATGTTCACTGGATCCAGCGCGGAGGTGCCGACCCGCTCGAGGTAATCCGCCGGTTTTCCGGGCGGGTGCGCCTGCTCCACCTGAAGGATTACCGTGTCACTCCGTTTCAGATGCCGGAGGGCGGATTTGCCCGTGACGGCTTTATGAATGCGTTCACCAACAACATTCAGTTTGCCGAGCTTGGGCAGGGCACGCTGCCGATCGACCGGATCGTGCGGGCGGGGTTGGAAAGCGGCAGCGAATACTTCCTGATCGAACAGGACGATACCTACGGCCGCGACCCGTTCGACTGTCTGCAGACCAGCATGGATCATCTGAAACAGTTAGGCTTTGCCGGCTGGTTTGACCTGCCGGGATCCGACGCCTGATCCTGCCGCAAAAGTTAGGAGGCTTTTCTGTTGCAAGTCATCGATCTCACCGGTGAAATCAAGACCGGTATGTGGCATTACGAAGCACCGTTCCCCGAATTTCACCTGCGTCCTCTGCCGGAAGTCCCATGGGTTAAGGGGCGCGTTTACTGCGAAATTTTTGAAGGACTCAATTCCCAGACGGGGACCTATCTGGAAACGCCCGCTCATTTTTTCGGCAACGATCACTGCTACCTGCTGGCCGACGTTCCCGTGGAAAAGCTGGTGGATCTGCCGTGCCGCGTTCTGATGCTGCCGGAAGAAGCCTTTTCCGCCCCGGAACGAACGCCGGTCACGCTGCCGATGCTGCTGGCAGCCGCGGCGGAGAACATGCCCCTGCCCGGCGAAGCGCTGCTCGTCGGGACCGGATGGGGAAAAAACTGGGATGCTCCCGATTATCTTTCCCGCTCGCCGTATTTTACGCGCGAGGCGATGGAATGGCTGATCGCGCGGAAGCCGTTTCTGCTCGGCAGCGATATTCCCCGTTGGGAAAGCTTTGAGCATCCGCAGGGCTTTTTTGAAGCGTTTTACCGCGCAAATATTCTGATGCTCGCGCCCTGCGTTCATCTGGAGCAGGCGGGCAGCGGCTTTTTCCGGCTCACCGCGCTGCCGATGCGTGTTCCAGGAACCAGCTGCGCGCCCTGCCGCGCCGTGCTCTGCCGCACAGAGGAAACTTCGCTCTGAGTTTTTTGGAAAGGATCTGAGATCAGTGAGAAAAACCGTGACCCGGGAGGATATCCTTTACAGTCTCCGCCTGATGGGCATTCGGGAAGGGGACGTGCTGCTGGTCCACAGCGCCCTCAGTAGCATCGGCCATGTGGAAGGCGGCGCCGACAGCGTGATCGACGCGCTCTGCGAAGCGGTCGGCAGTGAGGGAACGATCGTGATGTCAACGCTGACCGGCTGGTTTCAGCCGTTCGACGCACAAACCTCCCCTTCAGCCGTTGGCGAAATTTCAGAGGTGTTCCGTCGGCGGCCCGGCGTGCTGCGCAGCCTGCACCCGGTTCATTCCGTTGCCGCGCTCGGAAAATATGCCGCCGAGATCACCGCAGACCACGAAAACTGCCCCACCGGCTGCGGAGATGGAACGCCGTACCTGAAGCTGCGCGATCTGGGCGGAAAGGCCATGCTGCTCGGCGTGGACATGGACCGCAACACGATCATGCATTCTCTGGAAGAGCTGATCGATGCCAAATACCTGCGTACACTGGATATTTGCGCACCGACATATCTGCCGGGCGAAGAAAAATTCACGCTGAAAAAATTCCCGCCCGGCCACCGCGATTTTCTCAATATGACGCCGGTTCTGCGCCGCACAGACGCCATGGTGGAAGGGGTGATCGGTTTCGCTTGCGTAAAGGTGGTCGACATTCCAAAACTGTTCGAGATCGCTCTGCCGATTCTGCAGCAGGATCCTCTCTTCTTTATCTGCAGAAACGAACACTGCAATTCCTGTCACTGGTCGCGCCTGCTCTATTCGGGAGAAACGATCGATCTGGAACGCTATATCCATAATCACTGTGATGATAAAACGTGCGAGATCTGTGTGATTTGAGGAGGAAACCGCCATGTATCAACTCAGCTGCGACATTTCGCGCTTTGCGTCGCGGAGTCTGGAAGAAGGACTTTGCGCCGCCGATGCGCTGCGCATCAACCATATTGAGCTTGCCGATTTCGGCGGAAAATCGCTGGAGCAATGCTCCGGCAGCGAGGTGGAAGACATCCGCTGCGCGCTGATCGACACCAACAAGACGGTCGTACTGCTTTCCACCGCGCTTTCTCCCGACGAGCCTGCCGCCTTCAATGAGCTGTTTCGCCGCGCGCACCTGCTCAATGTTCAAAACATCCGCATCCCGTTCGACGGGCAGCCCGAGCCGCCGAAACCCACCGCACTGGTCGAAATTCTGAAAATGGCGGCGGCGTGGAACATCGGGATTGTGTTTGAAAACGAGCACCGTTCCTTTTTCCGCGACGACAAAAGCATGGCGGAGCTTCTGCTTCCGCTGCCGGAAACTGCCGGCGTGGTCTACAACCCCGCCGAATTCGTCGCGCTCTCGCACCATCCGTTTTTCCATATGTTCTACACAAGCAAGCTGAAAAACCGGATCCGCTTTCTCCGCCTCAACGATTCACTTTACAGCACCGGCGAGCCCACCCCCCTGGCGGGCGGCAACGGCGAAATCAAGGAACTGATCTCCATTCTGCTTGCCCGCAGCTTCGACGGCTGGTTTTCCGTTGCGCCGTACCGCGGCGTTTCGGTGGAAGCCATGGCACAGACGCTTGCCGAATACCGCACTCTGCTGAAACATCTGTGACGGCGCCGCGCTCTGTGAGCCCCGTCTCCGCATCATCCTGCAGCCGCATAAAAACCGGCAGCCCCTCCGTTTTTTCGGAAGAAGCCTACCGGTTTCTTTTTTATTCTATTCTTCTCCGAAAATCCTCTGCTCCGCCTGCAAAAAGCTGTCAAGGGCAAGATCCGCTTCCGTGCAGATCTTCGGCCAATCCTGCGCGGAGGCTTCGTCAAACACGCCGCAGACGGAAAATCCGCCCGCCTTTGCACCGCGCACGCCGGTCAGAATATCTTCAAATACAAGGCATTGCTGCGCCGCAAGCTGCAGCCGTTCAGCCGCCAGCAGATAAACATCCGGGAAACCCTTGCCGCGCGGGACCTCGCTGCAGCAGGCAAACGCAGAAAAGCAATCCGCAACTCCCAGCCTGCGCAGCGCCGGTTCAAACAGCTCCGGCGAAAGCGCCGTTGCCGCCGCAATGCGGATCCCCCGCGAAAACAAAGCCTTTACCAGCTCTCCGGCACCGGGCTTCAGCGGCACGGTGCTGCAGTACGCTTCCCGGCACATCTGCGTCCATTCCGCCATCAGCATCTCCGGCGTGTCCCGAAAGCCGTACCGGCGAATGGTATATTCCGCAGCGGAACGCGAATCCATCGACGTGACCGCCGTGGTATAATCCGGCGTCGGAACCACGCCGCGCCTTGTCAAAAAATCGATGTCGATCTGCTCCCATATCTTCATGGAATCGAGCAGCGTTCCGTCCAGATCAAAGATCGCGCCCTTCAGCTTTTTTCTGCGTTCCGCAGGGATCCCCCGGCGCTTATCCATGCTCTTTTTCCGCCTGTTCCGTTACAAAATACTCCCGTTCGCCGCAGACAACATGTTCGCCGCCCTGCGCCGCAAAAATGCCTTCGATCGTTTTTCCGTTTGAAAGATACAGTCTTCCTTTGCCGCAAAGCTTTCCGCTTTCAAAGTTTCCGGTGCAGCAATGGTCGGCAAACAGCAGGGTCCCTCCCCCCTGCGGCTTTCCGCCGCGCCAGTGTCCGGAATAAACGCCGCCCTCAAACGGCTGCTCTACCACGCAGTGCTGCTCCGGCGCAGCGAGCGTTTCATAGGTAGAGCCGCAAAGCTCCGCCGGGCAGCAGAGTTCCTCCATCGCCTGCACCAGCACCGGGACCGGCTGCACCAGTCTGCCCCCGCTGAAAATCCCCTGAGCGGCGCATTCACAGTTCTTCCCCAGCAGCCTGCCCATGCCGCTGCGTTCCCCGCAGGCAACCGCGCCGATGTATTCTGGCTCGCCCTCCCCGTTGTATTCCAGCATATAAACCGGCTCGCCGTTTTTGCAGAGCATCTCACGCAGCAGCCTGCCGTCGCGGTATTCGTTGACCCGACCGCTGTGCACACCGTTTTCAAAGCATCCCGCAAACACGGGCTCGCCGCCGCGATACTCCACACCGCAGCCGTGTCGCACACCGTTTTTCCACTGGCCGAAATAGATAGGCTTTCCCTCGTGGAACGCCGCGCCCACACCGCAGCGTGCGCCCTCGGCAAACGCGCCGACATAAACCACCGCGCCGTTTTCCAGCTGTTTTCCATTGCCGTGGAACCGACCGCGCACAAAATCGCCCTCGTATACCGCTTCGCCGTTTTCATACAGAGTGCCGCGCCCTTGGCGCACGGAATCGGCAAATGCGCCGCGGTACAGCATCATCCCCGCGGCATTGTACTGAACGGCGGTTCCAGTCAGTGTACCGTTTTCAAACTTCCCGTCAATCCGCTCGCCGGAAGGCAAAAACAAAGAACCTTTGCCGCAGCGAACCCCGTTGATCCATTCTCCCTCGTAAACTTTTGCGCCTGTTTCGTCGTATTCCGCCGCAAAACCGGATTCCGCACTGCCCACCAGCCGGTGACCGTTCGCCAGTGAAAGCGTTCCTTCTCCGCTGTGTCTGCCGGCGCTCCAGCCGCCTGAATAGACCGGTTTTCCCTGCTCAAAGGCCGTTCCGAAACCGCTGCGTTCCCCGGCCCTCCACTCACCCTCATACAAAAGCGCACCGTGTTCGTCCAGTTCCATCCCTCTGCCTTCGGGGAGATCTGCCTGCCACATGCCGACGTAACGGTGACCTTCTCCGCCCCACTTTGCCACACCGAACCCGCTGCGCTGTTCCCCGGTCATGTGGCCGGCAAACAGCAGCTCGCCGTCAGCACCGAAGATGCAGTTTTCACCCTCCGGCAGCTCCGGGTCCTGCGAAGCGCTGTCCTCAAACCGAACGCGTACCGTTCCGTCGTCGCCCTGCCCGGTCATCACCCCGCAGCGTCCACCGTAAAGCCAAACGCCCGCAAATGCGCTGCGGCTTTTCAAATCGGCTCCGACGCCAAAGCCGTCGCGTTCCCCCGCGCGCACACCGCCCGCATACACCTGTGTTCCGTCGCGGCTGAATTCCAAAAGCAGAGAGCTTTTTTCGTCTTCAAAAAACCGGCGTTCCACATCGGCTTCTGCCGGAGGTTCCGGAGAAGCCTCCCGTTCCGGAAACAACTCCTCCAAAGGGGGCGGCATTTCCTGTTTTTCCGGCGGCGCTTTTTGCCGTTCGGCCGGGCTTTGCTGCTGTGCGTCGGACAACAGTTCCTCCGCGCTGGGCAGCAGAAGCTCTGCGCTTTCCGCCGGAGCCGAACCGAACATTTCATCGAGAAGGCCGGTTTTTTCACTTTCCAGCGGCAGCGCATCCGGCTGCGGATCATCTTCACCGGAGCTTATCTGCGCGGCCACATACGTCGCCGACGCCGTAGTGCGCAGCCCGCACCGGTTCGCCTGCTGCGCCAGCCGTTCCTCATAATAACAGAGTGCGCCGGACTGCGTAAACGCCACCGCCTGCGGCAGACCAAAATCTCTGGTAACCGCCCGAAGTTCCTCCGGGGCATTCCAATTGACCGCAGGGCACGCCACCAGCTTCAGGCTGCGCACGGAGCGATCCTCTGAAATGACCTGCTGCACCAGCAGATCATTTTCTCCGCCGCGCTGCGCCTGAGCGCTGAGAAGCCCATCGCGGTATTCTGTAACGCCAAGCCATCCATCGGCAGCCGAATACTGCTCTTCGCGCGCAACTTCTCCTTTATTGTCAAAGGTCAGCACCGAATAACTGCCGTCCCTGCTGCAAACCAGCTTCTGCACGATCCGCCGACCCTCGCGAACGATCCAGACAGGTTTTTTTCCGCTGAATCGGTACTGGCAGTTCATGCCAATGCCATCCGTTTCAATTTCTTTGCGCAGAACACGTCCCCCGTCCCCTTGCGGGTCGGCAAAAAAGGCCCGCCGTGCTTCCAAAAACACGGTGTCCTCCCGGTTCGGCTGTCCGTCGCAAAACAGCCTGAGAAAAATAATTCTTTCCTGCACTTCGGCGTCCCCTCTCTTTTCTGTTGCACTCATCGTACCCTAATGATATAATAAATTCATTGTTTTTGCAAGAAAAGCGCAGAATTACCGGCATATTTTTCACGTGCCGTCCGCCTTTTGCGGGCACGGCAGGCAGGATGCTTTTGCAAAAGTATCCGCAAACAGAAAGGGACGTGAGTTTTGGATGAAGGCAGAAATTCTTTGCGTCGGAACAGAGCTGCTGCTTGGGGATATTGTCAACACGAATGCACAGGTGATTGCGCAGGGGCTCGCCTCCATTGGCGTCAATGTGTTTCACCAGTCGGTGGTCGGCGACAACGACGCGCGGCTGAAAACCGCCCTGCAGGACGCCCTGGAGCAGTGCGACTGTGTCATCACCACCGGAGGGCTTGGACCGACGTATGACGATTTGACAAAGGAAACGGCAGCCGGGCTTTTCGGGAGAAAAATGGTTTTGGATGAACCTTCTCTCCGTCGGATTGAAGCGTTCTTTGCCCGAATCGGCCGCCCGATGACCGACAACAACCGCAAGCAGGCAATGATGCCGGAAGGGGCACACGTTCTGCCGAACGAAAACGGCACCGCTCCGGGGCTGATTCTGGAGCAGAACGGCAAACGTTTGATCCTGCTGCCGGGTCCCCCGCGGGAAATGCGCCCGATGTTTGAACGTCAGGTGCTGCCCCTGCTTGCGGCACTGACCGGGAAAACGCTGCTTTCTCGGTCGGTGCATCTCTTCGGCGTGGGAGAATCCGCCGTGGAGGATCGTCTTCGCAGTCGGATGCTTGCGCTGCAGAACCCGACGCTTGCCCCTTACGCAAAGGATGGCGAGGTTTTGCTCCGGGTCACGGCATCCGCCGAAAGCAAAGCCGAAGCCGACCGCTTGATCGAACCCGTGGTGCGGGAGATCTGCGAGCAGTTCGGTGATGCCGTTTACGGGGTGGATATCGGAAGCCTGCAGGCTGCGGTGGTCCGCGCGCTGAACGAAAAGCATCTGATGCTCGCTTCGGCCGAAAGCTGCACCGGCGGGCTGATCTCCAAACGGATCACCGAAATTCCCGGCAGCTCCGCCGTCTTCCACTGCGGGGTCTGTTCTTACGCAAACAAAATCAAAGAGAAGCTGCTCGGCGTCCGGCACGAAACGTTGGAACGGTACGGTGCCGTTTCGGAACAGACGGCCGCCGAAATGGCCGCCGGAGTCCGCGCGCTTTCTGGCGCCGATCTCGCCGTTTCCACCACAGGACTTGCCGGTCCCGGCGGCGGCAGCGCCGAAAAACCGGTCGGTCTGGTCTATGTCGGCGTGTCGAGCAAAAATTTCAGCACCGTGCGCCGCCTGACGCTCGGCCGCGGCTACGGCGACGAGCGCGAATACATCCGTACCGTCGCGGCATCCCACGCGCTTTTCCTTGCGCTGCAGGCCATTCGTCTGGCCGACCCCGGTCAGTCCTGAACAGAACGGCTGCAAAAAAGCAAAACGGGCAAAGAAAATTGACCGAATTTAAAATTGTGTAGGTTTGTCAATGATGTGTTACACATTAGGGAAAGAAAATAGGACAGCTTTGGGAGAGATCCAGTTGAGAGGACGCATGGGAAAATTGTTGTAATGCCTTTGCCAGACAGCGAGCTGTCTGGC
>JBMNVT010000027.1:0-26133 GCA_050947015.1 Acutalibacteraceae bacterium
GCCAGACAGCTCGCTGTCTGGCAAAGGCATTACAACAATTTTCCCATGCGTCCTCTCAACTGGATCTCTCCCAAAGCTGTCCTATTTTCTTTCCCTAATGTGTAACACATCATTGACAAACCTACATAATGAAATTTTATTTTTTTTTATTAAATTATTTACAAATAGATAACATTATTGAATTGGGATATCAAGGAAGTATTAATTAGAATGTGCCGTTGGAGCGTCAAGGGATTATTTTGTGTGAAAATGTAGATTTTATCAGAGTGAAGTGATACAATTAAATGTAAAAGCAGGATTGACATGACGAAAACGAGCCTGTGAATTACAGAATCATTGATAGAAAGTAGCTATATATCTATTTATTGAACTGGTTGCATTTGGAGAAATTGAATTTGGATAAAGAATCGAAATATAAAATAGGCAATGGTAAAATGCCCGTAATATTGATGCTTTTGATGTCTGCTTTACTCGGCGGGCTTACCCTGTGGCTATACAAGACAAATAACGGAGCAGTAATATTTGCAGGAATTTCCGATTCCTTGATGGAGCTTCTTCTTATACTCACAATATATCGTCTTATATTTTATAAAGTACTTATCGGTGTGGATGGCTTTTATTATCCAAAGGATAATGTCAAATGCTATTCAGGAACAAGAAGAATGTTTGATGGACGGCAAGGCTTTTTGGCAGAATAAGAACTGTGTTAGGCATTATGCTACTTGCTATACTTGCTTTTATTGATGCTTTTGTCATCAGAGAAGGCAGCAAATTCACGAATATGAAGTTAATGTATTAAAAGATAGAATAGAAGCGGCTCAGTTAGAAAGCGGTGCAAATATGAAAAAAGGTACAATCTTTCAGGCTCTCTTTCGAATAATGGGAATTATTGTGTTAATTCTTGGTATTCGTATGGTTGGCGAGGGCATTTACAATTATATAGATGAGAATAATCAAAAAGACTGGGTTTCCACAACTGCTTATGTCATTGACATATCAAGTGAGTATTCAAGTTCTCGGCACAATCGAGGTGTCGATTATGATATTACCTATCAGTATGAAGTGGATGGGAACAAATACTCCGATAAACTTTACAACAGAAGTCGTCCAATGGGACTTGGCGATGAAATAAACATAAAATATGACCCGGATGCACCGAAAAATTCAACCGATATTTTAGTGCCGAGTGTTAAAAATTTGATAGTTTTCCTTGCCTTTGGAGCAATATTGATCACAATCGGATTTTTTCTTTCGGGTACTTGGGCGCTCATTCGTAAGCTAAGACGAAGTGGCAAACCGGAAGAGGAAGAAATTCTTCCGCCGGAGGAATATGTGAAGCCTGAAGAAATGAAGCGGAACACCCGAAGTCCATTCTTGACGATAACTATCAGAATTATAGTTATTGTGGTAGTCTTAGGCGGTACAATTTTGTCAATAAAACTGTTTTCGGGTATTCACCCCATAGAAACAGGCCGTTTTTTAGAAATCACCAGTACGGCTGGTTATACAGCTACTGATACAACGGCAGAGCTTAGCCAAAGTTGGAAAGTCGGTTCAATGCTGAAGCAAGCATACTCATTTAACGATGGCAATATCAGAATGGATTTTGTTGTTATGGATGCGGCAGATAGTGCCCGTGCATTATTTAACAGTATGACGCTACCTGTATCAGAGGGAGATATGAAAGAATCCGGCGGAACGGTTCACGAATTGTATTCCATAGAAAACGAAACAGTCTATGTGGCAAAAATTCGTATCAGCGACACGGTTCTTTATGTTTCAGCACAAGCCGAGTATAAGCCAAAAGCTGAGGCGTTATTAAAAGAACTTGGATATTGGAAAGAATAATATGTCTAAATTACTAATTAAAACTTCCAATTTTATATATAGGTTTTCGCATATTCGTAATTGTCCCTCCTGTTAGATACAATGTGTCTGACAGGAGGGATTTTTTTAATGGGAATGAAACGGCATATCACAGACGAAAGGGCTAAAATTAGCTGTAAGTTCTGCGGAAACTATTATCTCGCCGACTTGGCGCTCCTTGAAGAAAAGAAAACATTCCAGATGAAAATTTCATTTTGGGATGATGAAAAACGAATTACCGATCAAATGATCCAAAGAACGATGTGATAAACCGCCGCCGACAGACTCCACGCAAGCACAAGCTGCCAGCACACCGATAGTACCAGCCACCTTGCGCCACATCGGCACTGAGACGTGTATTCCCGCCGCAACGCCGCAAGAGCTGCAGCACAGGGCGTACATAATAGGACAAACGTTAGATAGGAAAGTGCCGCTGCAGGAGAAAAAATATGACTGAGCCCTTCTGCATTCAGCTGGCCGCGCAGCATAACCGCAAAAGCAGAAACGATCGTTTCCTTGGAAACCAGGCCGCAAAACAACGGTGAAACCGCGCGCCAATCGGCAAATCCGCACGGCGCAAACAGCGGAGCCGCCGCTTTTCCCATCAGCGCCAGTATACTTTTTTCCGGAGCGGTAGCTGGCTGCAGCTGGGGCGAAAAATATTGCAGCGCCCAAACTGCCACGGTGGCCAACAACAGTACGGAACCGGCCTTAACAAAAAATTCACTGAGATGCCGCCATACCTGACGAGCCAGGCTTTGCGGACGCGGCATTCGATAAGGCGGCATTTCCATAATAAACGAGGCCTCTTCATCTTTCAACACAGTTTTGCGCAAAAGAATTCCGCCCAGCGCCGCGCAGCAGATTCCCAACAGATAAAGCCCAAACAGAAGCAGAGGCCGCAAACCCGGGAAAAAACAGGAAAGAATTAGCGAGTAAACCGGAATTCGTGCGCTGCAGGAAAAACATGGCAGCATTAACAGCACAAGAATTTTATCCCGCGGGCGTTCCAGTGTTCGGGTAGCTAGTACTGCCGGAACGGTGCAGCCAAATCCGAGCAGAAGAGGAACCAGCACCCTGCCGGAAAGGCCTATTTTCTGCAGCAGCCGGTCACCGGCAAAAGCAACACGGGCCAGATAACCGCAATCACTGATAAACTCCAAAAATATGAACATAACCGCCAACTGCGGCAAAAAGGAAAGCACTCCGCCAAGTCCCGCAAAAAGACCGTCCAGAATCAGACTCTGAACCCATGGCGATGCGCCGCGAGCCGCCAGAAAACGCACAACGCCCTGTCCAAACGTATTGACGGCAAATTGCAGCATATCGGTTAAACGAGAGGAAAGCGAACCGAACGCAACCGACATTACCGCAAAAAGCAGTAAAAAAAAGAGCGGTATAGCAGCCGGCCCGGTCAGCACACGGTCAATTCGGTCAGATATCTTCCGCGGATTGCTTCCCGGCTTTTCCCTCTGCACCGCGGCACAGATGTTCCCTGCCCTTTGATAGCGCCGCAGAGCCGCACGCATAACGCCGGACGGTGCCGCCGGAGCATCACCCAGCCGTATTTCCCGCCGCTGCAGCCCTGAACGCATCGCTTCGGTTCGACAGCCTTGCAGCAACTCCGCAATTCCGCTCCCGGTTGCCGCAGAAACCGGAAATACCGGCAGCTGCAGCTCATGGGAAAGCTTTGCAAAGTCAATTGTTCTGCCAATCAGAGGAAGCTCATCCGCCATATTCAGCGCCAGAACAACAGGTCTGCCTGTCTCCTGCAGCTGTGTCGTCAGGTAAAGGCTGCGCTCCAGATTGGTTGCATCCGCAATATTCAAAATCAGATCCGGTTTCTGCTGGGTAACAAAACTGCGTGTAACCTCTTCTTCCGGAGAATACGGAACCAGTGAGTACGTCCCGGGAAGATCCACCACGCGAACCGTCCCATCAGATTTCAGCCGCGCTGCGCGCTGCTCAACCGTCGCTCCCGCAAAATTTCCCACTGTTTCCGTTGAACCTGTAATCCGGTTAAAAAGAGTCGTTTTTCCGCAATTTGGATTTCCCGTCAACGCCCAGACCTGTACCTTGTGATTGGAAAAACGCAAGCGCCACCCTCCCTGCACGCTATTTTTCTTGCAGTATAATTTTTTTTGCCTGTTCCCGCCGAATGCCCAGTCGGGAGCCTTTCACTTCAATTTCCAGCGGCCCGCCGAACGATGCCGCCTTTTTTACAACGACAACCGCTCCTTCCGTAATTCCCAGATCGATCAGACGGCGCACCATCGCCGGCTCTCCTTTCAAAAAGGAAACTACACCATTTTCTCCCACCCGCAAATCCGCTGCTGTACGGCTCATTATTTTACTCCTTTAGGTTTTTTAGGTATTTCATTCACTGGATTCACAGTTATTTATTATTTTATTAATAATTTATTAATTATTTATTATGATTTTATTCATATTATAGCTTTGCAAATGCGTTACAATAATAAGGGATAAATTAAAGAAAAAGGGTTGATTTGTTAGTTTTTCGTCACCTGTTTTTCACAAAATATTCATATCGCCGTTCTATAATTGGAATAAAAGGTGAACGGTCAGAATTGAAACGATGGTGCAGGTACAATCGGCTGTCAGAGCCGCCGGTAAGGCATACCTCGTTTTTTTGACGCGCACTGCGCCAAAGTAAACGGCGATGGTGTAAAAGGTGGTTTCGGTTGATGCCGCCATGACGGATGCAACCCTTCCGGGCAAACTGTCGGGTCCATAAGTTTTCAACAGATTTTCCAACAAAGCGATTGAGCCGCTTCCCGAAATTGGGCGCAGCAAAATCATGGGGAATATTTCTTGCGGTACGCCGAACCGCGCTGCCATCGTACCGATTGCCTGTTCCAGCAATTCGATTGCGCCGGACGCGCGCAGCATGGTGACCGCGGTAATCAGACCGATCAGAGACGGCAAAATCTCGATGCTGTTTTTGGCTCCCTCCCCAGCTCCTGCAACAAATTCACTGAATACCGGTACACGCCGGATCAGACCATACAGCAGAATAAGCGCAACAACCACCGGCACAACCCATGCACTGATCTCTTTCACCCCGGGTTCCTCCGTTGCCGCATCAGCGGCGTTTGTGCAAACCCGCCCAACAGACGGGTTGTCAGTATCCCGACAAAAAGTGAGACAAACGATGTAATCCAGATGGCCGGCATAAGTTCAAACGGTGCCGTGCTTCCGGCAGCAGAACGCAGCATGGCAACAGTGGTTGGTATCAACTGAATTGATGCTGTGTTCATAACAACAAATGTTATCATCTCATCCGTAGCGGTTTCCGAATACGGAGAGCGCTTTGCAAGTTCTTTCATGGCCGCAATACCAAACGGCGTGGCTGCATTGCCCATGCCGAGCAAATTGGCGGAAAGATTCATGCTGATCGCTTGCGCGGCCTCGCTTTCCGGTTCCAGAGAAGGAAACAGCAGACGAAGAAACGGTGAAAAAGATTTTGCAAGCTTTTTGGTCAAACCCGCGCGGTCTGCAATCCGCATCAGTCCGCTCCACAGGCACATTGCTCCGGCCAACGCAATCACCAGGGTGACCGCTTCACCTGCGCCGGCAAACATTGCGGCGGAAATTTCGTTGATCCGGCCGGTCACCATTGCGCATACAATACTGACCAGCATAATGCCCGCCCAGACATAATTCATCATACAGCGACCACTCCTTTCTTTTGTTCCATTATTATGCTTTACCGCGTTCGGTATGCTCCTTTTACGATATTTTGTCGTGCCTAAGCACGTCAAATATATGACTGCACTTATTTTTGAAAGGAAGATGCACTTATGAAATCCATTGGTATTGTCAGAAAAATTGACGCGGTCGGCCGTATCGTTCTCCCGATCGAACTCCGTAAGACGATGAACATCACCGACGATTCTTCTCTCGAAATTTTTGTTGACGACGACAAAATTGTTCTGAAAAAGTATCAGCCTGCCTGCATTTTCTGCAATGAGGACGACAATGTTGTTCTCTACAAGGGCAAGAACATCTGCAAAAACTGCATCGATGCTTTGGTAAAATCCCTCTGATTGTTTGTTACTTCAACACAAAAAAGCTGCTGTCATCAAAATATGGTGACAGCAGCTTTTTTATACTATGGAGCATACAAGCGTTAAAAGCGCTCAATATCCTGCAAAACCCTGCGCAGCAACGTCGCTTCCACGCTTTTTTTCTTTCCAACAAAAAAACGTTGAGCCGCATGAGAGTCGCCCGCCTGCAATGCTTCCCGCAGCTGCGGCATACGTTCCGCCAAAGCGGGAACCCCATCTGCAGCCAGAGTTTTCCGCATCAGGTCAAAATCCGGCTGCGGCATCGAAATAAAATCGTTCCAGACGTCGTCCGAGGAATGCACCATCATTTCATGCAGCGTAAACAAATCCAGCAGCGGCGGAAAAAGAGGCGCCACACGATATCGATACGGCTTTTTCAGAATCACCTCCGCGCCAGGGCGCGTGGACGGCAGCACCTGCGCATACAGCGCTTTTAAGCGACTTTCGACGTCCGTATACTCCAACTGCTGTGATTCCTTTGTCGTTCGCGTCAGTGGATTATACAAAAAGAAATTGCGGTGTTTTTTAAAAAACGCGTCGTAATACAGGATCAACGCCACAAGCAGCAACAAAACCGCCGCAACCGTACCGAGAACCCGATCGGCCGCAGATCCGCTTTTGTAAATGAAAATGAGAGCAGCCGCTGCTCCTGCCGTCAGCAGCGTCGCGGTGAGAGCAAGCGCTGCACGAAAAAAACGATGCCGTGGATTCATGAACGAAACAATTCCTTCCGTTTTGGTTCACCGGATCTGATAGCCGGGGTCATATTCAACCAGCCGCGCGTAAAGCTTTTCTGCGCGCGCGCGATATGCATCATACGCCGCATGTGCCCGCTCCAAAGGCGCATTGGAACCTTCGCCCTCTGTCCCGGAGGCCGCAAACTCGGCTTCTGTCTGCTGTTCCCACGCAGCCTGTTCTGCAGAAAAGGCGCTGCTGTCCGGCAGAAGGCGCTGCAGCCGCGCAGTTTCCCTGGCAATTTCATTTTTCCACGCGTCGAGCGCTGTTTCATATGCGTTCAGCAGCTGCACATGATTCGACGCAGCCGCGACTGCTTTTTCCAATGCGGCATCGATTGGATTTTGCGAAAAAGCCTCTGCTGTTACCATGTCCGAACCGGTGGGAATGGTACTTGATAAATCAATTGTTTCCGCAGAAGAGATTGCTTCCTCCGAAGACACGCTGTCCTGCGAGGAAACCTGCAAAACCGACGAAGACGGCTCCGGCTGCCGTGAAGACGCTGCCGGTTCCGTTACCGCTGTTTTAGCAAGGAGCGCACAAGCGCAAAATGTCAGCACAGCAACCACTGCCGCAGTCAGACTAAGAATCAGATAAAATCGTTTATCTGAATTTTGCGGACGTTTGCTGCGCGGCGGTTTCGTCTGCTGCGGATGGGCATATCGTCCCTGAGCCACTGTGTATTCCTCCCTATTAAAGTTTTAGCGCCGCAAAATCAGCCCTTTGGCGCGTCGTTGGCAAACAGGCGTTCCATGGTTTTTTCGTCTGCAATTCCGGTTTCTTCTAATCCGGCGCGCTTCTGGAATTCCTGTACGGTAGCTTTTGTCCAGTATCCATAAAAACCGTCTCCCGGCGGCTGCATATACCCAAGCTCAATCAGACGATCCTGCAGCGCCAGAATGTCTGCCCGGGAAGAATTCGCGTCCACTCTGGCAGGGCGCGCGGCGGCGGAAGATGTGTCCGAAGAGACCTCCTGTGATGAAGTCGGCGAAATCAGCCCCTCGGTTTTCAGTTCCGGGTACATGGTTCCCGCCAACTCAATCACGGCGTCCAGCATGGAAGAGCCTTGATTCTCCATCAGCGCGCCGTCAATTTCATAAATTTTTTCGTTGACAACCGCAGCCAGCGAAGCGAAGCCTTTCTGCTGCGTCAGCGTCTCCTTCAGACCTTTGGCACAAAAAATATAATCGGGATTAGCTGTCGCAAGCTCGTCCGCAGAAAGCGTCCCTCCATCCGCCGCAACATTCACCGCGCCCGCATATGCAAGCAGCTTGCCCGTCATGGTGCTGTCCGATGCAAATTCGCCTTCCGCATTGATGACATACCCTGCCGTAACACCGGCGTCGCTATTCGGAATCAGGCGCTGGATATCGTCCAGCGCGGAAAGCAGGCTGGAAACTCTTCGCTGCGCTGTGGTATACCCCGTTTTTGCGCCGCCGAGCGCACTGCCGATCGTTGTAAAAAGCGTGGTCAGTTCTTCCCTTGTGGTCGCTTTTGGCAAAACAAGAACCTGAATCCCCGCGTCGGAAAAACTTTTGGCAAGTTCCTCCGACGGTTCAAGCTCCGTCAAAACAAGCTGCACACCGGCAGTTTTCAACGCTTCAACATCGGGAGATTCTGCACCGCCGACCGACGGCAAAACCGAAAATCCGTCCGCGGTACAGTCCTCGCTGCGAGCCGCAAGCTTCAGCTCGTAAACTGAACCGAGGCTTGTCACAATATCTGCAAGCGACGGCGAAAGAACCGCCACCTTTGAAGGACTTTCGCTGATTGTTACTTCATCAATCTGCACCGGGTAATTATATTCCGCCACACCGGATTCCGTGTTGGCCGGTTTGGGTGAACAGGCAGAAAAAAGCATCATCGCTCCGAGAAAAAATCCCGCGGCACGCGCAATGCGGCGATGAAGCGAATGTACCGTTCTACTTTTCATTTCGGAACCCCCATTTCTTTGTTGCTCCGGAATTAACGTCCGCGCGAAACCCGGAATACTCCCCGCGGCAGAAATCCATTTCTGAAACAGCTGAGAATATTGTATCACAGTCGGCGGCAAACGGCAACCTGAAAATCCTTTCATATCTGAGCTGCTCTTCTTTGACCGTATTAACGTCAACCTTGCTGAAATGGCGACAAATACTATGCACGATATGCTGATCGTCAGATACACAAATCCCCCGGTTTTATGCTGCGTAGCAGAACAAAACCGGGGGCCATGTTCCAAAACTTATTCTTCGCCCATAACCTTGACAAGAACAGCCTTTTGCGCATGGAGGCGGTTTTCAGCCTCCTCAAAAATTTCATCGGCGTGCGCCTCAAAAACTTCTGCCGTAATCTCCTCACCGCGGTGAGCGGGCAGGCAGTGCTGCACCATTGCATCGCTATTAGCGCGCTCCAGCAGCGCATCGTTAATCTGATACCCGGCAAACGCCTTGAGGCGCTTTTCGGTTTCGGCTTCCTCTCCCATGGAGGTCCAGACGTCGGTAATCAGCACGTCGGCGCCTTCAGCCGCTTCTTCCGGCGTACGGAACATGGAAAATCCGCCGTTCTGTTTCGCAAAATCAAGCACGCGGGCATCCGGCTCATAGCCTTCCGGACAGGCGACCGAAACCGTCATGCCGGTTTTCAGTCCACCGACGATCAGCGAATTCATCATATTATTGCCATCGCCGATAAAGCACATTTTCAGCCCTTCCAGCTTGCCCTTCACCTCACGGATGGTCATCAGATCGGCCAGCACCTGACACGGATGGCAGAAATCGGTTAATCCGTTGATGATCGGAATAGAGCCATATGCTGCAAGATCCTCAACTTCCTGCTGAGCAAAGGTGCGGATCATGATGCCGTCCAGATAACGGGAAAGCACGCGCGCCGTATCCTGCACTGGCTCGCCGCGACCGATCTGCATATCGTGTGCGGAAAGGTAGAGAGGGGTTCCGCCCAACTGTGTCATCCCCACTTCAAACGAAACTCGCGTGCGGGTGGATGCTTTCTGAAAAATCATTCCCAACGTTTTCCCTTCGAGCAGCCTGTGGGAGATACCGTGGTGATTCTGGTATTTCAGGCGGTCGGCCAGATTCAGGATCTCTGTAATTTCCTCGCCTGAACAATCGAGCAGCTTTAAAAGATGTTTCATAGTTCTCTCATTCCTTTATTCTTTCATTGGATACACTGCCGCGGGGCTTTGGAGCAGCAAAATGCGCCTGCCAATTCCGCTGCGGTGAGTTTTCACCTTTATTAAGGAGATTTGGGAAGCTATCAGACGCAGACGGTCAATCAAAATTGCGTTATTCCCCCAAAACCCTCCGGAGAATGGCAAGACCTTCATCCATTTCATCGTAAGTGATCGTCAGCGGCGGCAGAAAACGCATGGAGGTTTTTGCAGTCAGGGTAAAAAGCCCCTCTTCGACACAGCGGGCGCAAACCTTTTTGGCCGTTTTGGTTTTCAGTTCTGCCCCAAGCATCAGCCCCAGTCCCCGAACCGATTGAATTTCGTCCATGTTCAACAGCGCCGACCGGAGATATTCGCCCTTTTTGCGTACCTCATCTAAAAAGCCGGGTGTGCTCAGCCGATTAAGGACTTCGATCCCTCCCGCACAAACGACCGGGTTTCCGCCGAAGGTTGAGCCGTGTGTGCCGGGCACCAAAACCTGCTCCAGCCCTTCCCGGCAGAGGCAGGCTCCGATCGGCAGCCCACCGCCAAGCCCTTTTGCCGAAGTGAGCACATCGGGCTTTACGCCATACTGTTCGCAGCAGTAAAAGGTACCGGTGCGCCCGACGCCGGTCTGCACTTCGTCGCCAATCAGCAGAAGGTTGTGATCGCGGCAGAATTTAGAAAGCTCTGCGGCAAATTCCGGCTCCAGCGGCAGAACGCCGCCTTCTCCCTGAATAAATTCGACCATCACCGCGCAGACTGTGTTGTCAAACTGCTCCAGCACGCTTTCCATATGATTGGCCTGCGCAAAACGGAAGCCCTCGGTAAACGGGAAAAAATAATTATGGAATTCATCCTGACCGGTGGCGGAAAGCGTCGTGACCGTGCGACCGTGAAAGGAATTTTTCAGCGTGATAATGGTGGAACGTTCTTTTTTGCCGTAAGTATCAAAGCTGTATTTGCGAGCAATTTTAAGCGCGCACTCGTTGGCTTCCGCACCGGAATTACAGAGAAACACTTTGGAATAGCCAGTGATCTGCATCAGCTTTTGCGCAAAAAGAGCAGAAGACGGCGTGTAAAAGTAATTGGAAACATGCTGAACACGGGCAAGCTGCTTTTCCACCGCCTTGGTCCAGCCTTCGTCACAGTAGCCGAGCGAGTTGGTGCCAATGCCGCTGCCAAAATCGATATACTTTTTTCCGTCGGCATCCCAGGCGCAGGCGCCCTTGGCATGGTCGATCACAACCGGAAACCGGCCGTAGGTATGCATCACGTTGTCATCGTGAATTTGAATATATTCCTGATTATTCAATGAAAACAGTCCTTTCGATTCACTCTACCTGTGCTGCGGCAGCAGGCAGCACAAGCTTTGCCAGATGAGAAACGCTCCTTGCGTACCAGTCCTTGAACGAAAAAGCAAAAAATACGCGCCCTTTGATCTGATTGACCGACAGATAGGGATTGTTCCAATAACGGGCGTCGGCAGAATTTTCACGGTTATCGCCGAAAACAAGAACGCAGCCTTTCGGTACCGTAAAGGTATCCCCTGCCAGATTAGGATAAGTTCTGCCCATCGCGTAGGCCGATTCATCCTGTCTGACACCATTCAGGTAAACGTCTCCCTCTTTCAGCTCAACCGTATCCCCGGCCACCGCGACAACACGCTTAACCAGCAGGCTCGATGTACTCTGATCCGTCTCGAAGACGATCACATCTCCTCGCTGCGGCGAAGAACGGTCATAGGCGCGGCGGTTCGCCAGAATAAAAGAATCCGGCTGGAGCAGCGGCTGCATGGAACCGGTCGGCACAATCGCATAGAGAATAAACAGCTGGTTAATCAGCAGAATCACCGTACAGCAGATCACTGCGGGGCGAAAAAAAAGCCATATCTGCTTGCCGATACTCTCCTTTTGAGGCGGCTCCTGCGGCTGACGGTCTTCCTGAGCAGAAGATTCCTCCTGTTTGGAGCTTTCTTCTTTCGCCGCGGAATCCTCGCCAATGCGCACCCGCAGCTCCTCCAGACTTTCGTTTTCCGGAAACTCTTCCGGCTGTTTGCTGGAACCGGTCATGCAATCCCTCGTTTCGTATGATTTAATAAATCATGGTGCCGATACCTTCGTCGGTAAACGCTTCCATCAAAATAGAGTGCGGGATACGGCCGTCGATGATATGCGCTCTATTCACGCCGCGCTGAACCGCATCGACACAGCATTCCATTTTGGGAATCATCCCACCGCTGATGACGCCCTCGCGCCGAAGCTTTGGCACCTCGCTGGCGTTTACAACGGAGATCAGGGAATCTTCATCGTCCTTGTTTCGCAGAAGTCCACGGATATCCGTCATCAAAATCAGCTTGGTGGCGTGCATTTCAGCTGCAATTCTTGCTGCGGCAATATCCGCGTTGATATTGTAGGTTTCTCCGTTCTCGCCGCCGGCAACCGTTGCAATGACCGGGATATAGCCCCTGTCTATCACATCGATAATCGGTTGCGGGTTCACCGCCGAAATTTCTCCCACTAGGCCGACATCGTCTGCGCCGCACAGTTTTTCCGCCGTAAGCATTCCGCCGTCAAGACCGCAAAGACCGATCGCTTTTCCGTTGTGCATCTGCAGCAGCTGGACCAGGTCTTTGTTCACCTTGCCGCAGAGCACCATCTGGACAATATCCATGGTCTCGCGGTCGGTATAACGCAGGCCGTTGACAAAGCGGCTTTCCTTGCCGGTTTTTTTCAGCATCGCACTGATTTCCGGTCCGCCGCCGTGAACAAGCACCACATTGATGCCGACGATAGAAAGCAAAATGATGTCGCTCATTACCGCGTTTTTCAGTTCTTCATCAATCATGGCATTGCCGCCATACTTAACAACAATGGTTTTGCCGGCATACCGCTGAATATACGGCAACGCCTGCACCAGAATGCCGGCGCGCTCCGTTGTTGAAATATTCATCTCTCCTCAGGCCTTCCTCCGTGATAGGTCATTCGTTCGGTTACTTTTGAGAAAATATTACGTCCGGTAATCTCCGTTGATCTTGACATAATCATAGGTCAGATCGCAGCCGTAAGCCTCGGCTTCCGCGCTGCCGCCCCGCACGGAGATATCGATCAGGATCTCGTCTTCGCTGAGCACTGTTTTGGCAAGCTCTTCGCTGAAATCAATGCCCGCGCCGTTTTCGCAGACGGCGACTTCTCCCGCTTTGGAAACAAACCGGACGGCAACCGTATGCACGTCGATATCCGCGCCGGAATAGCCCAGCGCACAGAGCACGCGGCCCCAGTTTGCGTCGGAACCGAACATAGCCGCTTTGAGCAGGCTGGAGCAGATAACGGATTTTGCTGCTTTTTTTGCGTCGGCCACGGTTTTGGCCCCTTTTACATGGCAAACCAGCAGCTTGGTTGCGCCCTCGCCGTCCTTCGCAATCCGGCGGCAGATTTCACTGCAGAGCGTATGCAGCGCTTCGCAGAAAGTTTCATAATCCTCGCCCTCAGCGGTAATTTCCGGATTCCCCGCCAACCCGGAAGCCAGCAGCGCGACCATATCGTTTGTGGAAGTATCGCCGTCGACGCTGACCATATTGAAGGTATCGGCGATCACACGGGTAAGCGCTTTGTGTATCATTTCGCCGGAGATCGCGGCATCCGTCGTCAAAAAGCTGAGCATCGTCGCCATATTCGGATGGATCATGCCGGACCCCTTCGCAATGCCGCCCATACGGCACGTTTTTCCTCCCAGCGTGAATTCGCAGGCAGTTTCCTTAATGGTGGTATCCGTTGTAACGATCGCTTCCGCAGCGTGAGTGCTGCCGTCGCGGCTCAGCTCGGCAACTAACTGATCTGCGCCGCTTTCAATCGGTTTGATCGGCAGAACCTGGCCGATGACACCGGTGGAGGCGACGACCACATCTTCCGGGTTGAGCGACAGTCGACGCGCGATCAGTTCCGCCATCATTTCGGCTTTCTGCTCGCCGTCGGCATTGCAGGTGTTAGCGTTGCCGCTGTTACAGATGATCGCCTGCGCGATGTGATTTCCCAAATGACGGCGGGTCACCGTATTCGGCGCGCCGCAAACCAGGTTCTGTGTATGCACCGCGGCAGCGGTGCACGGCGTTTCGCTGTAAATCAGCGCCAGATCGCGCTTTTGCTTATTCTTACGGATTCCGCAGTGAATTCCGGAAGCCAAAAAACCGGCAGGCGCGGTTACGCCACCCACAATTTTTTTAATCTGCATCAATATTACATCCCTTCTGCGGTACGGTCGGGCTTTGGGAACCGACACGCAACGAATCAAATCTTCCGATCAAAATGCCGGCGGCATGGAAAGCAGGCCGGTGGTTTCGGGCAAATCAAACACCAGATTCATGTTCTGGATCGCCTGACCGGCGGCGCCCTTAACCATATTATCAATTGCGGAAACTGCAATCAGCAGTCCGGCACGCGAATCGATATGCAAAGAAATGTCGCAGAAATTAGAGTATTTTACATTCTTGATGTTCGCAATGCTTCCCTTCGGCAGAAGCCTTACAAAAGGCTCGCCGCGGTAAAACTCCTCATAGGCGCTGCGCAGCGCTTCCTCGGTCACGCCGGGTTTCAGGCGCGCATAGCAGGTGGCCAGGATACCGCGATTAACCGGCAGCAGATGCGGCACAAACGTTATGGTCATTCCTTCGCCAGAAATGGTGGAAAGCGTCTGCTCAATTTCGGGAGTGTGACGGTGTGTTGCGACCTTATACGGTGCAAAGCCTTCATTCAGCTCCGCATAATGCGTGTTCTGGGTCAGGCCGCGCCCGGCGCCTGTAACACCGCTTTTGCAGTCGGCAATGATACCCGCAAGCTCAACAAAACCGCCTTTAACCGCAGGAACGAGCGCCATTGGCACCGCCGTGGTGTAGCAGCCGGGGTTTGCAATGAGGCGTTTCCCGCGGATCTCGCTGCGGAAAAACTCAGGCAAACCGTAAACCGCCTGCTCATGCAGTTTTGGGTCAAGAAAAGTGCCGCCGTACCATTCGTGGTACGCTTCTTCGCTTTTCAGGCGAAAATCCGCGCCCATATCGATCAGAACCTTGCCTGCGGCGATGCACTGCGCGGCAAGCTCCTGTGAAAGTCCGTGCGGCAGCGCCGCAAACACAACGTCCGACCGTTCGATTACCTCATCCGAAGAGCCGCATTCCATATCGCACAGCTCGCGATACATCGGATAAACCTCGCTGAGCGGCTTACCTCCAAACGACACGGAGCTGACCGCAGACAGCTGCGCCTGCGGGTGCAGCGCCAGCAGCCGCACAAGCTCTGCGCCGACATAGCCGGTCGCGCCGACAATTCCTGCTTTTATCATAACAAATTCACCCTTTCGCCGCAAGACCGGCGGAAAATTATTTTTCGGCAATCAATCCGCGCACCCGTTTGGCCTGCGCACGGACATTTTCCGGCGCCGGGCCGCCAAGTACCCTTCGGCCTTCCACACAGCGCTCCAGCGAAATGGCATCGAACACGCCTTCGTCAAACTGCGGGCAAACCGCCTGATACTCGCTCAGCGGCAGCGTTTCGAGCGTCAGCCCAAGCTCGATACAGCGGGCTACCAGATTGCCGGTCGCTTTATAGGCATCACGGAACGGAATTCCCTTGGAAACGAGATAATCCGCGCAGTCGGTTGCATTGATAAAGCCGCCTGCGGCCGCCTTCCGCATATTCTGGGGCAAAACAGTCATGGTCTGCAGCATCGGGATAAAGGCTGTCAGACAGAGCTGCACCGTATCAAACGCATCAAAAATAGCCTCCTTGTCCTCCTGCATATCTTTGTTATAGGCAAGAGGCAGCCCTTTGAGCATGGTCAGCAGCGTCATCAGGTCACCGAAGACACGGCCGGATTTGCCGCGGATCAGCTCTGTGATATCAGGATTCTTCTTCTGCGGCATAATGCTCGAGCCGGTAGAATAGGCGTCGTCCAGTTCAATAAATTTGAATTCCCACGAGCACCAGAGGATGATCTCCTCCGAAAAACGGGAAAGATGCACCATAATCAGGGAAATGGCAGCGGCAAGCTCGACGCAGAAATCCCGGTCGGCAACCCCGTCCAAACTGTTCTGTGAAACAGCCGCAAACCCAAGTAATTCTGCGGTTCTTTCACGATTGAGCGGATAAGTCGTTCCCGCCAACGCACAGGAACCGAGCGGCATGACATCCATGCGCTTTGCCGCATCCGAAAGCCGACCGAGGTCCCGCAGGAACATTTCGGCATAAGCCATCAGATGATGGCCGAACGTAATCGGCTGTGCGCGCTGCAGGTGCGTATAGCCGGGCATCACCGTATCGGCATATTTTTCCGCCTGATCGCAGAGCGTGCCGACCAACAAAAGCAGCTGCCCGCGCAGCCCCTCCGCCTGCGTTTTGAGATTCATGCGCAGATCCAGTGCAACCTGATCGTTGCGGCTGCGCGCGGTATGAAGGCGTTTTCCGGCCTGCCCGATCCGGGCAGTCAGTTCGCCCTCCACAAAGGTGTGGATATCTTCGGCATTGGGATCGATCTGCAAAACGCCGGATTCCAGATCTTCCAGAATCCCGGTCAGCCCCTGGCAGATCGACGTCTGGTCCTGTGCCGAAATAATGCCGCATTCACCAAGCATTGTGGCATGCGCGATGCTCCCGGTGATGTCTTCCTTCGCCATACGGCAGTCAAACGAAACGGAAGAATTAAAATCGTTCGTGGTCTTTGCAACTTCCTTGCTGAATCGTCCTGTCCAAAGCTTCAAGGCGCACCCTCCTGCTTCAAAATAAAAATCGTCATAGTAACAGGAAACCCTGCCGGAAGCAAAATTCCGGCAGGTACTGAATATTTATGCGGGCAAAGCAATTATCTGCCGAGCTTCTTTGCGCGAACCTTGATCGGCAGACCGAACAGGTTGATGAATCCGGCGGAATCCTTCTGGTTATAATCCTCGTCCTCGCCGAAGGAGGCCGTCTGCTCATCATAAAGGGAATAAGGCGAGGTAACGCCCGCGTTGATGATATTTCCCTTGTAAAGCTTCAGCTTGACGTCGCCGGTAACGGTTTCTTCCAGCTTGTCAGCAAAGGCATCCATTGCTTCGCGCAGCGGCGTAAACCACTGGCCGTTGTAAACGATATCGGCATATTTCTGTGCCATCTGAGCTTTGTAGTGCGCGCTTTCTTTGTCAAGCGTCAGGGTTTCGAGCACATTGATGGCATGGTACAGGATCGCGCCGCCGGGAGTCTCATAAACGCCGCGGCTCTTCATGCCGACCAAACGGTTTTCAACAATATCCAACAGGCCAATACCATTGGCACCGCCGACCGCATTGAGCTTTTCGATGAGTTCAACCGCGCCCAGCTCCTTGCCGTCAATGGCAGTCGGAACACCTTTTTCAAAGTGAATCGTCACATAGGTGGGTTCATCGGGAGCCTGTTCGGGGCTGACGCCCAACTCCAGAAAGCCGGGTTTACTGTACTTCGGCTCGTTGGCGGGGCTTTCCAGATCCATGCCCTCGTGGGAAAGGTGCCACAGGTTCTTATCCTTGGAATAGTTGGTTTCTCTGTTGATCTTGAGCGGAATCTGATGCGCCTCGGCGTAATCAATTTCTTCATCGCGGCTCTTGATATTCCATTCGCGCCACGGAGCAATGATCTTCATATCGGGGCAGAAGGCTTTGAGCGTCAGCTCGAAACGCACCTGATCGTTGCCCTTGCCGGTGCAGCCGTGGCAAATGGCGTCGGCGCCCTCCTTGATGGCAATTTCGGCAAGCGCTTTTGCAATGCAGGGACGAGCAAAACTAGTTCCCAGCAGATACTCCTCATATTTTGCACCGAATTTCAGGGTCGGGAAAATGTAATTTTCAACGAAATCCTTTTTCAGATCCAGCACATACAGCTTGGAAGCGCCGGTGCGGATCGCTTTTTCCTCCAGACCGTCCAGCTCGGTCCCCTGACCCACATCGCCGGAGACCGCAATCACTTCGCAGTTATCATAGTTTTCTTTCAGCCACGGAATAATGATGGAGGTGTCCAATCCGCCGGAATACGCCAGAACAACCTTTTTAATCTTCTTTTCTGCCATAAGTTCCACAATCCTTTCTTCGCCCCGCCAGGCCTGTAAAATCCGGTTCCTTTTTGCGATGTTCTTATTATAACATGTCCGTTGCAAAATTCAAGTATATATTTGCATATTTATGCATAATATTGTATTTTTGGTGCCTTGCCCAAAACTTACTTTCCTGCAGCGGCAACGTTTGGAGGTTTTCGCGGCAGAAATTGATCCCGCAAAGCATCTTTTCCTGCCGAAGAAAATATGATAGAATAAATTCAACACCTGTTTCCATCGCATTCTTTGCAGCTTCAAGGAAAGGAAAGGTTATCCATATGATTCGTATTGTCCCGATGTCCGATTCCAATCTGCCGGACGCTGCGCATGCAGCGCTGCTGCTCTGGCCGGAACACTCCGCCGCCGAGCTGGAGGAAGAATTGGCCGCCCTGTTGGAAAACAACGATGCAGCGGTTTTTCTTGCTTATTCCGGAACCCTCACGGTTGGGTTTGCACAGTGCGGCTTGCGCCGCGACTATGTGGAGGGAACACACACCAGCCCGGTCGGTTATCTGGAAGGGATTTTTGTCCGGGAAGACTGCCGCAGGCAAGGCGTCGCGTCGGCTCTGCTGGCAGAATGTCGCTTGTGGTGCCGCCGGATGGGCTGCAGCGAATTCGCAAGCGACTGCGAACTTTCCAACACAACCAGCCTGCAGTTTCATCTGCACAGCGGTTTTGCCGAGGCAAACCGGATCATCTGTTTTGTGCAGGAGCTGGAAAATTAATTTTATCATCTACCAATGAGAAAGGATTTGATTGCAATGGCATTTACTGAAATTGATATTCGAAAATACTGCGAGGAATCCCCTCTTTCGCTGATTGGCGACCAATGGGCACTGCTGTCCGCCGGAGACGAAAACGGCTGGAACACCATGACCGTCAGTTGGGGGCAAACGGGCGTGCTGTGGAATAAAAATGTTGCGACAGTCTACATCCGCCCACAGCGCCACACGTTGAAATTCGTGGAGAAAAGCGAGAATTTTTCCCTGAGCTTTTTCCCACCGGAACACCACCAGGCGCTTGCCTTTTGCGGCTCTCATTCCGGCCGCGACTGCGACAAAGCTAAAGAAACCGGCCTGACTCCGTTTTTCGACGCCGGCTCCGTCTGGTTTCAGGAGGCAAAGCTTGTATTGGTTTGCCGGAAGCTTTACCGCCAGCCACTGCTGCCGGAATGCTTTTGGGACAGTGAAACTGAACAGAAATGTTATCCCGGGAAGGACTATCACATCTGCTTCATCGGTGAGATTACCGCGGCCATGAAGCAGGAAGACGCACCAGTATAAAATATCTGCAAAACACAGAACGTTTCCTGGCAACACGCCCGTTTTGTATTCTCGCAGGTATCCTCTCCGGTTACTGCACAGCCGCCTTGGTTCTGCCGTTGCGACAAAAAAGAGCTTGTCATCTGCATTTCAGGATGGCAAGCTCTTTTTGTCGGATGCTTCGGTTTCGGCCGCTGCGCTTTGGGCAGGCGTCATCGCATGATGCAGCCGACACGATCCTCTCCTGCACCGAAACGGGTTATATAAATCTGCTTTTCTGTCACTGAAAAAACATCAAACGCTGTTTCGGTAATCGTTCCAAACATTCTTTGCGGACAGCCCGGCGCCCACTCCTGTGCAAAAGAACAGAGCGATGTAATCGACAGAATCCGGTCGTCATAAATCAGATTATCATAATGTACATGACCGGCTATCATGGCAATTACATTAGGACATTGCTTAATTGCATAATAAACACGCGGCCCGTTGAGCAGATCGTCGTAAGGCTTAATTCCTGTGGGATACCCTTCTGTTCCGTAAATTCCGGCGTTATGAATCGGTGAATGGCTGAAGATAATAATTCTTCTGTCTGTTTTTAGCGCCTTTTCCTCAAGCCATTCAGCTTGCTGATTTGACATTTCCAATCGCCATCCAAAAGGATACTGACCTGCCTGATCCAGCAAATAGGGCTTATCACTTGTATTCAGAAAAATAAAACGATAGTTTTGCCCTTCAGCATCAATATAATAATAGTTTTGTTCGGTAGGATTATACTTCATGCACAGCCGGTGCATTTCGTCGGGTAAGATTGCAAACGGTTCTGTATCATCACCGCGATCAATTGCGTTGCCAAGCGCATCGTCGTGATTTCCAATACAACAGTGCACTGGAACCGAAAGCCGATATAATGCACTCATCACTTCACGATGAGATTCTCTTACCTTTTCCGGATCGGGATTGTAATCATTGCCCATATCTCCGCCGCTAACAACAAACGAAATTTCCGGGCAGCGATCCAGAATATATTGAATCGAATCAATTGCATGAACCGCAAGTTCAAATTTTCCCGGCTCTCCGTGCGCGGCGTACTCGTTGAGCCTGTTATGTTCATCGGTAATAAAAACAAAATTCAGCGGCGCGCCAATTTCCTTGATTCTGCGAATTTTATCGTCATAATGTTGGGTCAAATAAGCAAGATCATTCATGAAGATATCCATTCCTTTCCATTATACGATCAATTTGTCGTTTAAATAGCCTTCTTTCAAATCTTTTCCGAATTGCTGAGGCTGTTTTTTCTTTGCTGACGCATATTTTTCCGAAACTCGCTGGGCGTAATTCCCTCATATTTTTCAAAGGCCCGAATCAACAGATTGGAGCTGTGGAAACCGCATGCTTCAGCGATGCGGTTCAGGTTGTCCGAGGTCGTAATCAATTGTTCTCTGGCAAACGCAACCCGCCGGCTGTTCAGATAGTCGGTAAAATTAATTCCCCGGTTTTGCTTAAAACAGCGTGAAAGATGGTTTGGAGTATATCCTAAAACAAGCGCTACAGAGGACAAATTAATATCCTCCCGAAAGTGCTTATTCACATAATCCAGCACCTGGTCAATAACAGAAGCCGTGTTTTTTCGCGCCGAGATCTGTGCTGCAACCACAAGGTTGGAAAGCACGATTTCGCGGCAGCGCAGGGTAGTATAAACATAGCTTGTAGGATTAATTTTTATCAAATCGCTGAAGGCAACTGCATCCTTTCCCTGTACAATGCGTCCCACAAATCGATTGATGACAACACAAGCCGAAAGATAAGCTTCATATGTCACATTATTCTGATAATTGAGATCCAATATATTTTTTACATAGGTGGTAAGGTACCCGGCTGCGGATTTTTCCAGCAGTTCCCGCAGCTGCACTTCCAAATCGTCCGGCAGAAATGGCAGAGAATCTTCAGCGGTTTCCGACTGCATAAAAAAGATTGTCTGTGTGGACTGCACCAGCCGACGGCGCAGGGCGGCAATCGATTGTTCGTAACAGTTTTTGAGTTCATGAATATCCGACGACTGATTGCTGACCCCAATGCAAAATTCCGCGCCGGGAATCTGCCTGCGCCACGATTCATACGACAGCTGCAGCGCATCCAGCATTTTTTCCTGTTCATCGGCGCTTTTCAGGCAAATGACCAGCGTATATTCGTCCGGCAGCGTTTCCAGAACCTCTACGATCCAGTCGCCCAAATGGGCGTGCAGAACCCGAGTAAAACTGTCGTAATATTTTGTATAAAACAGTTCTTCCTGATCGGGCGGCAGATCAAGCCGTACCACTGCCGTTTCGTACACGCCATCTGAAAACGATATCTGATACGGGTTGGCCGTGGCCAACATTTCTTCTACAGTCGGGCTCCCCATAATAATTTTGTAAAGCACCGCCTGCAGCACCATATGGCTGCTGTTCTGAATGGTATTGCGCATCGCATTATTTACCGAAAGAATATCCAGCACACGATTGGTAATATAGGAGGTTTCATCTCTGGAATCCTCTCCTCCGGAAGATGCGCCCAGAGCGTTGAGAATTCCGCGGAATGGTCGGTATATTTTGCGCGAGCTCCAGTAAGCGTATGCAAGAAGCGCCACTACTGTAGCCGCAGAAAACAGATTTGCCAGCAAAAAAATCCGATCAAAACCTCCCGCCAGCTGGTTGTACGGCGTGAAGATTACATATTCCACTCCGCTCATTGCAGATTCCCTGTGAGAAAGCATCCCTTGGTGTTCCAAATACAGACTGGCATTTTTAATACCGGCGGAACCGGTACCGTAAAGCAGCTGATCCAGACTTGCATCAGTGTTGGCGGCAATTACTCTTTGATCCTGATCCAGTACAAAAATTTGACGGGACGAGGCAAAGTCCTGATTTCGAAAAATGCTGTTGATAAAGGCTTCTTCCAATACCATACAAATCGTTCCGTTATAAAGGCTCCCGCTTTGGATGGACTGCAGAAGATAAATGCCGGATGTTCCTGTGAGATACCCTGCGCTGTTGCTGCTCTGCGAAGCCGATACTGCTCGGGCGTCTGTTTTCCGGACGGTAACACGGCTGTATCGGTTGCTCATCAAATCATTCCATTGCAGATAGTCTCCCTGAAACCGATTCTGAAAGTAAACATGCCGTTCGGTAATGCCCTGCTTTGTATAAAGATAAGTGGAATCATCCCACTGAATTAAAATTTCATTCACTGCAGTCGACGTAAATGAAAATGTGCTGAGCAGGTCAATAATCGCCTGCTCGTTTTGCAAATAATCTTCCCCTTCCCGATAATCGGGAAGGCTGTGTTTTTGTATCGCATCGTTTTTCTGTAAGTAAGTAAAAATATTCTGCAACGCTTCAAATGTATCATCCATGGAAGATACATAAGCATCGATGAACACATTCTGCTCCTGCATTTTATCAGAAAACAGCCGGCTGCGGATAAACAAGGTCATTGTCAAATTAAATGCCGTTGTAATTGCAATCAATATGGCTAAAATTGAAAAAATATTGCGAAATATGCTTCCGTACCTCATTTCAACCGGTTTTTTCATGAACACGCACGCCTTTCTTTGTCTTACACAACGACCTTTCAAACACCAAAACACACGGAGAACGCTCCCCGTGTGTCTCTTAATTTTTTTAAATTACTTCGCTACAAAAATGCGCTCCGGATCACGGACAATAATCTGGGAATCGTTGTACAACTGGAGCAAATCGTCAATACTTGCAATTTTCTCAAGTTCTGCAACATAAGAATCCCACTCGCTCATATCCCGCAGATTATAAATAAACTTGGCCTCATTTTCTTCGATAAAGGTTTTCAGCACATTTTCGAGATTCGCCTTTTCTGCGCCGGAATCTGCCGTAAAGACCGCAAAGGCCGGGTCAAATTGAGCTTTTACGGTTCCGTCGGTAAAGTTCTTGAGGTTAAGTTCCATCGAACGTTCTATCAGTTTATACCCCTCCGAGCTGCGCTGCAGCGGACCCATTCCGACCATCCAGACCTCATACTGAGTGCCGATGCCGTATTCTGCCTTATCGATACCATCTTTCAAGACATATATGCCGTCCGTGATATCAAAGGTCACTCCTTCGACGCCGTAGTTAAAGATATCACGACCGTAAGGGGAGACTACCTGGTCCATATAAGCCGCGAGATATTCCGGATGCTCCGCCTTGCTTGAGCAGACCAACCCCCAGCCCGGAATGCCGTCGTGCTGATATGCAATTCTCAGGTAGCGGTTACCGTCTTTATCGGCAGGCGCCGTCATCGGCTGAATATCATATGGCAAATCTTCGCCCGGATTGACTTTGAAGATTTCCCTTTCCGGTGAACCGTTATATACAGCACTGAACGCCCATTTGCCGGAGGCAATCACATTCTGTTCCTGTTCAAAGGACATCGTCTGGATTTCCGGATTGATCAAGCCCTCTTTGTACATGGTCGCCATTGTCTGAATCAGTTCCTTGCGCTTGGCGGATTCTTCGCGATAGGAGCACTTGTATGTCTTTGCGTCCGTATCATAATATACCAGACTTGCCTGCGCACCGATTGCGCTGGCAACCCAGCCCTGCGCATAGCCGATATTCCAATATGACTGGAAGGGAATAACGGTCGGGTCTTTTGCCTTTACCGCACGCATAACCTGCAGCATTTCCTCAAAAGTGGACGGCACCTTCTGGCCGGCTGCGTTGAGTACGTCCATATTGACAAACCAGGATTCGCCGGCAAAATCGATCGGCTGAACACCGATAATACCATAACGGGCACCGTCTTCCTTGCAGATGTAGTCCAGATTTGTATACGTTTTGCGGTATTCCGCCAGATTCGGCATGTACTCTGCATACTTGTTGAAATCCAGCAGCATCCCGGTTGCGCTGTACTCATTGATGGTTGCCATGATATCGGAAACCGGCATCACGTCCGGGATGTCATTGGTGGAAAGATAAATCTTGCTCTTTTCCTGCCAATCAGAATACGCTGCAAACTCCCACTTAATTGTAACATTTCCGATATGTTCTTTCCACTCTTTTTGGCAAAGTAATTCCGGGTTCTGGTCAAGTCCCTCGTAACCATAGGCGGAAAAAACAATTTCCTCTCCGGTATAGGGGAAGGTAATGCTTTTGTTTTCAGCCGTGCTGCCGGCTGAAGCTGTTGATCCTGCCTGACTTGAGGATGGTGTCTGACTGCATCCGAACAGGAACGAAAGCAGCAGTACCGCGCAAAGAACCAGGGAAACACGAGACGCTTTTCTCTTGTTGAACATGACTTTTCCTCCTTAAAATTATATCCTTCAGGCGTAACCGATAATTCGTTTACGCCTTGATAGCACCCAACATCATCCCTTTGGTAAAGTATTTCTGCAAAAATGGATAAACACAAATAATGGGGATAATTGTAACAATTGTTGCTGCTGCCTTGACGGTACGGGGATTGGCGTTGACCATATCGAGCAGCTTTCCAATGTCGTTATTCTGCATGTTCCCTTCATTGATTTCCATGTTAATCAGAATTTTACGCAGGAATATCTGAATCGGCATTTTGGACGTGCTTTCCAGATAAAGCATTGCATTAAAATAGTCATTCCAAAATCCGACAATTGTAAAGAGCGCAATGGTTGCCAGCAGTGCCTTGGAAAGCGGAATCACAATCGAAAACAGAATTCTGAGATGATTTGCCCCATCAATTGTAGCTGATTCCCTAAGCGATTCCGGGATTGTATTGAAAAAGTTAACAAACATAATCACATTCCAGGCTGAAATTGCGCCCGGAAGAATCATTGCCCAAATTGTGTTAATCATATGCAGATTGCGGATCGTAAGATAGGTCGGAATCATTCCGCCTCCGAAAAACATGGTAATCAGCAGCAAAACATTAATCAGTTTTTTTCCTCGAAATTCCTGCACTGTAAGAGGGTACGCCAGCAATGCCGTAAACGTCAGCGACAAAAGCGTTCCGGTAACCGCATAAATAATCGTGTTAAGATAATAACGCAAAATAGACGGATCCGATAAAATAGCCTGATAGGACTGCAGGGTAAACCCTTTTGGCATTAAAATCACGTTTTCCCCTACTAAAGCTTTTGCGCTGCTGAAGGAAAGCCCTGTCGTCATCAGAAGCGGATAAAGAAAAATTGCACTGAGCAAAACCAGGATTGCCGTATTGATATAATCAAACAGCTTCCACTTTCTTTTAGCCCCGGCAGTTTGAATCTGCAATGATACCGCACCCCTTTCAGAAAATTGAACCTTCGCCGGTCTTGCGGGCAATCCAGTTGGTTACCAGCAAGAAAAACAATGAAATTAACGAGGTAAACAGATTAACGGCGGTGGTATAGCTATAGCTTCCGCCCAGAATTCCCTCGCGGTAAACATAGGTTGAAATTACGTCTGACGTTTCGTAGGTCAGCGGGGATTGCATCAGCAAAATTTTCTGGTAGTCGTTTCCAACAATGCCTCCCACTGCAAAAATTAACAGAATAATAATGGTGGATGAAATACAGGGCAGCGTGATATGAATTGCCTGCTTGAACCGGGAAGCTCCGTCAAGCACTGCCGATTCATAAAGCTCCGGATTAATTCCGGAAATTGCCGCCAAATAAATAATGGAGCTATAACCGATTCCTGACCAGATACTTGACAGCACATACATCGGCCGAAACCACTTTGGGTCTGCAAAAAAATTAATTTTTTCTCCTCCCAGCGCAGTAATCAGGTCATTGACAATTCCACCGCTGGTGCTCGTCATATCTTTCAGCAAACCAATGACGATAACGGTAGAGATAAAGTACGGTACATACATTGAAGTATTCGGCGGAGGCGGCTGGATACTGTTTCACAAGCCGCCCGGTAACGACTTTGAGGTGTATAACGATTTCAACGGACTGCTGGTTAACTTGTACCGCTGTGTACGGGAAAAGCCG
>JBMNVT010000028.1:0-21647 GCA_050947015.1 Acutalibacteraceae bacterium
TTATTCATAGCGGATAGGGTGACACCTGCCTTTCGGTTTTGTCTCGTCAACTCAACCTTAGCATATGTCACGCCTATTCGCTACTTTTATTTTCTTCTTTTGTCACTCATCATTGTATCACCTACATGTTGTCAAATGCAGAAAACTTTAATAAACTGTCAATATTTTATCGACTGGAAACGACCCTGCCGCACGTCAGCACTTTTCCACCAGAACAGGTAAAAAGCCGACCGCATCGCCGGAAATCAGACGCAGCGCCACCCCGTCATAATCGCCCGTCACCGCACGGCGGATGGAAGGGCCGTGAAGGTGCCCGTAATAGCAGCGGCGAATTTCCTGTTCGCGCAGCACCGCCAAAAATTCCTCGCAGCGATCACCGCCGAAGACGGGAGGATAATGCAGAAAAACCACCGGTTCTGTTCCCGGAGAAGCATCCGCCAACGATGTTTTCAAGCGGCCGACCTCGCGGTTCAAAATTTTTTTGTCGGCGTCTTCTTCCGCGTCATAAAACCAGCCGCGTGTTCCGCAGACGGAAACCCCGCCGACGGAATAGGCACAGTTGTGCAGGATCCGCAGAGTGGAAAAGCCGTTCTCCGACAGAAAGGCATCCATTTTCTTCCGGGTGCTCCACCAGTAATCGTGGTTGCCCTTCATCAGGATCTTCTGCCCTGGGAGCGATTCCAGAAAGGAAAAATCCTGCTTTGCTTCCGCCAGACTCATCGCCCACGAAATGTCTCCTGCGATCACAATGGTGTCGCGGTCGGTGATCACCCTGCGCCAGTTTTCCTCCAGTCTGGCGACATAATGATCCCATCCGCTGAAAATATCCATCGGTTTTGCGCTGCCGAGAGAAAGGTGCAGGTCGGCAATGGCAAACAGAGACACACGTTTTCCCCCTCTGAAATCAAAATCAGCGAATATTCAGCATGGAAAGCACTGCATCGGCCATCTGCGGAACTTCGCAGCTCTGCGTAAAACGAACCTGCTTTCCCCGCAGGGAGGCAATCGGCTCGGGAACCGGCGCACCTGTTACCGCCGCGAGCATGTCCACCTTGGCAAAATCATCGATCTCGTGCTTTTCCTCGGTGACCGCCTGCAAAACCGCATCGGCAAATTTATAAGGGGAGGCTGTGGATACAATAACCGTAGGAGTAGTGTCCCCCGTTTCGCGCACATACTTTTCATAGACCCCAGCAGCCACCGCCGTGTGAGTGTCGCAAAGATAACCCTCGGATTCAAACAACTGGCGAATCGTCGCCTGCGCGTCCACATCGCTGCACCAGTTGCCGTAAAACAGCGCCGAAATCTGCTGTTTGACGGCGTCGTCCACCTCGTAGCTGCCCACTGTTTTCAGATTCTCCATCCACGCTCCGACTCTGCGTGCGTCTCCGCCGGTCAGGTCAAAGAGCAGCCGTTCCAAATTGCTGGAAACCAGAATATCCATCGACGGCGACTGTGTGGTATAAAACGGGCGGTTGCAGTCATAAACCCCCGTACGGATGAAATCCGTCAGCACATTGTTGGCATTGGAGGCACAGATCAGCTTGTTGATCGGCAGGCCCATTTTCCGGGCATAATGTGCCGCCAGAATATTGCCGAAATTCCCGGTCGGAACCACAAAATTGATTTTTTCGCCGTTATAATCCATCTCACCGCTGTTCATCGCGTCGCAATAAGCGGAAAAATAATACACAATCTGCGGCAGCAGGCGTCCCCAGTTGATCGAATTCGCGCTTGAAAACTGCATATTATGCGATGCAAGCAGCTGTTTGACGGTGGAATTGGTAAAAATTTCTTTTACGCCGGTCTGCGCGTCGTCAAAATTGCCGTGAATGGCGCAGACGGAAACGTTTTCTCCCTCCTGTGTCGCCATCTGCAGCTTCTGCATCGGGCTGACGCCGTCCTCTGGGTAAAAAACGATAATCTTAGTGTTCGGCACGTCACGAAAGCCTTCCAACGCGGCCTTTCCGGTGTCGCCGGAGGTCGCAACCAGAATGACAACCGTTTTTCCGTCGCAGGTTTTCCGGGCGGCACGCGTCATCAGATGAGGCAGAATCTGCAAAGCCATATCTTTAAACGCGCAGGTTGGGCCGTGCCAAAGTTCCAATACATAGGTGCTCCGGTTCAGCAGAACCACAGGCGCCGGAGAAGGCTCAAATTTTTCATCGGTATACGCTCCCCGCACACAATCGCGTACCTCGTTGCCGGAAAAATCCGTCAAAAACAGCCGCATCAACTTTTCCGCCCGCGTGGCATAATCGTCCTGTTCCAGCTCGCAAAGCATCTGATAATCAATTTGCGGGAATTCACAGGGGACAAAGAGTCCTCCTTCGGCAGAGATTCCCTGTGCAATCGCCTGCGCAGACTGCACCCGGGCAGCGCTATTTCTTGTGCTGCAATATTCCATCTTTGAATTCGTCCTTTCCGTTCGGAAATCGGCAGAGTTTGCCGCCGGCGGGTGTTCCACGGCCTCCCGCATTTTATTTACTCTTCATTTTATACCACAGAATGCCCTGTGTCAAAGCCCCACAAAAAAATTATAGGCGTTGTTAAAAAACAGATCATCAATCAGGCTTTCCTTGGTGTTTTTACCGAGAAGATATTCCGCCAGCCGTTCCAGATGAGCCAGATCGGGAATGGAGGACGGCATTTCAGCTCCGTCAAAATCGGTTCCGATCGCCGTAATCTTTTCCCCGCCGAGCGACCAGAAATGCTCCAGATGGCGGTAGATGTCATCCAGCGAAGCGTCGCTGCCTCCGGTGATGAATTCCGGGTACAAATTAATTCCGACAATACCTCCGCGGCGGACAATTTCGCCAAACTGCTCATCCGTCAGGTTGCGTCTATGCGGACAAACCGCCCGGGAATTGCTGTGTGACGCGACAAACGGCTTCTGCGCCGCCTCTGCAACACCGGCAAACAGCTCGTCGCTGGCGTGAGAAATATCCACCGCCATGCCGCAAGCCTCCATTTCCGAAATCACACTGCGCCCAAACGGAGTCAGTCCGCCCGGAGCGCCTGCTCCGCCGCCGATCTCGTTGGAACCGTTCCACGTCAGGGTCATCATTCGCACGCCGGCCTTCCGCAATTCGCGCACTGACCGCAAGTCGCCCGCCAGCGGCGTGCCGCCTTCCAGCGAAAGCATTACACCGGTTTCGGCGTTATTCTTAACTTGTGCAAAATCCTCCGGATTTTCACAGCGCCGAATCTCCGGGTTTCGATTCAGCTGACTTTGCAAATACTGCCGCGCACGGCTGACGATCCCGCGGGCATCGCCGCCGCGGACACTGTCCTCCACAAAAACCGCCATGGTCTGAATCCACGGGGAAAATTCCTTTCCTTTATCAAAGGAAAGCTGCAGGTCGTTGTGTCGCAGCTCCTTCCCTGTGTTCATCGCTTCTACAAGCGTATCGCAGTGCAGATCAAAAAGGCGCATATCCATCCTCCGCTCCGAATGCATTTTCATAATGTTTTACACGCGCTCCGTTTCCTTCCATCGTCAGGGCGAGAACGTCAAAGCGCGGCTGCAGCTTTTGTGGAAAAAAAGAGAGATACTGCTGCGCCGTACGGAGAATTCTTCTCCGCTTCGCCGTGCCGACCGATTCCTCCGGCGGAGCAATCGCGTCCGGTGCGCGGGTTTTGACCTCCGCAAAAACAATATATGCTCCGGCCCTTGCAATAATATCGATTTCTCCCCAGCGGGAGTGATAATTGCGGCAAAGGATCGTATACCCCTTGCGTTTCAGATAAACGCAGGCAAGCTTTTCGCCCAATTCTCCGGTTGTCACAGCGCGCCCCCTTACAGCAAAAAAACAGACGGAAATTCCGATCAACGCTCACAAGTCCCGATGCCTAAACAAGAGTTGCGATGGATTCCGAACCTTCTCACGGAAGAATATTTTTCAGAAAGCTCCTGCGATGAATCGGAGAAGGGCCGAATTCGCGCAGCCGCTCCACATGCAGCGCAGTGCCGTAGCCCTTGTGCCGCGCAAATCCGTATTGCGGATAAAGCTCATCCATCTGCAGCATGTAACGGTCACGGCTGACCTTTGCCAGAACCGACGCCGCCGCCACACTGGCAGAATTTGCGTCGCCGCCCACCACTGCGCGCGATGGAATCGAAAGCCCCGGCAGCCGGTTTCCGTCCACGATGGCAAAATCCGCCGCAACCGGCAGCTCTTTCACCGCGCGGCGCATAGCCAAAAACGTTGCCTGCAGAATATTCAGCTGCTCAATTTCAGAGACCTCCGCGCAGGCGATCGCATACGCGACTGCTTGTTCGCAGATCACATCAAACAACGCTTCCCGTTTTCTCGCGCTCAGCTTTTTGGAATCATTGACGTCGTCGATGATAACACCGGGCGGCAGAATGACCGCGGCGGCATAAACCGGCCCGGCCAGCGGACCGCGGCCGGCCTCATCAATACCGCAGACCGCGGCGTACCCCTGTGCAAGCGCTTCGTTTTCATACCGAAGCCAGTCGATCACCGGCTGTTCTTTTTTCGCCATCCGGTTTTCCCCTTTCCTGAGTGCCGAACAAACACCCACTGCGCACGGTTTGCCCAGTCAGGTCGTTTTTACTGAAGATGATCGGCATTCCAGTGTAATGCGGCCAATTTTCCCCGCGCGAAATTCTTCCAGCACGGCATTGGCTGCGCGTTCGGTATCGGCTTCTCCTCCCGGGATCAGCATTCCGCGGCGGCGCGCGATCATCTCCAGCAGTTCAAATCCGTTTTCGGGTTGCTCTGTTCCGCTGAGTTTATAACGTGCGCACAGCAGTTCCCTGTGTTCGTTCCACAAAATCCAGCTCAGCCGGGCGGCGAGCTGTTCCGCATCAAGAATTTCGTCTTTGACCGCACCCGTAAAGGCCAGCCGTTCACCGACCTTCGGGTCGTCAAACTTCGGCCAGAGAACGCCCGGCGTATCGAGCAGCTCATACCCTTTGCCGAGCGAAAACCACTGATTACCGCGGGTAACGCCCGGGCGGTTTTCAACCTTGGCGGAATCGCCTTTTGCCATGCGGTTGATAAACGATGATTTTCCAACATTAGGAATGCCAACTACCATAATTTTAATGCTGCGCCCGGCCATTCCCTTCTGCTGCCACCCGGCGATCTTATCGGCCAGCAGCGTCCGTACGGTGGGCAGCACACGGTTCAGCCCCGCGCCCGTTTTGCAGTCCACTGGCAGCGCGGTGATCCCCCGCTCTTCAAACCAGCGGATCCACTTTTTGTTTTCGATGGGGTCGGCAACATCCGCCTTGTTCATCAGCACAAGGCGCGGCTTTGCAGCCACCAACGCGTCAATTTCCGGATTGCGGCTGCTCTGCGGAATGCGGGCGTCAATAATCTCGGCCACGGCATCCACCAACGCAAGGTTTTCTTTTATTTTACGGCGGGTTTTCGCCATATGGCCGGGAAACCACTGCACCGAAACATTTTCTTCCACGGCGGAACACCGTCCCTTCCTAAAAATTCAATGCTTTGCAGCAAAAAGAAAAGTTCTGCACAGAAAACAAAAAAGGGACGGCATGCGTCCCTTTCCTGTCTGCTTTAGCCGATCTGGCTTTTAACCTTGGCGGCTTTACCGACTCTGTCACGCAGATAATAAAGCTTGCTTCTGCGAACCTTGCCGGGACGAATTACGGTGATTCCCTTCACGTTGGGGGAATGCAGCGGGAAAACTCTTTCCACGCCGACACCGTAAGCCACGCGGCGGACGGTAAAGGTTTCGGCAACGCCGCTGCTCTTTCTGGCAATGACGGTACCTTCAAAGCTTTGGATTCTTTCGCGCTCGCCTTCACGGATATTGACGTCGACCTTGACGGTATCGCCAACTTTGAAAGACGGGACTTCTGCCTTCATCGAATCGGCAGCAATCAGTTTCAGGGCATCCATGGGAGTTCCTCCTTATAATTTCAGACATTCATACGCGGCAAAAACGCCAGAGGACTGTCCGCTTTGATTCTCGGCCAAAAAGCCGGGCATCAAATCCCCACCGGCAGCACCGGCGGCAATCCAAATGCCTGTTGATTATATCACATCAAACCGGAAAACGCAACGATTTTTCTCATTTTTACAAAAATTCTTTCAGACCTTCCGCGGTTTCGCAAAGCAGCGTTTCGCGGACGATGCGGATCTGAAGCTTTGGCGACCGCTGCAGTGCAAGCTCGGCAAACAGCGCGGGGTTGACGCTTTCGCTGCTGCCTGCCGGCAGATTCAGCCGCAGTGCGATCGTTCCGTCCTCTTCGGCAATTTCCGCCCCGGCAAACCACTGCCGCAGGTCAAGCTCTTTTTCGCCTTTTTTCGTTTTTTTCACCACCGGCAGTTCCGGCTCGGCAAGCAGCCCTCGAATCGTTTCTGCCGCCCCTTCTCCGGAAAACTCCAAACGGAAGCGCGCCGCCGAAACATCGCCCGGCTTTTGCTCGGGCAGCGCGGCGCCGATCACGCCAAGGCCGGGCGGCAAAGCTTTGCCCAGCGCTTCGGCAGCCTGCGCAGGCGAATAGTCCTCCGGCAGGCGGATATCCATCGATTCGCGTTCCCCTTCCTGACCGAGCGAAAGCGGCAGCGCAAACGTAACAAACAGATGCGGGCTGAAGCCCTCGGTGTACCACGCCGGAACATGCGCCCGCCGAAGCGCTCGCGCCATACAGCGGGAAAGGTCAAGGTGCGAAATATATCTTGCGCTCCCCGTTTTCCGAAACCATATCCTAACGGTCTGCAACACAAACACCCGCCTTCCAGCAGGCCGCACCGCAGCCTGAGCATTTTTCACGGCAATTCGGCGTCGTCTGCGCAGTCATGGCCCTTTCGGACTCCGCGCGCAAAAACGCCTTGCTGACGCCATAATCCAGGTGATCCCACGGCAGCACCTCATCATAGCTGCGTGCGCGGTGCGAATAAAACGCCGGGTCAACGCCGCATTCGGCAAACGCCTGCATCCACCGTTCGTAGCTGAAAAAGTCTCCCCAGCCGTCCAACCGACAGCCGGACTGCTGTGCCCGGAGAAGCACCGCGCCGAGCCTGCGGTCTCCACGCGCAAAGGCACCCTCCAGCACACTCGCCTCCGCGTCATGATAATTGCACTTGATTTTGCGGGAATGCGTGGAACCGACAAAATGACGCTGCTTTTCACGAAAACTTTCCACCGTGTCCTGTGGCGCCCACTGGAACGGCGTAAACGGTTTCGGCACAAACGCCGAAGCACTGAGCGTTACCTGCACGCTTTTCCCCCTTGGGCGATCCTGCAGCGCATAAAATTCATCTACCACCGCCTGTCCCAAATCGGCGATTCCCGCGACGTCGTCCATCGTTTCGGTCGGCAGCCCGATCATGAAGTACAGCTTCACGGTCGTCCATCCCGCCCGGAATGCGCGGCGGCAGGTGTCAAGCAGCTCCTCCTGCGTAACATTTTTGTTGATGACATCGCGCATACGCTGAGTTCCTGCCTCCGGCGCAAAGGTCAGCCCGCTGCGGCGCAGCGACTGCAGATTCTGCACCAGCTCGTCCGAAAACGCATCCACACGCATCGACGGCAGCGAAAGGCTGATCTTTTCGCGTTCCGCCCAATCCTTTGTATCGGCGAGCAGTGTTTGCAGAGCCGTGTAATCATTGGTGCTCAGCGAGGAAAGCGAAACCTCATCGTAACCGGTGTTTTCGCACAGCGCAGCGCATTGGCGCGCAACGGTTGCCGGCGATTTTTCACGCACCGGGCGGTAAATAAAGCCCGCCTGGCAAAAACGGCAGCCGCGGATGCAGCCGCGAAACACCTCTTCTACCGCACGGTCATGCACAATATCAAGGAACGGTACAATAAAATTATCCGGATAATAGCAGGCATCCATGTTCCGGATGATTCGTTTGCGAATTCGGGCCGGGGCGCCCTCCTGCGGCGTTACCGCGGCAAGTGTTCCGTCGTCGTGGTACGAAACCTCATACAGCGATGGCACATAGACGCCTTCAATCTGTGCCGCACGGCGCAGAAATTCATGCTTGCCAACGCCCTCAGCACGGCAGGCGCGGTAAAGCTCGATCACCTCGAGGTCGACCTCTTCGCCTTCTCCCAAAAAGAAAAGATCAATAAAATCGCAAAGCGGCTCCGGGTTGCAGGCGCACGGGCCTCCGCCCACAACGATCTGCTCCAGCGCGTCGCCGCGGTCCTTTGCCAAAAGCGGAACTTTCGCCAGCTCAAGCATGTTGAGCACGTTGGTATAGCTCAGCTCATACTGCAGCGTAAACCCGATAAAATCAAAATCAGTAATCGGGTCGCCGCTTTCCAGCCCATACAGCGGGATGCCGCGCTTACGCATCTCCTCTTCCATGTCAACCCACGGTGCAAACACGCGTTCGCACCAAATATAAGGTACCGCGTTGAACTGGCTGTAAAGGATCTTCATTCCCAGATGCGACATGCCGACCTCGTAGATATCCGGGAAACAAAACGCAAAACGCACGTCGACTTCTTCTTTGTTCTTGACGACGGCGTTCAGCTCGCCGCCGGTGTATCGCCCGGGCTTTTGCACATCGAGCAAAAATGATTCGATTTCCCTGTTAATGATTTCGATTCAGTCCTTTCGTTTGGTCTTTCCTGATCGATCGGAAGCGCCTGACGCGTCTTCTGAACAGCAATTTCTTCCGCGCGTTTTCAGAAAGATGCGCAGTAATGACAGCACCTCAATTTCAATCGCACTTATTTTGTGCCAACGATATTTTTTATTTTACCGCAAAATTCATGGTATTTCAACGCCGTTTCAACACAAAAAGCGCCGTGAGATAAAATGTAAGCGCCAGCAAAGAATAATTGCCGCGCGAACGCAGCAAAACAAAAAAGCCCGCCGCCCCTAACGGAAGCAGGAAGAAAAAAGTGATAAAATTCATGATCACATCCGCTTTTTCCACGGGAAATAGCTTGTGGAGCAGCGCACTTACCGCCTGCCCACCATCCAGTGGCTCCACCGGAAGCAGATTAAACGCACCGATTGCCAGATGCGTATAGGCCGGCACCCTTACCGCTTGCCAGATTTGCGGCGCAGAGCATCTGCCTACGGCCAACAGCAGAGAGAAGGAAAGGATGTTGCACAGCGGACCGGAAACCGCAACCAGAAAATCCTTCCAGTAGGTCTGTGTAACGGCGCCTGTGTGCTGCAGACGGGCGCCGAACACTGTAAGCCGCAGCACACATGGCACATAGCCCAACGCCCTCATTGCGACCATGTGCCCCAACTCGTGCAGCGCCGCAGCGGCCACACACCAGCATACTGTTCCAGTCGGATCCATCAGCAGCACCAGCGCCAGCCCTGCACAAAAAAACAGGTCAATTTCTATCCGGCAGCCGAAAACCCGAAAAAAAATCGGCGCAAACTGCGGTCGGTGCAGCATGGCTCAGCCCTCCGAAGCGACCGGCGCTTCCTGCTCCGGCACAGATCGCGCTTCGCTTGCGAAAGAATCCGATTCTGCTTTTCCGGAAGCGATGCTCTCCGTCGGCTCCGCTCCGGAACTTGCTTCCGATTCCGGCGCAATCGGCGCAAAAAGACCCTTCAAATCAACGGCGCCGGACTCGGTCAGCTGATAATACTGTCGTGTAATTTGCTGCGCCGTTTCCCCGCCAATCAGCCGAATCACCGCCGCGCCGGCTATCAGCAGCGCTGCAAGCGCCGTCTGCACCGCAAGCACCAGCGCAACTGAACGCAACGGCTTTTTGGGCTTTGCCGCAAACCTCTCCGGAACCGTTCGTCCATTTTCCCCGTCAAAAGGCTCTTCGGGCAGCTCCTCCGTTTCGTAATCCGCCTGGGACGGATGAATCTCTCCGCCGAAGTCTTCTTCCTCGCTTTTCCGCCGGGTATTCCGGTTAATAAATGTATATTCTGCCGCATTCTCGGTTTTTCTTTCATTTTCCGTCATGATCCTGCACACCCCTTCTGCCCGGAGATACACCCCAGACAAAATTCATTTGCCAAATCATATGCGGACAACACTTTTTCTATGCTTCGGCGGCCTCGTCCCGCGTTACGTTGCGCAACCATTTCTTTGAAAAATATCGCCATGTGGTAATCGGCAGCTTGACAACCTCGTCGCTCATGAGCAGCACATAAACAACCAGCACGCTCCAGTGGAACACAAATGCGCCAAGGGTGCCCAGCAGGATAGAAAATCCCCACATCATCGTGGAATCAAGCAGCAGACCGAATTTTGCGTCTCCTCCCGCGCGGCATACGCCAACCACTATCGTTGTATTATAGGATTGCCCGAAAACAAAGTAAGACATCACAAACATCATAAAGGAAAGGTAGCCGCTCGCTTCGTCTCCCAGATTCATCACGCCGAGCACCACCGGCCGCACCGCCAACACCACACAGGCCCCCAGAAATCCTGCCGCCAGCGTGAGCCTCACAAAGCGTTTGCCGTAAACGTCCGCCAGGTCTTCCCGTCCTGCGCCGATCACCTTGCCAATCAGGATAGCAGTTGCGTTTGCAATGCCAAACGAAACAACGGTCGCCAGCTGACGCACCACCTGTGCCGCCGAATTGGCGGCGACCGCCGACTGCCCCATATGGCCGATCACCAGCGAATTGACTGAAACGCCGACACCCCAGAGCATCTCGTTTGCCGTTACCGGCAGCGAATACTTCATGAAATCGCGGAACAACTCACGATGGTGACCAAACAAATCCTTGAAACAAAACCGCACCTGACGGTTAAAACGCAGACTGTAAACGATCACAATCGCGAATTCCGTGAGCCGTGCAATCAGCGTTGCCAACGCCGCCCCGGAAACTCCCATTGCCGGACAACCGAGCATACCGAAGATGAACACCGCATTGAGCGAAATATTCATCATCAGGGAAACCAGATAGACCACAGTTGCAACCATAACGCGCTCTACGCTGCGCATGACGTTAAGATAAATCTGTGTAAAAGCGGTGAAAATATACGAAAAGGAAATGATTTTGAGATATTTAACGCCTTCCTCCACCACTGGCTGTTCTGGTGTAAAGATTTTCATAATGGATTCGGGCGCGATCCAGACCGCAGCGGTAAAGATGACGCTCACAAGCAGCGCAAAGCGCATTGCGATGCCGAGCACCCGTTCGATCGTACGAATATCGCGCTTTCCCCAATATTGCGCAGTGAGCACTGCAGCGCCCGAAGAAAGCCCGAAGAGAATAAGCGTCATGATAAACTGCACCTGACCGGCAAGCGAAGCGCCTGAAAGCGTCGTTTCTCCCACACGGCCCAGCATCACAACATCTGCCGAGGAAACCGCGACATTGATTAAATTCTGCAGCGCCATCGGAATCACCAGCGAAAACACCGAGCGGTAAAACGCGCCGCGCTCCTGCTTTGTCCCAAGCTGTGGGGTGCCGAGCTCTGCCTGATTCTTTTTCATCCAAACCGTCCTTTATTTGTTCAAATTATGGTTGACTTCCATCAACACTGCGCGCACCGGCGCTCCGTCGGCGTCCGCCAACTTTAAAGGCAGGGCGCTGAGCAGATAATTCCCATCCGCAATCCCGTCCAGCAGCAGCCCTTCCAGAACAGGAATGCCGCGGTGCAGCAGCTCCCGGTGAGGCGCAGTTCCGGCACAGGATCTCCGGGGTAGACCGGAGCCGAAAGCAGCTCGCGGGAAATGTCGTAAATCTTCATTGCGTCCTCCGTCTGCGGTTCAGCGCGCGGGTTCCGTGCTGACCGCTGCAAATTTTGCTCCGCTTGCCCGCTGCAGATCGGCCGGGGCAAGCTCCACCTGATGACCAATTTTTCCGGCGCTGACCACCATGGTTTCCAAAGCGCGGCACGATTCGTCCAGAATGGTCACGAACTTCTTTTTCATGCCGACCGGCGAGCAGCCTCCGCGGATATATCCCGTCACGCGGAAAAGATCTGCCGTCGGGATCAGCGCGACCGATTTTTCTCCAACCGCCCGGGCTGCTGCCTTTAGGTCGATCTCCTTTGCCACCGGAACGACGAACACGTAATAATCGTGTCCGCACCCCTTTGTTACAATGGTTTTATACACCCGCTCTTCCGGGATTCCCATTTTATGCGCCGCGGAAATCCCATCGATCAATCCGTCACGGCTTTTATATTCATGAATCGTATAAGATATTTTTTCCCGTTCGAGAATCCTCATTGCATTTGTTTTCAGTTCAGCAGCCATCGTATTGCTTTAACCGTTCCTTTCCGCCGGGATCCCGCGCGGACATCTCCGGCTGATATGCCGTCCGCACAAAGCCCCGTCACCAGTTTGTTTGTGCTTCAGTATAGCACATCCCTGCGGCGGCGGCAAGCGCAACCGCCGTCCTCTGCGCTGAAAATTCCCGGCGTTTCTCTGCTCCCGGCGAGAAAAACGATGAGAATCAACGAGATAAAAGAAAAAATAAATTGTATCTTTATACATTTTTACGGTTGATTTATTCGTCGGCATAGCGTATAATAAACGCATTCCCAGTGAAAGAGATTAAAGGAGGAAATCAGGAATGAAAAAGATTATGAAAATCTGCGCAATGCTCCTTGCCGGCGTAATGACCGTTTTGTCAGTCGGCTGCTCAAACAACGGCGCCGCCAGCAAAAAAGTTAAGGTGGTCGATATCCAGCTGACACAGGAAGAATACGCCTTCGGCGTTCAGAAGGATGACGCCGAACTGTTGGCAAAGGTCAACGAATATATTGCCAAAATCAAATCGGACGGAACCTTCGACAAGATCTGCAATAAATATTTCGGTGACGGCGAACCGACCGGCGTAACCTCGGCTGCGCTCGACAGTTCCAAGGATCAGTTGGTGGTCGCGACCAACGCTGCGTTTGAACCGTTTGAGTACATGAAGGGTGATACCTATTACGGCATCGACATGGAAATTGCCGCAGGACTTGCCGAATACCTCGGGAAGGAACTGGTCATCTCCAACATGGATTTTGACGCCGTCTGCCTTTCCGTCAGCCAGAACAAAGCCAACGTTGCCATGGCCGGCCTGACCGTGAAAGAAGACCGCAAGGAATACGTTACGTTCTCCGATACTTATTATAACGCTTCCCAGAAGCTCGTGGTGATGGAAAGCGACACCACCTTTGACAGCTGCAAAACCGCCGAGGATGTGGAAAAGGTGCTGAACGGCCTTGCCGCTTCCAAGGTTGGCTGCCAGAACGGCACCACCGGCCAGAAGTACATTGCCGGCGACGAAGAATGGGAGTTTGCAGGCTTTTCCAATCTGGAAGCTGTCGGTTACAAAAATGGCTCTCTGGCTGTTCAGGATATGATCAACGGCAACATCAAGTTTGTTGTGATTGATGAAGCACCGGCCAAGTGCATTGTCGACGCAATGAACAAGGTCGGCTGACCGATCCGGCAAAAATTCAACGCAAAACACGAATATCGCCCCCGCTCCCTTATTACAAAAAGGAGCGGGGATCTTGCTGTATAAAGGGGAAGTGTCATGGGGAACTTTGAATCAAAGCTCCGGAATTTCTGGGACATTTTTGCCAACCAAAACGGCTGCTCCTATGTGCTGACCGGTCTGAAAAACACGGTTTTAATTGCGGTGCTCGGTCTTCTGATCGGCATCCTGATCGGCACGCTGATTGCCATAGTGCGGGTGTTCCCAAAATACCGTCTTCTGCCGCGCGTTCTGAACGGAATCTGCAGCTTTTACGTCGGCCTGTTCCGCGGAACGCCGATTGTGGTTCAGCTGCTGGTCGCTTATTATGTTCTGCTGCCGCTTTTCGGAGCCAATTGGCCGTCGCTTAATGTATGTATTCTGGTGTTCGGCCTGAACAGCGGCGCTTATGTTTCGGAAATTATGCGCAGCGGCATTCAGTCAGTTGACCCCGGCCAGCTGGAAGCCGGACGGGCCGTCGGGCTGAGCTATTCGGTCGCTATGACGCGCATCGTTGTGCCGCAGGCCGTTAAAAACATTTTGCCGACGCTCGGCAATGAATTTATCACTCTGATTAAAGAAACTTCTGTCGTCAGCTTTGTCGGCGCCGCCGACCTGTACGTTGCATTTAACAACATCGGCTCCAATTCGTACGAATTTATGGTGCCGTATCTTGTAATGGCACTGATTTATATCGTTCTGGTGCTGTTGATCTCCATGATGATCAAGTTGATGGAAAGGAGCCTGAGAAAAAGTGATCGACGTAATTAATCTTCAGAAAAGCTACGGCGAACTTGAAGTGCTCAAAAACATCAATGTTACGATTCATGAAGGCGAAAAAGTCGCGATTATCGGTCCTTCCGGCAGCGGCAAAAGCACGTTTCTGCGCTGTTTGAACTGCATGGAAGACCCCACCGGCGGTTCCATTATTTTTGAAGGTGAGGACCTGGCCGACATGCGGGTGGATATCAATCTGCACCGCCGCCATATCGGCATGGTGTTTCAGCAATTTAATCTGTTCAACAACAAAACCGTAATTCAGAACATTATGCTTGCGCCGGTACACATTCGCAACAGCGAGCGCAAAAAGGCGATCCGGCGGGCCGTTCTGCGCAGGCTTGCAAACATTTTCCGCAAAGAAAAGCTTCCTCTTCCGGATGCATCTCCGAGCAAAAAGCAGATCATCGCCGAAGAGCAGGCTCACGCCAAACAGCTTCTGCAGCGTATCGGTCTGGAAGAAAAAGCGGATGTTTATCCATCCACGCTTTCCGGCGGACAAAAACAGCGAATCGCGATCATCCGTGCGCTGGCAATGAATCCGAAGGTCATGCTGTTCGATGAACCGACCTCTGCGCTTGACCCGGAAATGGTCGGCGAGGTGCTCGACCTGATTAAGCAGCTGGCCGACGAAGGGATGACGATGGTCATCGTGACGCACGAAATGGGATTTGCCCGCGAGGTTGCCACCCGAGTGCTGTTCATGGACGGCGGAGTAATCCTGGAAGAGGCGCCGCCTCAGGAATTCTTCGCTCACCCGAAAAATCAGCGTACACAGGACTTTCTTTCAAAGGTTCTGTAACTTCTCAGGCCTTTTTAAAAGCGAGCCGCACCGACAATTCTGCTGATGCGGCTCGCTTTTTTGAAAAACAAATGTACTTTACAGAATGCCGCTCCACACCAGCGCCACCACCAGCAGCGTGGTCGCGGAGAGAAACGCCGGTATGGCAACGCCAATGCTGAGCTTGCGGCGTTTTACAGCGTTCTGCGGCTGCGGCAGCATATGAGCCTTACGCAGAACCGTAACGACGGATTGGTAAAGCAGCATGGTCAGCGCCGTGTTTAGCCCTGCCTTCAGGACGTTGAACGGCAGAATCACCGGCAGCAGCATACCGACCACCATATCGCGGGAAACGCCCATGTACAGCGGCGTAATCAGATAATTCCAGAGGAGCATGCCGACTGTCATGGCCGCCGTACCGGCCAACAGCCCCAACAGCGCTCCCCTGACTGTACGGCGGCGTTTGTAAATCAGCGCTGCCGGACAAACAAAAAGTGCAGAAGCCAGCACATTCATCACCAGACCGATCCAACCGGTGGTACTGATCGTAAGAAATTCCACAAAAGCCACAATCAGCGACATCATAAAACCGGTTACCGGGCCGTAAATGAACGCTCCGATAGCCAGAATGCAGTCCTTCGGCTCCAAGCTGAGAAAACCGGCAATCTTGATCGGAAAAATCAGATTGCTCAGCGCAACACAGGCGTAGGCCAATGCAGAAAGCATTGCGGTCACTGTCAGCCGGCGGACATCCATCATTTTTGTTTCTTTCATGGAACATTTCTCCTTTTGTTCTGCTGTCTGCGATTCTAAAAACAAAAGAAACCCCGCGGAAAATCTCCGCGGGGCGCATGTGTTTCGAAAAGCCCAAAAAGAGCCGGAAACGCTTCTTCTTTCATCCGGACTGTACCGTCGGCTCTGGAATCTCACCAGATCAGCAGGGGGGAACTCTGCTCGTGGGCTTTCACCACCGGTGGGGAATTTCACCCCGCCCCGAAGACAGCTGTATTAATTTCATTCAAATTGTAGCACGGCGGCAGCGGGCTGTCAATGCCTATTTTAAATTCCGCAGCCCCTTTGGGTAACGGTTTTTGAGCGTCCCACCGGAAGCTTTGCCAAAGCCAAGCATCACTCCGCCGACGGAAACACCGGTAAAGCCCTTTTCGTCGCAGGGGATTTCCTCGCCACGCAAAAAAGACGCCGCCTCGGCGGAATCCGAGTCCAACGCGCAAAGGCGGCTCGTTTCCTCTTCTTTTGCGGCCGCAAAAAGAGCATGCGCCGGTTCCAGCCGGTTTTTTTTCGCTTCGCAGCAGAGCACACCTGCGCGCAGCACGCCAAGCCCGCGCAGTTCCGGCAATCCTTTGGGCAGTAATACGGCTTTGTCTCCGACCGTCTGCGGCGCACCATAAAGCGGACAGCAAAAATTTTCCTCAAACAGCGCGCGAACCGCTTCTTCCGGCTTTGGCGGAGCCATCATGACCGGAAAATGCTCGTTAGGCGCAACCCTGCGCAGCTTTGCAATAAAATGTCCCTCTCCGCCGTCCATTGGAAAAATCCGGCGCGCCAGCGACAAATCAAATTCCGCGCCGCCAAGTTCCGCGAACGCGGGCCGACCGAAGGAAACGGCGCAATCCTCCAGGACAAATTCCGGGTTCCGCCTCAAAAATTCCGTTATGACTCCTTCATTTTCTTCGGGCGAAAAGGTGCACGTGGAATAAACCAGCACACCGCCTTCCCGTACTGCCTGGCGTGCGCTCTCAAGAATTGCCAGCTGACGCACGGCACAGGACGCCACATGTTCTTCGCTCCACTCCTCTGCTGCCCGGCCGTCCCTCCGGAACATTCCTTCGCCGGAACAGGGTGCATCCACCAGTACGCGGTCGAAAAAACCCGCCAGCGCGCTGCAGAGCGTCTCCGGGTGGCAGGAAGAAACGATTCCGTTGCGTACGCCCATCCGTTCAAAATTGGAAAGCAAAATCTGCGCCCGGCCTGCCACAATCTCGTTGCTCCAAAGCAGCCCGTCGCCGCCAAGCAGCGCGGCGATCTGCGTTGATTTTCCTCCGGGCGCGGCGCAGAGATCAAGAATCCGTTCCCCCGGCTTTGGCGCAAGCACCGTCACCGCCGAGGATGCCGACGGTTCCTGCACATAAAAAGCACCGGCGTGGTGCAGCGCAAGACGGCCGATGTTTTCTGCCGAATCGGGCAGATAATAAGAAAGCGGCGAAAAGGGAGAAGGACGCAGCTCTTCCCCAAAGGCCTTGCAAAGATGAGCCAGCAGCGCGGCCGGTTCGGCTTTCAGCGGATTAAGCCGGACACCGCGCTTTGGCGTATTGCGATGCAGCGTTTCTTCGTACCCCCGGTATTCACTTTTCAGCAAAATGCTCATCCGATTTAAAAATTTTTGAGGCAGCAAAATCTCTCTTTCGCTCATTGCACAGCATCCTTTCCGCTTGCTCATCCACTTTTCCCTCCGGACGCACGGATTTTTGAATAATCCCTTTTCTTCGGTTCATACTATCGGCGAAAGGGGTGAATCCAAATGAATAATCAGAAAAACCAAAACCAAAATCAGAACCAGAACCAGAATAAACAGAACAATCAGTTCGAAAACAAAAAACAGAACCAGAATCAGAATCAGCAGAACAACCAGTTTGAAAACAAGCAGGACAACCGCTGAATTGTTTCTGAAAGAAGAGACCGCCACTTCCTGTGAAGGGCGGCCTCTTTTTTGTTCGTGCGTCGCTATTCCTCCGGATCAATCGGCGCAAAGCTTTCGCCGACGATCTGTTCTGCGCTGCCGACAATAATAAAAGCGTCCGGGTCGATTTTCCTCACAATTTCCCGCAGGCGGAACACCTCGTTGCGGCGCACTGCACACATCAACGCATAACCTTCCCGTCCCGTATAGCCGCCTTTGGATCTGAGCATTGTCACGCCGCGATCCATCCGTGCCGTAACCTCTCGGGTAATGTCCTCGCTTTTCTCACTCATAATGAACAACACCTTGCCGTTTCCGCTGTCAAAACCGTAAAGCACGGTGTCCACCACGCGGGAACAGACAAAAATTGTAATCATGGCATAAAGTCCGCTTTCAATATTGCGGTAAACCGCCATGGATGCCAGCACAATCAGAAAATCGATTACGAGAATCAGCTTGCCCAGCGAAATGTGGCGCAGGTGGCGGCCGATCAGCTTGGCCGCAAGATCACTGCCGCCGGTGGTGGCGCCTGTCATAAACGTCAGCCCAAGCCCCACGCCGGAAATTACTCCGCCAAAGAGCGCCACCAGCATCATATCCCCGCGATACTGCGGCAAAAACGGAGCTGTCAGATCGATTACACCGGAATAAATCAGCGTGGCAATAATGGTTTTTCCAAAAAAACGAAAACCGGACCCCAACACCCCCCATACAAACAACGGAATGTTCACCGCCAGCATCATCAGACCGATAGGCGTGCCGAAAACGTCTTTTAAAATTGTTGCCACACCGGTCGCGCCGCCCGGCGCAATCTGGTTCGGCGCAGTAAAACAGTTGACCGACACCGCATAAAGCGCAGCTCCCGCAATTGTCAGCAACAGAAAACGAACCAGCTCCAGCAGCGACTCACGATTCCAGATTATTTTTTTCATGCAGACCATCCTCCCCTTTTGATATACCCGCAGCAAACTGATTTATCCGTTCCGGCCAAACGACAAGGACAGCGCAGAAAGCGTTTTTCATTCGCCAGCCGCAGTGAACAGCGCGCGGATACGGTCGATCTCACCTTTGAGGTAGAGATAACCGAACAATGTTTCCAACCCGGTTGCGCGGTGGTAAATCGCTGCATCTGCATTTTTGGGCACATGACCCGGGTGTGCGTTACGTCCCCGGCGCAGCTGGTCAAGCTCCTCTTCGGTCAACAGCGGCTCCAGCCGTTCGGCAGCAGCAGCCTGTGCTTCACAGCGCACCTGCTCCACAGAAAGCGCATGAAGCCGTTTGTTCGGGCAGTTCCCTGCGCAGACAAGCTTTTCCCTCACAAGCAGCCCGTAAACGCCGTCGCCGATAAACGCCAGCGCCAGCGGACTATATGTTCTGATATCTTCAGCTGGAATATTCAGCAATCGTTCCGGCAAACGCTTTTCCCCCTTGCTCTTTTACAAATCATTACTCCACAAAATCAAATTCCAAATCATAGAGAGAAACCGTATCCCCCTCGGTGCAACCCGCCTCGCGCAACGCGTCGATCACGCCGCCTGCGATCAGCACACGCTGAAAATATTGCATGGATTCATAATCATTAAAGTTGATGGTCTGCATAATCCGGAGCAGCCACTCTCCTTCCACAAAAAAGATCCCGTCTTCTTTTCGGATCTGCACCGGATGCTTTTCAATGGTTTCCGGTTCAATGACCGGCGCCGGTTCTGCCTCGTACCGCACAATCGGCGGCAATGCAGCAAGCAGCGCGGCGATCCGGTTCAGCAACGGATCCACCTCGTAACGAATCGCCGCCATGATCGGGAAAAATTCATATCCCTGTTCCCGCACAAAATCCCCAAATTCAGCCACCTGTTCATCGGTCGCCAGATCGCACTTGTTGCCTGCAACCAGCATGGGGCGCTGCGCCAGTTCCGGGTCAAAATTTTTCAGTTCGCGGTTGATTACGGCAAAATCCTCTTTTGGATCACGCCCCTCGCTGCCGGAAACATCCACTACATGAACCAGCAGGCGGCAGCGATCCACATGACGCAAAAACTGGTGCCCAAGCCCTGCTCCGGTACTTGCGCCTTCAATCAGTCCGGGGATGTCCGCCATCACAAATGAGCTGCCGGCATCAACACGCACCACTCCCAGCACCGGGGTGATCGTTGTAAAATGATAATTCGCAATGTTTGGTTTTGCCTCGCTGACCACCGAAATCAACGTTGATTTACCGACGTTCGGGAACCCGACTAGGCCCACATCCGCCAGCAGCTTAAGTTCCAGCTGAACCTCCCAGCTTTCTCCCGGTGTTCCCGGCTTTGCAAAGCGCGGCACCTGACGGGTCGGCGTGGCAAAATGCATGTTTCCCCAACCTCCGCGGCCGCCTTTTGCCAGCACAACCGGCTCGTCGCCGGAAATATCCGCCATCACACGGCCGGTTTCCGCTTCCTTTACAACGGTTCCCCGCGGCACACGAATGACCAGATCGGGCGCACTTTTTCCGGAGGAACGCCCACCGCGCCCGTTTTCCCCGTTTTGCGCCACATATTTGCGTTTATAACGAAAATCCGCCAATGTAGAAAGGTTGTCGTCCGCCTGCAGCACAACGTTTCCGCCGCGGCCGCCATCGCCTCCGTCCGGCCCGCCCGCCGCAACATACTTTTCCCGATGAAACGAAACCGCGCCATTGCCGCCGCTGCCCGCTCTGATACTGATTTTTGCAAAATCTACAAACATAAGAAATACCCATGCCTTTCCACACTGTCGTACGCCATTGTTGAAATACAGAAAAAAATCCCGGGACTATTCTGCCCCGGGATTCGTTTTTCACTCAAATCAGTCGGCAGCGTAGACGCTGACCTTCTTGCGATCGCGGCCAAGGCGCTCGAACTTGACATTTCCGTCAATTAAAGCGAACAGGCTGTCGTCAGAAGCACGACCGACATTTTCGCCGGGATGAATGTGAGTTCCGCGCTGCTTTACCAGAATGTTGCCGGCCAGAACGAACTGACCGTCGGCACGCTTGACACCAAGACGCTTGGACTCGGAATCACGACCGTTCTTGGTAGAACCAACACCTTTTTTATGAGCAAAAAGCTGAATATTAATCTGAAGCATGTATGACACCTCCACTGTTATTCTTCCGTTTGAAACACTTTAAGATTCTTGGGATATTGCTGCGAAAGCTGCTCAAGGTGAATCCTGAGCGCCTGAAAAAACGGCTGGCAGACCGCCTGTTCCCCGTTCGCAACAGAAAGCGAAAGAAAACCGTCCTGCCCCACCTGCACCTTCGCGCCGACCATCAGCACATCGGTAATTGCGTTCGCCGTCAGATAGACCGCCGACGACACCGCAGCGCAGACAATATCACCGCTCCCTCTGGGAGCGGCACCGGCATGACCGGAAATCGAAAAACCGCTAAAGTTCTGATTCCGGCAAAAAAATTCGGCGCGTATCATGGATTAAGCGTTGATGGCTTCGATCTGCACCTTGGTATACGGCTGACGATGACCCATCTTGCGCTTTTCGTTTTTCTTTGCTTTGTAGGTGAAAACGGTAATCTTCTTTGCTTTACCGTTCTTCAGAACCTTTGCCGAAACGGAAGCTCCGTCAACATAAGGCGTGCCGACCTTCAGGCCGTCCTCGCCGCCGAGCGCGATCACCTTGAAGCTGACCGTCTCATCTTCTGCAGCGTTCAGCTTTTCAACGAAGAGAACATTGCCGCTCTCGACCTTGTACTGCTTTCCGCCGGTTTCAATGACTGCGTACATTCAAATAACCTGCCTTTAATTTAGACTCGCTACGCTCGGGCGGAGAAATGGCTCGCTTAAAAAAGCCCGGAATAAGCGGCTTAATGATTTTATCACATTGGGACACGCCTTGTCAAGTGGCTGATCCGGGAAATTGTGATCCGGGTGTGTAGGTGATACAATGATGAGTGACAAAAGAAGAAAATAAAAGTAGCGAATAGGCGTGACATATGCTAAGGTTGAGTTGACGAGACAAAACCGAAAGGCAGGTGTCACCCTATCCGCTATGAATAA
>JBMNVT010000029.1:0-17537 GCA_050947015.1 Acutalibacteraceae bacterium
TTTGCAGCGCTCAATTTCCTCCAGCGCGGCTTTGGTAAAGCCGGGGTTGATAAAACACATTCCTCGCAAGCGCTCGGGACATCTCTTAACGGCGCCCAGCACGACATCATTGGCCGCGCGGAACCGTTCCGGTGGGCAGAACTGATCCTCCGTCACCGGCGTTGAGATCAGAAACGTATCCGTGAAGGTGCGTTCGCCGGAGTAGAGGAGATTCTGCAGTGTGGTTTCGTTTAAAACGCCCGGAGCGCTTTCCCAAACATGTTCGTGCCAGTTGATAACCGAATTTTCCTGAAAAAGACGCATTGAGTTTTCCAAATACTGTTGTGCCTCTGTTTTCATTTACAATCGCCCCTTTCTGTTCCAATGGCTCTATCTGCCATTATAACAGGAGAAAAACAAATGTCAATCAAATAAGTAAACGTTTCGTTACAAAATTCAAAAAATTTTTAAGTTGCTGCTGTTTTGCAGAATAGTTGCAGCCCGGGAGCGAGGATTTTTAAACCGCAGCGCTCTTCGTTCCTTCTCCCGGCAGTTGACATTGTTCTGCAGCGGCAGTACAATGCATTCAGAAAAGCAAACGGCCTGCGCTTGCGGAAAGGAATGAATCAATATGTCAGAATATAAAATTGCTCCTCCGCTGCGTCCCGGAGATACGATCGGCATTATTGCACCGTGCAGCCGACTGGACAATGGCACATTCGAAACCGCGTTTAAAACGCTGCGCTCCAGAGGCTACCGCATTAAAAAATCTCGTTTTTTGTACGGCGCAACGAACGGCTACGCCGGCAGCGAAGAAAAACGCGCGGCCGATCTGAACGAAATGGCGCTGGACGATGAGGTAAAAACGGAACCTCGATTCTGAACGCGATCTGGGCCAAAACCGGGCTTGTAACCTATTACGGTCAGGACCCCGGCGTCTTCTGTGAACCGGACGCATATAACGACCGGTATTTCGACGGCTGGTTTGTACACCCGCCCATGAAGGATTTCGTGCCGCGCGTTCCGTGGCAGGCTTTTTCCGGCGGAACCGGCGAAGGCGTGATCGTCGGCGGGTATACGCTTAATTTTGCCTGTTTCCATTACCCGGCGTTCAACGGAATTCGCATCCATTCAAAATAAAAATCAGAGAATGATATCGTGATTCACCGGGGTGTAAAACAGCCGTTTCATCTCATCAAAATCGGTGGCGTTGCCCAAAATCCACATCAGCTTCGTCACGGTGGCCTCTGTGGTCATGTCGTAAGCTTCCAACAAATCATAATGCTTTTTTAGCCGCACGCCTACTTGATAAATTCCCATGTCGCTGCCCTCGTGCGGAACCTGTGTGGTCATAACAAGCAAGCGGCCTGAGCCAATCCAGTCGTCAACCGCATGCAGAAATTCATTGTTCCCACTGCAGGGGATTCCGCCCACGCCGAATGATTCAATTACCAGCGCACGGTAATGCTGTTTCAGGCAGCCGAACACCTGGGGATTCATTCCGGGCACCAGTTTGAGCACAAACAGGTCCTTTGCCATGCGCTCAAAAAAGACCGGCGCCGTTTGTGGCTTTGGTTCGCGGATATAGCGCACAATTTTTTCGTTCCGGATTACCGCAAGGTTTGGATAATCAATAGTGGAAAAAGCATTGAAGCTTTTTGTGCGGCTTTTGCGGGCGCGGGTTCCGGCAATAATCTGACCGTCAAACACGATACAGACGCCAAAGGATTCTTCGTCTGCAGCATAGAGAAAGCTGTCGGTCAGGTTCCGTTTGGCGTCGGTCACCTCACGGTCAATGGGGCGCTGTGCTCCTGTGAGCACAACAGGCTTGGCAATATTCTGCAGCAGATAAGAAAGCGCCGCTGCCGTGTAAGACATGGTGTCGGTGCCGTGCAGAATCACGAACCCATCGTAATCGGCATAACGGCTGCGCACGGCGCTCGCCATTGCAGCCCAGTGCTCCGGTCCGATATCGGTGCTGTCAATGTTAAAAAGCGCCAGCGTCTCTACCTGACAAAACGCCGACACCGAAGGCACAAAACCAAGAATCTCCCGGCAACTCATCTGCGGTGAAAGCCCTTCGACCGACCCGCGTGAAGCAATGGTGCCTCCTGTGGCAATCATTAAAATTTTTTTCATGTGCGCGCATCCGTTCCTTTCGCGGCTTCGGCAAATCTTATGCTCCGAACCGGCCGGCCAGCATCCAGACCACCAACGCCGCGGCAACAATCCCAAATCCAATCAGCAGCGCTCTTCGCACGGGCTGCAGCCTTTCAAAACTGCGGGAATCGTATCCCCGCGGAGTCAGCTCCCCGCCGCAGGAAGGGCACCTTGTCATATGGTCGAGCGCCTCTTTGCCGCAGTGGGGACAGGTAACAAGATGTTTTTGCAGTGAAGCAGAGTACCTTTTTTCTTCTGCCATTTAGAATTCCTCCTTTGGCATCAATTATAAAAAGAAAAAACGGCGGGCAAAGCTTGCATACCGCCGTTTGGGTTCAATTAACGAAACCAGACATAGACACAGAAGAGCAAAAACAACAGCAGCCCCCCGGCAAACACTGCGCCGACCAACAGCGCAGCCTTGAGCGCACCGCCCATCATCCGCAGCGTTTCCCTGCGGGAAGGCGGTTCTCCCTCTCCGGCGTGATTTTCCGTATCGGAGGGAGGAGTATACCAGGGCATGCCGTCCACATTCATTTTGGCAACAACAATTTCGTCGTCGTCCTTCTGTATCCCTTTGTTTTTGTTCAAACCTTCCATACGGTTCCTTTCCGGAATCATTCCTCGCCTTTTATCTGTGCGGTGGTGCTGTCGTCGTAAAGATGGCAGACGACCGTGTGGTGTCCGTCAACGTGAATCGCTTTCGGAACTTCGGTTTTACAGCGCTCCATACAATATTTGCAGCGGGTGTGGAATTTGCAGCCCTTCGGCGGATTTGCCGGTGAAGGAATGCTGCCTTCCAAAATAATTCGGTTCATCTTTACCATCGGATCCGGCACCGGGATCGCGCTGAACAGTGCTTTGGTGTATGGATGAAGCGGATTTTTAAAGATTTCACGCTTGTCGCCAAATTCCACCAGGCTGCCAAGATACATGACGCCGATGGTGTCGGAAATGTGTTCGACGACGGAAAGATCGTGCGAAATGAACAGATACGCCATGTGCATTTCGTCCTGCAGGTCTTTCAGCAAATTGATAATCTGCGCCTGAATGGAAACATCCAGTGCAGAAACCGGTTCGTCGCACACCACAAACTGCGGGTTCAGCGCCAGCGCACGGGCAATACAGATTCTTTGCCGCTGACCGCCGGAAAACTCATGCGGATAACGGTCCTTATGATACGGCTGCAGGCCGCAAAGCCCCATAATGCGGTCAAGATAGTCGTCCAGCTCCTCCTTGGGAACAATGTGGTGCTCGCGCACGGCTTCGCTGATAATTTCGCCGACAGGTAACCGCGGCGAAAGGCTGGAATACGGATCCTGAAAAATAATCTGCATCTGGGGCCGCAGCGCGCGCATCTCTTTCGGGCTGAGCGCGTAAACATCCTGCCCGTTAAACAGCACGTCGCCGCCAGTTTTCGGTTCCAGCCTCAGAATTGCGCGGCCGGTTGTTGTTTTGCCGCAGCCGGATTCGCCCACAAGACCCATGGTGGTGCCGGGCTTAATGTGAAAGCTGACGCCGTCCACCGCTTTGACAAAACCCTTCGGCTTGCCGAGCATACCGCCCTTGATCGGAAAATATTTCTGAAGATTGCGCACCTCCAGCGTATATTGGGCCGCTGCAGCTGTGGCGGAGTTTTCGGAAAGTTTCATATTTTCATCCATTGTCCGGTTCCTCCTTTCCGTTTCCTGCAAGCTCTTCGGCTTCGGTCTTTGCCGCAGCTGCGGCAGTGCCTTCCGCCCGCTTCAGATAATGCTCCAGATAACGGTAGCAGCACACCTTGTGTGTTGAGGAAAGCGAAATTTCGGGCGGGTACTCGCCGCTGCATTCAGCAACGCACATCTCGCAGCGATCCTTAAAATAACAGTAATTTGGCATATTAATCGGGTTCGGCACCTTGCCCGGAATGGAATACAGGCGGTCGACCTCTTTATTGACGACCGGCTTGCTGGCGAGCAGGCCGATGGTATAGGGATGGCTTGGGTGCGCAAACACTTCGGCGGCAGTTCCCTTTTCCACCACACGGCCGGCATACATCACAACGACATAATCGGCCATCTCGGCGATCACACCGAGGTCGTGCGTAATCAGCATAATGCTGCTGTTGATCTTGTCCTTCAGATCGCGCAGCAGGTCAAGAATCTGCGCCTGAATGGTAACGTCGAGCGCCGTGGTCGGCTCATCTGCAATAATCAGCCCCGGGCTGCAAGCCAGCGCCATGGCGATCATGACACGCTGCCGCATTCCGCCGGAAAGCTCGTGCGGATACATCTGATACACGCCCTCGCTGTTGGCAATACCCACCAGCTCCAGCATTTCGATCGTCCGCTTTTTGACGTCTTCCTTGCTCATTTCCGGGTTGTGCAGTTCAATGACCTCGTCCACCTGCATACCGATGCGGAACACCGGGTTCAGGCTGGTCATCGGTTCCTGAAAAATCATCGACATCTTGTTGCCGCGCAAATGCTGCATCACATTCAGCGGCGTTTTGGCAATGTCATAAACGCCGTCGCCCGCGTCAAAGCGGATGGCGCCCTCCACAACCTGCCCCTGCGGGCGCTGAACCAGCTGCATCAGCGAAAGACTGGTGACGGATTTGCCGCAGCCGGATTCCCCGACCACGCCGACGGTTTTGCCCTTTGGCACTTCAAAGCTGACGCCGTCAACCGCCTTCACGGTGCCGATATCGGTGAAGAAATAGGTGTGCAGATTATCGAATTCCACAACGTTGTCGGGGTTCTTCATCTGCGTCATATATTCTTGAGGCGGAACGTTTTTGCGTTTGCGCTGTTTTTCAATGGCCGCTGTAATTTTGCGGTTTTCCCTTGAAATGCGCCGCGATTCCCGCGCGGAAATATAATTTGCGCTTCTGACGGACTTTTTGCTTTCTTTTTTCACGCTTTCAGACCTCCTCACCGCTTCATCTTCGGGTCAAACGCATCGCGCAGACCGTCGCCGACAAAGTTGAAGCCAAGCACGGTCAGCAAAATCAGCAGGCCGGCCGGGATCCAGACAAACCAGTAATTTGTCATAACATAAACCGTGCTGACGGCGCTGATGATATTGCCCCAGGAGGCGAACGGGAATTTGACGCCAAGGCCAAGGTAGCTCAGCGTGGATTCAGTAAGAATAATATTGCCGAGACCCATCGTTGCCACAACAATCAGCTGTGGGATGACGTTCGGAACCAGGTGCCGGAAGATTCGCCGCGAAACGGAGATTCCGGTCGCTTCGGTCGCAGTCATAAACTCCTGCTCGCGCAGCGAAAGAATCTGCCCGCGAACCAGGCGCGCGGTACCCGGCCAGCCCAACACACCAAGGATCAGCATCAGGTAATAAATGCGCATCTGCGGATCAATGCGCGCAGCGTCCATAATTGCGCCGATGATAATCAGGATCGGATACTGCGGAATGCAGTTAAAAATATCCACCAGACGCATAATGATGTTGTCAACCCAGCCCCCAAAGTAGCCGGAAATTCCGCCGAGAATAACGCCGATAAACGTCTCAATAAAGATAACGATAAACCCGATCAGCAGAGAGATCTGACCACCGTACATCAATCGAGTCAGAATGTCCATGCCGTTTGCGTCTGTACCGAGCCAGTGCGCTGCCGACGGCGCCTCATACATGGAGATCAGTCGGGTACTTGTCATACGCTTGACGAGAAAGGTTTTGTTGTCGCGCACAACGCGGTATTCAACATCCTCTCCGTCTTCCGCCAAGGTAAAGGTAAGCTCGTTGTTTTCAAATGCGCCGGATTCGATCGCGCTGCGCAAAGTCTGCTTAAACTCGACCGAAAGGAAAACGTCTCCGGAAATTGCCTGAACAGCAAGCGGCGAAAGGCTGGCAATCTCCTTGCCGTCCTGCAGAACGATGCCGCCGTCGTTTTCCGCCTTCAGCGTGTAGCTGATGCCGTCGGCTTCAAATGAGCTCTCGCCGGCAGTCAGCGCCTTCTGCGCCGCGTAGCGAAAGTTTGCGCTGGGCTGATAATTGGCGTCGACCACGTCAAAATTCATGCGGGAAGCAGCTGCCAGGCGCTGAACGCTGCCGATCTCGTACCGCTTGCCGGTTTGAGAAATCTGATATTCGTTTTCTCCAAAGGCAAAGCTTGTTTTCTGATTGGCGACCGCCGCTTCAAACGCAGTTCGCAGCGCAGCGCTGACATCTCCCAGATAAGAATAACCCAGCTTGTTGGCCGTTACCGAAAACAGCGGTGAAAAGGCGGAAATCGTGTAAAAATCCTCACCCTCGGCCGTCAGGTAGTACGTTGCGCCGTCCGCCTCATAGGTTGTGTCGCCGTTGTTGATGGCAATCAGCATCTGGCTTTTTGCGGCGGAGGACAGCGTCTGACCGTCAAAGACCGCAAAGCGGTAATCATTGCTGAACGAGGCACTGGCGTAATCCTTGCTCATCTGCTGGTCGCTTTCAAAAATCTGTGATTCGCCGTAAGGGTTAATCAGCGCACCGACAAATGAAAACAGGAACATCGCCACAATAATAATGGTTCCCGCAATGGCCAGCCGGTTTCGCATAAAGCGCTTAAAGACAAGCATCGAAGGGGAGAGCACCTTGATGCGCTGTTCATCATCCAGAGAGGAGGAGGAACTGTGATGCTGTTTGGTTTCGGGCGTGGTGTTTTCTTTATTCACAGGGTTGTCCTCCTTTTCTTAATTTACTCTGACGCGCGGATCAACCACGGCATAAAGAATATCCGCGATCAATGTTCCGATCAGCGTCAGCAGCGCCATAAAGACCATATAAAACATGGAGAAAGGAATATCTCCCGTCGTCATCGCCTGATACGAGGTCCAGCCGATACCGGGAATCTGAAACAGCGTTTCGGTAATCATCGCGCCGCCGAACAGCCCCGGCAATGACCCCCCGATGATGGTGACCAGCGGAATCAGCGTGTTGCGGAACGCATGCTTGTTGATCACCTTGCTTTCGGAAAGACCTTTGGCGCGCGCCGTGCGGATAAAATCCGAATTCAGAACCTCCAGCATATTGGTGCGCGTGTAGCGCATCAGGCTGCCGACGCTGACGATGGTAAGCGTAATAACCGGCATAATATAGTGCTGCGCAACGTCAAGAATTTTTCCAAAGGTGTCGAGCTGGTCGTAAAACCGCCCAACTTTTCCGTAAAGATCGAGCCAGCCGAGCTGAACGGAAAAAACATATTTGAGAATAGTCGCAATATAAAAGGTTGGAAGAGACACGCCGATCAGTGCAAAGACGGTAATGGCGTAATCGGCGCGGCTGTACTGCCTGCGGGCAGCCAGAACACCAAGCGGGATGGCAATGACGATCTCAAGAATAAAGGAAACAAGGCCGAGAAAGAAGGAGTCCCAGATAACATCCTTAAATTTTTGGATGACGGGGACGTTGTATTCCCAGGACTCGCCAAAGTCGCCGCGGAAGACATTTCCAAGCCAACGGAAAAAACCTTCCAGGATACTGCAGTTCATGCCGTACAACTCATTGAGCTGATCCAGCCATTCTCTGTAGCTTTTGGCGCCGGGCAGCGAGGCTTTTTCCCGCGCGAGGTTTTCAATATAGGAGGTCGGCATGCAGCGCATCACGGCATAGATAATCAACGCTACGCAAAAAAGAATCACAACGTTGATCAACAATCGTTTTGCTACGAATTTCTTCATATACATGTCCTCTCTTAACCGGATTCGTTAAAATTCAGAGTCTGCGGAGAAATCCGGTAATCTTCATAAACAGAACGTTGAGCCTGCCGGGAACCGGAAGGCTCAACGAACGAAAACGCTTAAATTTCCCGCGTCGGGCAATTATTTTGCTTCATAGTTTTCCAGATTTTCAATTTCACGCATCCAACCGTAATAGGTGGTGATATCCTTCGGCAGGGTATCCACATTCACACGGCTCGTGCTGAACACAACAAAGTCTTTGCGCTGGTAAACCGGCAGCTCAACGCCCCAGTCAAGAATGATATTCAGGCATTCTTTATAGACACTCTTGCGGTAAGACTGGTCATCGCTGGTGCGGGCGTCCATAATCTTCGCATCCAAATCGGCGTCGGCGATCGCGTAGCTGTTGGAATCCGTTCCGCCCTTGCCGACGATGTTGCTGCTGTGGTAAATCTGATACAGATCAGGATCGATCGTAGCCTGCCAGGCAGCAACCCACATTTCCTGCGTGCCGGCTTCAATTTTGTCCCACAGAATATTGCCATCCGCCGGATCGTTAATGGTCAGTGTAATACCAATCTTTTCCAAGGCAGCCTTGGCGTTGGTCAGAATACCGAAGGACGGATGGTCGCCGGCACCGTCAGCGCCAATGATAATTTCGTACTCCATTTTTGCGCCTTGCGGAGCAGCGGTAACCTTACCGCCGGAAACGGTATAACCTGCAGCCTCAAAGAAGGTGAGCGCCGCCTTCAGCGCAGCGTCATATTTCGCGTCGGCGTTCATATCGGAGGTGTAAATATCGTTGCCTTGAGCATCCACGGAATAAGCGGTGCGGTAGCCGTCGTCCGATTTCTGCGGAGCAGCCCAGGAGGTGCTGGAAATCGGGTAATTGATCACGTCGGCAAGCTCGCCGTAGTAACTGTCGATGGAAACGTCACGGTAAACGGAAAGCACGGTCATAAATGCTTTGCGCAGGTTCTTGGACGCATCGGAAGCCGCGTCGTCGCCAACCTTGACGGTGTTGGCGTTGATACCAATATAGCCGTAGCCAAGGTTATCCACCATGTTGGTAGTAATGGTGTTGCCGGTGACTTCGCCATTGGAGTTGTATCCCTTGATTTCGTTCATGGTCTGCGCGGAGCCTGCCGGGTCGCTGATATCGATGGTACCGTTGTAAAGGCCGGGAACCTTATCTGCATTGGCGGTCTCTTTAAACTGAATATTCTGAATCTTGGGAGCACCCTTGTAGTAATTCTCGTTGGCCTCAAAATAAACGGTCTTGTTTTCGTATTTCACAAATTTGTAAGCACCGGCGCCCAACGGAGTAGTTGTTTTGGATTTTACACCGGAAAGGTCGCCGAAATCGAAGCCAAACTTGTTGTTGTCATAATCATATTTCGCCTTGTCGCCGTAATAGTGCAACGGAGCAACCGAAATGCCGCAAATCTGATAAATTGCAGCGGCATCATAACCGTTGGTCTTTACTTCAACGGAATACTCTCCGGTTTTTTTAATACCGCTGATGTTCGGCACGCCTGCGCCGTTCATGGATTCATCCTTCGGGCCATAGGTGCTGATGAAGGTCTCCACGCAATTGCCGGCGATGTCGGTGCTGTCAGGGGATTCGCCCGCGGCAACATAATCGACAACACTGCCGTCATAAGCCGTTTTTACCTCGGCAAGAAAATCTTCCATGGTCGGATAGGTTCCGCCTGCAACATCCCACGTTTTCCCGGAAACACCAGTCAGAGTGCCGTCTTTCATCGTGCCGAAACCCCAGGCCCCCATGCCAAACGCAACGGCATAGCCAGCGTCATCCAGCTTGTCCTCGTCAAAACCGAGATCGGCAGCCGCGGAAGCATACTCCGAAACACAGGTGTCCACAACGGATTGCAGATCGGCGGCCCACTGGGCATCGACAATCTCCCAGAAGCCCTTCTGCTGTTCTTCTGTCCACGCATCGGAGGACGACCACGCATGATCTGCACCGGCCGCCAGAATCTTTTCGCCAAAATCCTTATATTTGGCGTAAACCTCGTCGCTGGTCTGCGTGCGGTAGCTTTGCATGCCAATAATCGGCGTAGAATACAGAGTTGAAGATCCGTCGTAGGACGGGTCTGCCAAAACATAATAAGTGAAAATCACGTCGTCGGCAGTTACTTTTTCACCGTCGCTGAATTTCAGGTCGTCACGCATCTGAATCGTATAGGTGGTAACATTAGCGGTCTTATCATAATTAACAGCAATATCCGCCGGGCCGGTATAAGTGTACTTGGTACCGTTATACTCGACGGTTTCACCCTTGATCGCCTTATAGATCGTTCCACCGGAACGATCCGTGGTCATCAGGCTGATGCTGACCATATCGACAACATCCTGATCGTAGTCTGTCTTTGCAAAAAACGGGCTGAACTTCTGGCTGAACGGGGAATAACCCACGACCAGCGGGGTGGTGAGCTTTTTCACGCTGGTGTTTTTACAGGCGGCGAACGCCGGAACAAGCATCAGCGCAGCAAGCGTGAGGGCGGCTGCTCTCTTGAATAGTTTGCGCATTTTCTTCTCCTCCATGTATATTTTTTGACATATTGTGCGGCAGGCGCAAAAGTCATCGCTTTACCGCGCTACATGTTTACCACTTTGCACCTGCATTCTTGTATCATGCTAACATGTCATAATGTAGTCAAATATAAAACAACACAGGATAAAGTTTTCACAATAATAACACATTTCAGAGCCGGTGTCAATCGGAGCAAAGCGATAAATTATTTTTTCATTATGAATTATTTGATTTCCAAAAATTCATTCGTATTGACCTATGCATTGGAAACAACCGTGTGGCGAATTCGGCGAACCAACAGAAAAAGTGCAAGATTATCAGCAAAAATTCCAGTTAATCCAAGCAAAAACATTAATTCACTCGTTGCATAATTTGCAGGATTTTGAATTAAAAATATCATCTCCCCCGCCATCCCCACTGCAGCAAAAGCGAAGGCAACAACAGAGCTTTTGCGAAGACGAAGCAAAGAATTATGGAAAATATCAATTGGCATCTTGTCTGGCGAAAATAAAAGTCGAAAAATAGCAAACACTTCAAAAACAATTGGAAAAGATGTCGCAAAAAAGGGGAGCAGCACATAATATTGGCGGCTGCCCGCCGTGTTGAGCAGCCCAACCAGAATAAACAGCGCGACAGAACCGGAAATCAACAGCGAGCAGATGACTTTAGTTGCTAATTTTTGTTGTGGCGTCCACTGCGGGCAATAATAGTCTCCCTTGTAAATAATCTCTTCCCGCACGGAACCATCCGGCAGTGTAATTTGCCGTACTTCATAATTTTGGGTATAAAGCTTTTTATTCATCAAAAGTTCTTCCTTTCACTCGTCTCACTCGTCCGCCGAATCTCCGCGTTCTGCCGGGTGCCCTGCCGACAGGCCTCAACTGTTTTCCATTGTTATTTTGCCTTATTTACGCCTGTTATGTGTGAACGAAATATGAATGGCGCAGAGGTTCTCTTCCCGCGGTACAAACCGGACTTGACGCAGTTCCGGCTGTTTGCTGTGTTTCAACAGTTTCTATTTACAATAATTAATGAATATGTAGCGCAAGGCAAACCCACACTGCCTTCGTGCTGAGACGAGATTTGTCAAGGATTATTTCCCCCTCTGTTTCGTAGGGGCGATCATTGATCGCCCGCACTGCACCGCCGTTTTATTCGGTGGTGAGTAAGTGCGCCACTTGCGCATAGGCGGATATTGAGTTCCAGTATATAATATGATATACTTCAACTAAAGGAAGAAGGTGTATTATGGCATTATTTTTGACAAGCCATATAGGCGGTTCCGTATCCCTTTCATCGAATGCGGGGTTCAGCTCGTGGATATGGTCTATTTGAGGAAGGAGCTGAACCGACGGGATGAAAGGCTTTGAACGAGGAAATCAACTGCTTTCCCTCTGCGGGCTGAACTGCGGCCTGTGTCCCATGTTTTTGGGCAAGTACTGCGGCGGCTGCGGCAACGGAAACCAGTCCTGCGCCATCGCCCGATGCAGTCTGGAGCAGGGCAAGATTGAATACTGCTGTGAGTGCAGGCAATACCCCTGCGACAAATACGACGGATGCGAAGAGTTCGACTCTTTTATCACTCACCGGCGGCAGCTGGCCGATTTGGAGCGCGCCAAAGAGATTGGCATTGACGCGTACAACCGCGAGCAAACGGAAAAGAAGCAGATCCTGAATTATTTGCTTGAAAATTATAACGACGGACGAAAAAAGACCTTCTTCTGCGTGGCGGTCAATTTGTTGGCGCTTGCCGAGCTTCGGGAAGCCATGGCGCAGCTGAGTGCGGTCGATGAACTGCCCATAAAGGAAAAGAGCCGGTACGCGGCAGCGGTGTTTCAGAAAATCGCCGACAGAAGAAATATGGAGCTAAAACTTCGAAAAAAAACCAGAAGAGAATAACATAATTTGGGTAAATTTACAAATAAGAGGTTTTTTGCCCGGAAGGCCGAGCCGGCGGCGAATGAGAAACTCCAGACCCGCTTCAGGACATTCACCGGCTGGACGGCGGAGAGCCTCCCGCATGAGATCGACCACTGCGAGGGCATCATCATTTCAGGAGGGCTGACTATGATCGTATATTTCACCGGGACCGGAAACAGCCGGTACTGTGCCCGGCTGCTTGCGGATCAACTGGACGACGAGTGCATCGATTCGTTTCACTTTATCCGGGACGGCATTGCGGCGGAACTGATCTCCGGTAAACCATGGGTATTCGTGGCTCCTACTTACGGTTGGCAGCTGCCCCGCGTTTTCGTGGATTTCATCCGCAGCGGTTTCTTTCAGGACAGCCAGGACGCCTACTTCGTCATGTCCTGCGGCAGCGAGATTGGCAACGCCGGGTCAAAAAACAAGGCGCTCTGTGCGGAAAAAGGATTCCATTACCGCGGAACGCTTCAGGCAGTCATGCCAGAAAACTACATCGCCCTGTTCGACGCGCCCGAAAAGGTAGAAGCCCTTGAGATTGTGGCCGCCGCACGCCCCGTGCTGGAACACGGTGCCGCCTGTATTCGGGAGGGACGGGATTTTCCCGTTTACAAGGCCGGCGCAGCAGACAAGCTGAAATCCAGCATTGTCAACGATGTCTTTTATAAGTTCTTTATCAAGGCCAAAGCATTTACCGCCACGGACGCCTGCGTTGGCTGCGGCAAGTGCGAAAAAGCCTGCCCGTTGGGCAACATTCAAATGAAGGACGGCAAGCCCGTCTGGGGCAACCGCTGCACTCACTGTATGGCATGTATCTGCGGCTGTCCCTCCGAGGCCATCGAGTACGGCAAGGCCAGCCGTGGCAAGCCCCGCTACCGGTGCCCCGAATATTCAGGCAACTGACCCCTTCGTTTTTGAGAATCAGCGACGGAACAAAAGCAAAAAACGCCATTATTCTTAATCTTTTCACAGAGAAGGAATAAAACAACCGAACCCGGTAATCGTTCTGCAATCATCGGGTTCGGCTGCCGTTCTGTCGATTCAATTGAAAAATCAGAGATCGAGCTTCATGTCGCCCGATTTAATCCAGCCAAGCTTGCGGAACATTTCCGAAAAACCAAATGCCAGCAGCGCCGGCGCAACAAAGTGCATCAGCACAATCTGCACAATGACGAGCCACGGCTCCTGCGTCTGGGTCATGGTCTGATACGCCATCAGCTGCCCCACCAGCCCCGCAGTTCCCATCCCGGAGCCTTTTGCATTATTGGTCATTCCCAGAACGGCCGTCGAAATCGGCCCCAGAATCGCCGAAGAAAGAATTGCCGGCAGCCAGATAACCGGCTTGCGCAAAATATTTGGCACCTGCAGCATGCTGGTGCCAAGCCCCTGCGCAAACAGACCGCCGGCTTTGTTTTCCCGATAGCTTGCCACGGCAAAGCCGATCATGTTTGCACAACAGCCAACTGTTGCCGCACCGGCCGCAATTCCGGAAAGATTGAGTACAATGCCGATTGCCGCCGAGCTGATCGGCAACGTGAGGATCATGCCCATCAGCACCGAAACAACAATCCCCATCAAAACGGGCTGCTGCTCGGTACCCCAGTTCACCATGGAACCCAACCCGGCCATGAACTGCGAAATCGGCGGCCCGAGCACCAGCCCGACCGCAGAACCGGAAACAATGGAAACCATCGGCGTCACGAGAATATCCAGCTTCGTCTTGCCGGAAACAAGCCTCCCAAGCTCAATTCCGACAAAAGCCGCAATAAACGCCCCAAGCGGTTCCCCGGGGCCCGAAAACTGCATCACACCATCTGCCAACACGGTGCCTGCAAGAATTTTGCTGGAAAACGCGCCCACCATGCCGCAGGTCGCCGCGGAAATGGTCACATACGGCGCAGCGTGATACTTGTGCGCAACGCCAACGCCGATCCCGGCGCCGGTCAATGCCGCCGCGACCTTACTGATCACCACCAGATACCCACCAAATGTTCCGCCGATCAGGTTCCCAATCTGCTCCAGAATGGTGCCGATAATCAGTGTGGAAAACAATCCGGTAGCCATTCCGCTCAGGCCGTCGATAAAAACATGGTTCAAAATTTGTTTCAGCTTTTTCACGAAGAAATCTCCCTTTCTCCTCCGTCTCCGGAGCCAATGTGTCTGCGGTAAATTTTCGGATGCGAATGCGATTTTACGGACACATTCGGCTGATGGTAACATTATAGCGCCGGTTGCTCCCTTTGCACAAGAGCCGGCTGCACTTTTTGGCGATTCAACGCAGGAAAACAAAAAATATGTAAAATATTTGTAAACTATTTTGGGTTTAGCTTCTCATTCCAACGTTTGCAAATTTGAATCACAGCAGGTATACTGAATGACAAACCGTTTGCAAAAAGAGGGTGTTTGTTTGAAATTTCCACTCAATACACTGGGGCTTGCCCATCAATTTCTGGCCGACCACGTTCCTGTTGGCGGTTTCTGCGTAGATGCTACCGCCGGCAAAGGCCGCGATACCGCCTTTCTTTGTTCCCTTGTGGGAATCACCGGCCGCGTACTCGCATTTGACATTCAACCGGCCGCCGTATCTGCTGCACGGGCTCTGCTGGACGAACAGGGTTATTCCGCGATGGCCACGGTTGTCTGCGACAGCCACCATCACCTGCTGCAATACGCCCAACCCGGCACAGCCGACGCCATTGTTTTTAATTTCGGCTGGCTTCCCGGCGGCGACCATAAAATTTTTACCCGCGCCGAAACGAGCATTCCCGCAATAGAAGCCGGCCTGCAGCTGCTGAAGCCCGGGGGCGTAATGAGCCTCTGCATTTATTCAGGCGGCGAAAACGGGTTTGACGAACGCGACGCACTGCTTGCATACGTGGAAACAATAAACCCTCAGGAATATACCGTCGTCGTTTCACGTTTTGTAAACCGAACAGGCAATCCGCCGATCCCCGTTTTTATTTGGAAAGAGGGCTGACAGGATTTGTAAGGTTGGCACTCTTTGCTTTTTCCATTTCCGTTCATTCATTTGCTTCCGATTTTCCACAAACTCTGCACAAGATGTTGAAAACACGCGGGAATCCGTTTTCCTGCAGCTGCATAAAAAAGCGGTGGCAGCCGAGCGCTGCCACCGCTTTGATTTTCTGATCCAATCCTGTCTGCTGCATCAGTCCGCATAATCTGCGGCATCGGAATATTCGTACTCCACTCCATTCAGCGAATAGGTATCATCGTCTGTTTTTTGAAGCTCCTGAAAAGTGCCTCCGGGCTGCACCTGAATTTGAATGGCGCTGTCGGTTTTGGTATAAGTAAAGCCGCGCTGGAACATTCCATACGTTTCTTCCGGCATAAACCAAAACGTCCAACCAATTTCCTCGTTTGTCAGCGTAATTTCTTCTTCGGTTACAAGCGCCTCAAACGTCAAATCCTCCAGCTGAACCGTCTGATTCAGCGTATACCCGTCTGTGCCGAACGGCTTATAGGCAAAGCCAACCTGTGAACCGTTGCCGTCCAGCGTAACAACCGCCTGCCCGTCTGTTTGTTCAAACAGAGCATAGGATGTCGCTACACCGGTATTGTCCGTATAAAATTCCAACAGCTCGCCGGTCTCTTCGTTTGACAGGTAAAAAGCCGGATACATTGCGTCCGGGTCAATCGGATCGGCCGGTCCGGAAAATCCTCTAAACGCGTTCGGATACTTTGCCTGCAGCTCGCCCAGAAATGCCAGAAATGCATCGGAGTTGTTTTCGGCGTCGGTAAGCGAAATCAAATTTTCCGCCGGAATGGTCGGGATAGTCACCTTGCCGCTTTCAGCCGCGGCCAGATCAAATGAGCCGGAAAATGCCATTTTAAGCGTTTCCACTTCCATTGAAGCGTCAAATGTTCCGGTTACCTTGTCGCCGTCAACCGCATATTTTGCATTGACCGGAATTTCGAGACTGACCGTTGCCGCGCCTGTTTTGACCGAAACGGAAATCGCGCCTGTTTGAGTGACCGTCTGATCCGCAATTTCATCTTTATAGTCGGCTTTCAGCGTGACATCGAAATTTTCCAGATCGGAAGAAGTCATGCCAATGGAGAACATGCCGTTTTTCCCGGAATCGGCAACCGTTTGGTTTGCATCCAGAGTCAGCACAAAGGAGGTTTCCTCGGATTCGAACGAAATTTTTCCCTTTGCGGCAAACTGTTTCCCGTCCTTATTCTGCATTGCGAGGGTTCCTGTAATTTTGCCGGCACTGTCACCGTCTGCTGCAAGAACAAATTCAACCGCCGCTACCGAACCGCGATAAACGTAAAAGGTTATCGTCAGCTCGCTAAGCTGATCTGTTGTATCATCGGCGGTATCGTCTCCCGCTTCCTTCAGCGCAGCCGAAACGGCATCAAAAATTGCCTTCCGCTGTGTTTCATCCGCAGAAAACGTCAGCTTCGTAACACCCTTCTGGGTGCTGCCGTCAATTTCATATTCCACGCTTTCCGTCTTAACGGAGGCGTCGCTAATCTGTTCCTTTACCGCTTGCGCGATCGCATTCCAGACGTTTGTCCATTCGGAGGATGCGGAATCGGCCTGCATCAGCGAAAGGTATTTCTCGCTCGCATCGGGAAATCCGAGAAAAAGCTCTGCTGCGCTTTTCAGATAAGCCGCGACAGCAATCTTCTCGCTGCCCAAAGTCAGGTTCCCTTCTGCAGCAGCGGTTCCGGCCGCTTTGTCGCTGACAATGTGCATGGCTGCGGAAAACTTTTCTTCCAGCAGGCTCACCCCACCGCTTTCCAGTTGATCCACCTGAAGCGAAACGTTGGCGTCCATTCCTTCCTTTTCAGAAAAATCCGGCAGCAGGCTTCCTGCTTTCAAATAATCCGAAAAAAACTGCGCTGTGGAAACAACAGCGTCTTGAAACTGCTCTGAGCTTGTTTTGTTTTTTGTGCAGGCCCCAAAGCTGAACAATACAGAAACACTCATCAGCGCGGCCAAAAAAGCGGCAAGCTTTTTCTTCATTCCGGTCATTCCTTTCACATAAAGCATTTTGGTTTCATGCACACGGCAGAGACAATGCTGATAGTATTAGTGTATCAAATTCGACAAAGACTGTCAACCAAAAGGCAAAAGAAAAAGACGACGTTTCCGTCGTCTTAAAAACACATTCACAGAGCGAAATGCGCCCTGAAAACTGAACAAAGAGGAAAAGGAAAAGAAGTGAAACAAAAGACCATTCACACAAGCGATGGACAAGCCCTCGACCTATTAGTACTGCCAAGCTCAACGC
>JBMNVT010000030.1:0-16460 GCA_050947015.1 Acutalibacteraceae bacterium
GACAGCTCGCTGTCTGGCAAAGGCATTACAACAATTTTCCCATGCGTCCTCTCAACTGGATCTCTCCCAAAGCTGTCCTATTTTCTTTCCCTAATGTGTAACACATCATTGACAAACCTACAATTAATGCCAGGCAGAAAACTGAAAACCTCTTGACAATTTCTTTTTTGTGTGTTTAAATAGATTTAATGGCTGAGAAGGGAAGAAGTATGCTGTCTGAATGCCGCAGAGAGCCTGTGGCTGGTGAGAACAGGCGCAGAATGCAGCAGAAATACATCCTGGAGCCGCTTTGCCGAACGGATGAAATTTACAATAGTACGGTGTTTTCCCAGTAAGCAAAGCCGGAGGCGCCCGTTAGCCGCGCAAGGGTATGTTTGTACCCGCTGAGGCTGTTGCTGCGAAGCAGCGGCAAACTGAGGTGGTACCGCGTAATAGTAATTTGTTACGCCCTCTGTCCTTCGCCGGACAGAGGGCGTTTTTCTCTGTCAAAATTTATTTTGAAGGAGTAAGGAGAAAATGACTTGCTACGATGAGTTGGTGGCCCGAGGCCTGATCGCACAGGTAACGGACGAAAAAGAGATCCGTGAATTAATCAACAATGGAAAAGCCGTGTTCTATATCGGCTTTGACCCGACGGCGGACAGTCTGCACGTCGGCCACTTTATGGCTCTCTGCCTGATGAAGCGTCTGCAGATGGCGGGCAACCGCCCGATTGCATTGATCGGTGGCGGAACCGGCTATATCGGTGATCCTTCCGGGCGGACAGATATGCGTTCTATGATGACGCCGGAGACGATTCAGCACAATTGCGATTGCTTTAAAAAACAGATGGAACGCTTTATTGATTTTGGTGAAGGAAAAGCCATGATGGTCAATAATGCCGATTGGCTGCTCAAGCTTAATTATGTCGACCTTTTGCGAGAGGTTGGGGCGTGCTTTTCGGTCAATAACATGCTTCGCGCGGAATGCTATAAACAGCGGATGGAAAAAGGGCTCAGCTTTCTGGAATTTAACTATATGATTATGCAGTCCTACGATTTTTACCACATGTTCCAGACGCTTGGCTGCAATATGCAGTTCGGCGGCGATGATCAGTGGAGCAATATGCTCGGAGGAACTGAGCTGATTCGCAAAAAGCTCGGCAAAGATGCGTATGCCATGACTATTACCTTGCTGCTGAATTCCGAAGGCAAAAAAATGGGAAAAACGGCTAACGGGGCCGTTTGGCTTGACCCGAATAAAACAACGCCGTTTGAATTTTACCAGTACTGGCGCAACGTCGGCGACTCCGATGTGTTGAAGTGCATCCGGATGCTCACCTTCCTGCCGCTCAAGCAGATTGACGAGATGGATCATTGGCAGGGTAGCGAGCTGAACCGTGCCAAAGAGATTCTTGCGTTTGAACTTACCAAGCTGGTTCACGGAGAAGAAGAGGCAGAAAAAGCACAGACAGCCGCCCGGTCTATTTTCGGCGCAGGCGGGGACAGCGAGCATATGCCTTCCACCGAGCTGAACGCGGAGAAAATCCCCGATGAAGGCATCACCGTGATAGACCTGCTCATGGCTGCGGGGTTGACCGCATCCAAAGGAGAAGCCCGTCGTTTGATTCAGCAGGGAGGCGTCTCAGTGAACGATGTTAAGGTGAGCGATATTGCCGCATCGGTTTCCAAAGAGTCGTTAGCGTCGGGTGCGATCATCAAAAAAGGCAAAAAGATTTTTCATAAAGTGATTGCGAAGTAATTTGGCCAACGGAACAGGTTTTTCGGAACAGATTTTCGAACAGAACCGCATCCGGCCGCCTTTCGGGATTTACCGGCAGGCAGCCGCCGGAGTCCGGTTCTGTTTTTTGTGGGAACGGAGCCGTTGAAGACAGCAATCATTCTGCAGAAATGCGGCTTGCTGAAAAACAAGTTCGGGGAAAAGAATCCGGCGGGTTCCCGAAAACAGTTGTTTTGTGACTGAAAATGCGGTATAATATAAAATATACAAATGAAATGACAAGAAGAACAAAGAGGAGGATTTTCCAATGAAAGCGGATCTGCATTGTCACACCAAAACGTCGGACGGATCGCTTGGTACGGACGAACTGATTGGTCTGGCAAAGCGCGCCGGCTTGGAAGCGATTGCAATCACGGATCATGATACCTTTGCAGGGGTCACAAAAGCTAAAATTGCCGGAGATCGTGCAGGTGTGCGGGTAATTCCAGGTATCGAGGTTTCCGCATGGGATTATTCCCGCAAAAGAAAAGTTCATGTTCTCGGCTACCTTTGCGATGAACCGGAAGTGCTGGGAGAGATATGCCGTGTCACGGCAAAGGGCAGGCAAAAAGCGGCTTTGCTGATGCTGCAAAAAGTGATGCGCATTTATCCGATTACGCCCGAGATGGTCGCAAAACGAGCGCAGGGCAGCACGAATATTTATAAGCAGCATATTATGCACGCGCTTGTTGAAGGCGGTTTTTGTGCGGAGGTTTACGGCGACCTTTATCGCAAGCTGTTCGATCCGGAAAACGGCATTGCGTTTTTCCCGGTGGAATACCCCGATGTGCGCGATGTGGTTGAAAAGATTCGCGCAGCCGGCGGAGTGGTTGTTCTGGCTCATCCCTATGAATATGACAGCATTGACTTGATGGAGGAACTGACGGAGGAACACCTTCTTGACGGAATTGAAGCGTACCATTCCCGCAATCAGCTGGATGATTCCATGCGTCTTTCCGCCTATGCGCACGACCACCAGCTGCTTATGACAGGAGGAAGCGATTTTCACGGTATGTACTCTTCGCGCCCGATTCGTCTGGGTTCCTGCACAACGCCGGAACAATGTCTGAAGGAGCTTTTGGCGTTTAAAAGGCAAAAGGCGAAGAATATCTGATTTCGCAGAACTTCTTAATTAAAAAAAGGGAATGATTTCAACATGAAAATGGAGTATCGAACAGAGGGTACCTGCTCCAGAAGAATTTTTTTGGAGTTAGACGGAGATACCATTCGGAGCGTTTCTTTTGAGGGCGGATGCAATGGCAATCTGAAAGGAATCGGCAGTTTGGTGGCGGGTATGAACCGCGACGAAGCGATCACCCGTCTCAAGGACATTCGCTGTGGTTTTAAGGCTACATCATGTCCGGATCAGCTTGCAAAGGCTTTGGAAGAAAGCAAAAGAAAACAATAATTTTGTTTTAGGTTCTTTCCAAAGGTGGACTTCCATACTATTATTTTGAGGAAAATAAAAGAGGTGGGCCATGTGAAGGACCGTTTTTCGTCAGATGACAGCGATATCAAAATTGCAGATTTCAGCGGCAAATCGCACAATACTCAACCGACCAATGATGCAGAACGGCAGTATTTGTTTCATAAGGCTAACGGCGACCTGCAAAAAGCGGCGGAACTTGGGCGGCTGCTGGCAAAGCTGCTGTTTTCCAGCGGAGAGGAATTCCCGGCGGTAGGAAAAGAATGCGGGGCCATGCTGCAGCGGCAGCTTTTATTTTGTTTCGCAGTGGAGGTTACGTTGGAGCATGCGCTGGGAGATGCGGTGCTGGCGCAGTCGGCACAAAACGCATTTTATACAGCAGTGCAGCAGGATTCGCCTCAGTTTTACCGTTACCTGAACGATTCTGGTGTTTTTTCATTTTATCTGCTTGCTTATCGCCGGGGCGGGAATGTGGAACACAGCATAGGAAAGGTTTTTGCCATGCTGAACGACGATGATGAGGACGGTCGGTTGGCAGAGGTAGGGGAAACGCTTTACTGCATGTTCTGCAGCTGTGTTGTGGATTCGATTGCCAAACAACAGTTCGGAACAAGCGTGCGAGCTTCTTCAAACTGAACAAAACGATCAAGCGGCTGCCTGAAGCAATTTTGCTCTGGGCAGCCGCTTTCTGAAAGATTTGCAGTTGTTTTCCGCTATTCTTTGCAATATCCAAGTTCAATCAGAATATCCGCTATTTCGGTCGAGGTTTCGGGCGAATGCGCATAAATAACCGTATTATCCCAAAAGGCCACAATGCTGCAGACACCGTTTTCGATCAGGGTAAACAATTTGCCTCTATGAGGCAGCATGACGCTCAGTCTGTCGCGCTCGTCCGGTTCCATATTGGGGGAAAGATCATATGAAATGCGGTTATAAACTAAATCTGTCGTTTCACCGTCCGTATATTCATAAAATTCAAAGAGAGTATCATTCTTGATGCCGGAAACTACGTTTGACAGCTTGCTTTCATCATAAAACCAATAAGTGGTTGGCACGTTTGCGGTTTCAAACTTTCTGTTTGACAAAACCGTATGCACGTCGTAAAAGTCAGGCGCTTTGTCGGCAGGGAGAGTAGCGGACGTCGGGAAAGAACCGGTGGATTTGCCCCGCATAAAAAAAGCAGTTCCGAATATCAGTGCCGTCAGGAAAAGCACAGAAAAAATCCAGCGGACGGTTTTGGTGCCGGCACGGCTGTTAAAGTCCGTTTCGCCGTCCCCAACGGAGCCTATGCGTTCTTTCAGCACATTAATTTCATGTCCGTGCCGGCCCTTTTCAAACTGAAATTTTACAGTTTTCCCGGCTTTGTCCTTAAAAATAAAGAAATAATAATAAGAGCGGCTGCTTCCGCGTCGGTATCCTCCGCGGGAGATTTTCAATTCTTCTCTGCAGCTTTCAATATCGCTGTACAGATAATATTTCCCGTTGAATGGATTTGTCCGAAAATAAAATCCTTCTGTCTCAATACGAACCATAAAGCAGCAGTAGCGGATGATTAATTGAATCAGCAAAGAGAGTGGAAGAGAAATTCCGCAGGCAATGCAGAGGACGGCCGCCCAAAAGCCGCCGGATGCTTCCTGCAGCAAGAAGGGGATTCCGACCAGAGCAAAAACAACTGAAATCACAAAGGCAATTGCGATGGCGGCGATTCCTCCGGATGTACCATCAATGGTGTATTCTTCCCGGTCGCAGGTAAGATAATCTTCATTTTTCCCCAGGATATCATTGCCGACGTGTTCAATCAAATAATCAACGCCGTCAGAATCGCAGGGAAGAAATGAAAATTTAATGTTTTCCCCCTCATAAGTTTGGTAGCTACAAAAACAGCAGGTTGCTCCGTTTACGGATCTTCCAGAGCTTTGCCATGCTTTTCTGATTTGATTGTATTTGTAATATGTGCCGCCACCGGGTTTTGTCTGATGAAAAAAACCATCCTCATAAATCAAAACCTTTACAAAGGCTGCCCGGTAAACCACAACCAATAAAATTACAATCATTAAAGCAGAAAAAAGCATGAAGAAAAGAAAGGCGCCGTTTCCGTTCCTGCGCAGCCAAATGCTCAAGCTGCCAAAAAGCGCCAGTAAGAACAAAGAAGGGATCAGCCCTTGTGGTTTCCCGCCAATTTTAAACTTCCATTGTTTCTCTTTCATTAATGGCAGGCTCCTTCACAAAATGGATATTGGGGGTTACAGCCCAGAAAAATCAGGCATGCTTGCACAGCTCGCCGATGCAGCGATCTCCGTCAATGGAAATCAGTCTTACGGGAAGCAGCTGATTCTGAAGCTTGCAGTCGGTCAGAACATGAACCGGCGTATAATTGGTGGTATATCCCATGGCAGTGCCGTCTTTGCACCGCGTTTCGAACAGTACATTGCAGGTGCGGCCAAGCTGTGTCTGCAAAAAATCTGCCCGAAGTTCAGCCGCGGCAGAGAGCATCTGGTGGGCACGGACTTCCTTGACGGCGGCGGAAACCTGATCGGTTCGTGTGGCAGCGGCGGTTCCGGGGCGAACGGAATAGGGAAATACATGAACCTTTGCAAAAGCAATCCGTCGAACAAACGCCAGTGATTCCTGAAATTCGCTGTCGGTTTCGCCGGCAAAACCGACCATGACATCCGTAGTCAGCGAGCAGTCGGGAAAAATTTCACGCAGCCGGGCGCAGAGCGCAGCATATTCGGCGGCAGTGTAGTGGCGGTTCATGCGCCGCAGCGTTGCGTCACAACCGCTTTGAAGCGACAGGTGAAATTGCGGGCAAAGCTTTGGTTGCGCTGCCAGCCGCCGCAGCGTTGCATCATCCATCCTGTCCGGTTCCAAAGAACCGAGCCGAACCCGTGAAATCCCGGGAGCGGCACAGGCGGCATCCACTGCGTCACACAGAGATAACCCGCATTCCTGACCGTAAGCCGAAAGATTAATTCCTACCAGAACAATTTCGCGGTAGCCTGCGGCGTCCAATGCGGCAATTTCGGCCTTCAGTTCGTCAAGCGGCTTGGAACGAACCCGTCCGCGTGCGGTGGGAATAATGCAATAAGAGCAAAAACGGTTGCAGCCGTCTTCAATTTTTACAAAGGCGCGCGTCCGTTCATGAAAATCGGTTACCTGCATCGTTTCAAAGGCATCGCCGTTTTTGTGCGGTCGAATTTCCACCATGCGCTGGCGGGTTGCCAGATAACGCTGAATCAGTTCGGGAAGCATGGAACGGTTGGAATTTCCGACAACAATGTCTGCGTCGGTCAGCAGAGCGGATTCTTCCGGAAAAGCCTGAGGCAAGCATCCTGTCAGCACAATAATGCCGCCGGGGCAGATGCGGCGCGCCCGGTGGAGCGTCTGGCGCACCTTTTGGTCGCTTACACCGGTTACAGTGCAGGAATTGATGATGATAATATCGCTTTCCGCTTCTGCGTCTGTCAGCTGATATCCGCTTTTTTTCAGAAGCGCGAGCGTTGCCTGTGTCTCGTATTGATTGACTTTGCATCCAAGAGTAATTGCGAAAACCTTCATATTCATATAACCTTTCTGTAATTAAGTCCCGATTTCTAGAAAAAATAGAATCTAAGAAAAATCTATAGAAAACGCAAGAAATTTATATTGATTCTTTAAGCCATTATGGTATTCTAAATAGTGAACCAAATCGCCCTGTATCGGACGAACAAACTTTTTAATCGATTAAACAACAAAGTAGAAACAAGGGGGATGTCATGCTTCAGGCAATGATCCGGCTGGCGTCGGTTGGCGATGTGAAAACTTTTGTCGGAATTGTACGCCGGTATCCGTTTGAAATCAATCTGCAGTCGGGGCGGTACACAGTTACCGGTAAATCGCTGATGGAGATTTTCAGTCTCGATCTTTCCGGCGAAATCCTTATGCAGGCGGATACGGACGAGTCTGCTTCAAAAAGCGAATTGCTGCGGCAGCTGCAGCCTTTTATGGCGGGCTGTTCCGAACGTTCACATTCTACAGGCTGAACCTGCATTTTTTCGCCGAAAACAGACGGCTTGCAAACCAAAATGCGAGCCGTCTGTTTTTTATTCTTCCCCAGATAACTCTTCGTTCAGAGCTACCCACTCATTATAAAGCTCATCTAAAGAGCATTTTGCCTGTGAGACCTGCTCGTTCAGCTGCAGCATTCGTTCATAATCCGTTGCGATTTCGGGGTCCGCATATTGGCTTTCCAGTGTGGAAACGGTGTCCTCTGCGGCAGCAATCGACTCCTCAAGTTTTTGCAGGCGGGATTTTTTTTTGCGCAGCAGGGCTTCCTGTTCCTTTTTCTGGCGATATTCGCCGCCGCGGCTTTCGCTTTTCTGCGTTGGTTTTTCCGTAGTTGACGTGGCCTTTTTCTTTTCCAGATAATCGTCGTAATTACCGATGAATTCGACCGCTCCGTCCGGGTGCAGGTCATAAATTCGGTCTGCGGTTTTGTTAATAAGATAACGGTCGTGCGAAACGATCAGCAGCGTGCCGGGGTATTGCTCCAAAGCGTTTTCCAATGCTTCACGCGACACAATGTCCAAATGATTGGTCGGTTCGTCCAGCAGCAAAAAATTCGCATGGGAAAGCATCAGCTTTAGCAGCAGCAGCCGGGCACGCTCTCCGCCGCTTAATGCGGCAACCGGCTTAAACACATCGTCGCCGCGAAACAAAAAAATTGCCAGCGCACTGCGCACCTGTGTTTCCGTCATGGTAGGGTCGTCGTCCCAGAATGCGTCGATAACGGTTTTATCTGTCGGGATACCTTGCTGAATCTGATCGTAATAGCCGGTTTCCACGCCAGCGCCAAGGCGGAACGAACCGGCGGAAGCGGCGTATTCGCCGAGGAGCACCTTCAGCAGAGATGTTTTTCCGCAGCCGTTCGGTCCCAGCAGAAAGATGCGCTCTCCGCGCTGCACATGCATGGACACCCCCGAAAAAATTGGTTTCCCACCGAATTCGAGCGCAAGTTCTTTTACAGTCAGCACATCGTTTCCGCTGACCCTGCGCTGTGTAAATTGAAAATGGAAGGTATCCGGTTCGTCCTCCGGTTTTTCCAGCGTGCCTTCCAACCGGTCAATCACCTTTTGTTTGCTGGCAATAATTCGGTAATTGCGTTCCTGATTCCACTGTTTTTGCTGTGCAATGATCCCCTGCAGCCTGCCGATCTCCTTGCGGGTGTTGGAATAGCGGCGTTCGGCAGCGATCCGTGCTTCCTGCTTCAGCGCAAGATGACGCGTATAATTGCCGTTGTAGACGGTCAGATGGTGGTTTTCCATTTCAAAGGTGCGCGTGGTGATTCGATCCAGAAAATAGCGGTCGTGTGAAATCACGAGGAACGCGCCGGAATAGCTGCGCAGAAAATCTTCCAGCCATTCCACAGAGTCGATGTCCAGATGATTGGTCGGCTCGTCCAACAGCAGAAGATTAGCGCCGCTGAGCAGCATTTTGGCAAGCTGCAGCTTGGCCTTCTGTCCTCCGCTCAATACGCCGACCCGCAAAGAAAGCTGCTCTTCGGTAAAGCCAAGCCCCAGCATGGCCGATCTTGCCCGGGCGCGGAAGGTAAGGCCGCCGTCCCGTTCAAACCGTTCGCGCAGCAAAGTTTGTTCTTCAATTAATCCGGAAAGTACGTCGCCCGTGCAATGCTGCATTCGGATGCGCAGCGACTCCAGCTCGCGTTCGGCTCGCGCCAGAGCAGAAAAAACCGTCAAAACTTCGTCGTAGGCTGTGGTTTCCAGATTTTTGCACACATGCTGTTCCATATAACCGATCTGTGTTTCTTTGCCGAATGCAATGTCTCCGCTGTCGCAGGAAGTCTGGTCAATCAGAATACGGAAGAGCGTGGTTTTGCCGCTGCCGTTTACGCCGACCACCCCAATGCGGTCGGTATCGGCAACTTCAAAGGAAACATGATCGAACAACAGATCGTCGCCAAAAGTTTTTTTCAGATTATTGACAAGAAGGCGGGACATAAAAATAACTCCTTCATACAGGATCGTTTCTTCAAGTGCAGTATCATTCATCTGCGGCGGCCGAAAGAGTTTCGGCCGTGTGGGGCAGGGGGAATGCGCCTGCTTCTCCGGTTACTAGTTCCGCAAAACGTGCAGCGGCAAACGAGGGCGGCAGCCCCTGCAGTGTCGCCAGTCCAACGCCGCGCTGCGGTAACGGCGGCGCAAGCTCCAGTTCGAACAAATTTCCCTGTGAAATTAAATCGCCGGCAAATTCTTTTGTGACACACGCTACCCCAAGACCAATGGAGGCGAACTTTACCAGCAGTGAATGGGCGCCCAGTTCGATGGACGGATCCAGCGTTACGCCGTGCTGCGCGGCCACTCGGTCAAGATGCCGCCGTGAATTGGAAGCCGGTTCCAGCAAAATCAGCGGCAGTCCGGAAAGTGTTTGCCACGAAATCTGTTTGCCGCGCAAGGCTGCGTATTTTTCCCCGGCCACAAAAATATCCTGCACCGCCATGCAGGGGCGGATAGAAACCTGAGGATCCGAAATCGGCAGATTTACAAAAGAAATATCTACTTTACCGGACTTCAGCAGAACCAGCGTTTCGTTGGAGGTGCGGTTGGTAACCTGCAGGTGAATTTCCGGATAAAGTGCATGAAAACGTTTCAGGTGCGGCAAAAGGTAATAGTCGCACAGGGTATCGCTGGCGCCGATTTTGAGTTCGCCGCTGGTTAAATCCTTCAGGCTGGCCAGTTTTGCTTCGGCGGTGTCCACCAGGCCAACGGCCTGTTCTATGTACCCCATCAGGATGTTCCCCTCCCCGGTGGGGTCAACGCCCTTGGTGGTGCGAACAAACAAGCGGCAGCCAAGCCTGTTTTCCAGCTGACGGATTGCCTGACTGACAGCCGGCTGAGAAATTTTCAGAATCCGTGCTGCCTGAGAGAGACTGCGGCATTTGCCGACGGTCAAAAACACCCGATAAAGCTCCATATTGACAGACAAAAGCAAACACCCACCTTTTTAAAAAAACTATAAGCAATAATTATATTATACCTGATTCTTTTTATCCTGACAAGTATGGAAAACGGATGGCGATTTCACAAAGTGAAAACAAATCAATTGGAGAGTAGCGAAATTTTAAAAAAAGTATGAAAAGAAATTGTATTGGAAAAAGAAATGTGTTATAATAAATTCAAATCGCGTTTTTGAGCAGCTCCTGCTGCGCTGTGATTTTTGAAAGAATTTAAACAGAGATTACAGGTTGTTTTTGTAGGCAGCGTATTGCAAGAAAGCGAAAATTATAAGAAAAGGGAGATTCAACACAATGGACATGAACTTGTCTTTGGTCGTCCTGATCAGTGGCCTCCTGGTCGTTTTTTTGGTGCTGATCCTGTTGACGGCGCTGATTTGGTGTTACGGCAAGATTGTCAGCAGCGTTGGCGGTAAAGGTGGCAAAAAACAGGACAGAAAAGAAGAACAGCCGAGGCCGGCCGCTTCCCCCAAAGCGTCTGCCGCCGTTAAGAAAGCCGCTCCCAAAGCGGCGTCCGGTATTCCGGGCGAGATCATTGCGGTCATTGCGGCTGCGGTTGCTTCTTTGGAGGGCGGCAGTAAATATGTAATCCGCGGGGTAAAGCGTTCCAAGCCCTCGCGTTCGGCGTGGGGAACCGCCGGTGTGCTGGATAATACGCGCCCGTTCTGAAGATCCATTTGTTGAATTATAACGGAAAGGAACGTTACCATGAATATTTTTGCAGAAGTGCTGCAAACGCTGAAAGATCTGGTTGCTTCTTCCGGTTTTGCAACCAGCGACTGGCGCAATTATGTCATGATCGCAATTGCATGCGTATTGATATATCTTGCCATCAAAAAAGAATATGAACCGCTTCTCCTGCTGCCGATTGCGTTCGGCATGCTGCTCGTTAACGTATTTCCCAACATTATGGCTGCGCCGACACCCACCTATGATATGGTTGAATTGACCGGCCAGACATTGGCGGATTACCTCAGCGGAGCCTATAAATCCGCTTATCCGGTGATTCAGCAGGGCGGCCGTTATTTTGAACAGCAGATGACTGCCAGCAACAACGGAGGCTTGCTGTATTATCTCTATCAGGGTGTTAAGCTTGGTATTTATCCTCCGCTGATCTTCCTTGGTATTGGCGCCATGACTGATTTCGGTCCGCTGATTGCCAATCCAAAGAGCTTTCTGCTGGGCGCCGCGGCGCAGCTTGGCATTTTCCTGACCTTTATCGGTGCGATTGCTCTGGGGTTTGACCCGCAAGCGGCCGGTTCGATTGCTATCATCGGCGGTGCGGACGGCCCGACCGCAATCTTTGTTACATCCAAGCTGAAACCCGAGCTTTTGGGGCCGATTGCGGTTGCCGCTTATTCATACATGGCGCTTGTTCCGATTATCCAGCCGCCGATTATGAAGCTGTTGACAACAAAAAAAGAGCGCACAATTGTCATGAAGCAGCTTCGCCCGGTCTCCAAGCTGGAAAAAATTATTTTCCCGATTCTTGTTACCGTCGTTGTTTCGCTTCTCCTGCCGGACGCGGCTCCGCTGGTCGGCATGCTGATGCTTGGCAACATTTTCCGCGAGAGCGGCGTCGTTTCCCGGATTTCCAACGCAGCGCAGAATGAGTTGATGAACATCATTACCATTTTCCTGGGTGTTACGGTCGGTGCGACTGCAACTGGAACGGTTTTCCTTTCTACGCAGACGCTGGGGATTATCGTTCTTGGCCTGTTGGCGTTTTGCTTTGGCACAGCCGGCGGCGTTCTGTTCGGCAAGCTGATGTGCTGGGCTACCAAGGGCAAGGTAAATCCGCTGATCGGTTCTGCAGGTGTTTCCGCTGTGCCGATGGCTGCCCGTGTAGCTCAAAAGGTAGGTCAGAAAGAAAACCCGTCCAATTTCCTGCTGATGCATGCCATGGGTCCGAATGTGGCTGGCGTTATCGGTTCGGCGGTTGCTGCGGGTGTGTTGATCAGCATTTTGGGATAACAAATTCAGGTTTTGAAGGATCTTTTCGATGCGCCCGTCAAATTGATCGGGCGCATTTTTCATGAGAATTCAAAAGGTTTGCTTTTTGCGTTCGTGGAGGAAAGGAAAAGTTATCATGAAACAATCGTTATCGCAGCAGTATTTGACTTTTCGACGAAAAGTATTGGAGAAGGATTTCTCCAGGATGAATGAAATGCAGAAACAGGCTGTTTTTCACGTGAATGGCCCGCTGCTGATTTTGGCAGGCGCCGGCAGCGGAAAAACAACGGTGCTTGTTAACAGGATTGCCAATCTGATTCGCTACGGAAATGCATATGAGTCCCGGGCGGGAGACTGCAGCCCGGAAGAGCTGGCGATTCTGGAACGGTACTGTGAGGGTGACGACTCCCTCCGGCAGCAGGCAAGAAAAATTGCGGCAGAAGTGCCCGTTCCGGCGTGGAAAATTCTTGCCATTACCTTTACAAACAAAGCCGCTAGCGAATTAAAAAACCGATTGGAAAACATGCTTGGGGAAAGCGGGAACGATATCTGGGCGTCCACTTTTCACGCTGCCTGTGCGCGGATGCTTCGCAAGGACGGCGACCGGCTCGGATTTTCACGCCATTTCACGGTGTATGACACCGAGGATTCCAAGAGATTGATGCGGGACTGCATCAAAGCGCTGCGTATTGATGACAAAACTCTGCCCGCGCGTGCAATTCTGACAGAGATCTCTCATGCGAAAGATTCATTAATCGCGCCAACGGATTATCTGCAGAACGCCAACGGTGATTTTCGACGGATGCAAATCGGACAGGCTTACCAGATGTATCAATCGCGGCTCAGGGAAGCAGACGCCATGGATTTTGACGATCTGCTGTTCCATGCAGTAACGCTGCTGCGGGAAAATCAGGATGTTCTGGAGTATTATCAGAAAAAATTTCAGTACATTATGGTGGATGAATATCAGGATACCAATCATGCGCAGTACGAATGGGTGTGCATGCTTTCGGCGGCTCACCACAATCTTTGCGTGGTCGGCGACGACGACCAGAGCATTTACCGCTTTCGCGGTGCGAATATTGAAAACATTCTCAGCTTTGAAACAACCTTTCCGGACAGCGTCGTAATTCGTCTGGAGCAAAACTACCGCTCTACCAAGACAATTTTGAACGCAGCAAACGCTGTGATTGAACATAACAGTGAACGCAAAGGGAAAACACTTTGGACGGAAAACCCGCAGGGAGAAAAGATTCAGCTGCATACGGCGCTGGACGAGCAGGATGAGGCGAAATATATTGCTGAAAACATTCTGGATGCGACTGCCTCCGGAAAAAAATTCAGCGATTTTGCGGTGCTTTACCGCACGAATGCTCAATCCAACGCCATTGAAAAAATTTTCGTCCGCAGTGGTGTGCCGTATCGGATGATTGGCGGTCATCGCTTTTATGAGCGTAAGGAAATCCGCGATATGATCGCCTATCTCAGCGTGATTGCAAACCCAAACGACAGCATGCGTCTGCGCAGAATTATTAATGAACCAAAGCGCTCCATCGGCGATAAAACCATTGCTTCCGCAGAAGAAATTGCCGCTGTGGTCGGCATGAGCTTGTTTGAAGTAATCACGCGCGCTGATGAATTTGACACTTTGCGCCGCGCTGCACCAAAGTTGCGGGCGTTTGCCGCCACGATCAACGAACTGATCGAGGAAGCACAGGATCCCGCTGTTTCATTGCATGAACTGTATCAGCACATTCTGTTTAAAACAGATTATGTGGCATATCTGAAGGCACAGAACGATGAAGCGGAAACACGAATTGAAAATATCAATGAGCTTGCCAGCAACCTGATTCAGTTTGAGCAGGAAAATCAGGAAGAAGCTTCTATCTCTGCTTTTTTGGAGGAGGTTTCTTTGATGACGGATATCGACAACTACGATCAGAACGCCGATTCCGTTGTGATGATGACACTACATTCAGCGAAGGGTCTTGAATTCCCGGTCGTTTTTATGCCGGGAATGGAAGAAAATCTTTTTCCGGGGTACCAGTCAATCGTCAACGGCGGGGAAGAAATTGAGGAGGAGCGTCGTTTGGCATACGTTGGAATTACCCGTGCCAGAGAACAGTTGTATCTGACCGATGCGTCCCAGCGCATGCTTTACGGCAGCACCCAACGCAACAAGCCTTCCCGCTTTGCATTGGAAATTCCAGAGGATTTGTTGGAAGAAACCGTAACACGTAGTTGGAAAAGGCCGGAGCCGGGTATGAAATTGCCCTCATCCAACGCGGCGAACCGCACTGCCAATATTCGAACGGCGCGCAGCATCGGGACAGGCTCACCGACTGTTCCGCCGGGAAAAACATGTCATCTCCAGCCAGGGGACGCGGTGGAACATAAAACATTTGGCGATGGCATGGTGCTTTCTGCAACAAAAATGGGCAATGATGTATTGCTGGAAATTGCATTTAATCAGGTTGGAACGAAAAAGGTATTTGCAAATTTTGCAAATTTGAAAAAAAAGTAAGCAACAAAATGAAACAGCCTGATCCCCGGTTTTATTTCATCATCCGGAGGTCAGGCTGTTTTTATTTTGGAAAGAACGAGTTGCTTTACGCGATTGCCATAGCAGTTTGTTCATTGTCTGTGATCTGGAGATCGAACAGAACGTCGGGAATATGAACAGGGAAGACGGCGTTGTCCACCAGAAGGCGGAATATTTTCTGTGCAACGGCGTGGGCGGAAAAAAGATTGGGGTTTATGTAGTTTGAGAGAGGACTGCCACTTTTCCGGCAACAGCACGAAATGCCGTAACGGCCGTTTTCGCTGCGCAGCAAATTGTAGCAAATCTGGAATCCGTTTAAATCGACCACTGCGTTTTCGAGTTCCTTCTTCATGACCATTTCCATATTTTTTCCTCCTCGTTTTTGAAAGCGTCTTTGCTTTCCTTTGTACTTATTATAGCGAAGAGAGACGAAAAAATATATACCAAAAAAGTTTACGCTTAACTTGGGAAATAGGAAATATGTCTTCATTTTTTTGCCCTTTCTCCGGCATATTGCTTTTTTTTGACCTTTGGGTTACAATACAAAAGTGTAAAAAATGAAGAAGGCAGCGATAAAAAGGGGAACCAGGGTATGCGGGAACAGTACGGAATTGTTTTAGTCGGGTGCGGATATATTGGAAAGGCGTATTTGGAGGATATTGCGTTCCGGGATCAGGTAAGGCTGATTGGAACGGCAGATGTGGATCAACGTGCGGCAATGGGGGCGGCACGCCGTTATGGCGCTGTCTGCTGGTCTGCTGATTATCGGGAGCTGATTGCGCGTTCCGACGTCGATATTGTTATTATCGCAACTTACGCACAGTCTCATCTGGCAATTTTAAAGGATTGCCTGAAGGCGGGAAAACATGTTCTGTGCGAAAAACCGATGGTTGCGCGTGAAGATGAGCTGGAAGACTTTCTTGCGGCAGTTCAGAATGCCCAAACCAAGGTTCTGATTGCACACGTGCTGCGCCATAACGATTCCTACCGACTTCTGCGTGACATGATCGCCGATGGCATGATTGGCGAACCGAGGGTTTTGCGGATGGTGCAAAATCATCACCACATGGGGCAGCATCGTCTGACGGCGTTGTTAGAAGATTGCTCGCCTGTAGTGGATTGCGGTGTTCATTATATCGATGTGGCACGTTGGTTTACCGGACAGGAGGTGCAGTCGATCACCGGGATCGGCAGCAGAATCAGCGTGCCGCAGGATGCGCCTCATTTTGACTACGGCATGCTTACCATGCAGTTGAGCGGCGGTGCGATCGCCTATTACGAAGCCGGCTGGGCAAGAACCGTTGCATTTCAGAATTTGAAGGAATTTATTGGAACCCAGGGCAGAATTCGTTTTACGCTACAGTCCGAGCGGTATTTTGACCGTGAAGAGGGCGACTTGATTGAATATTATGACGGTCAGAGCGGGCGTTATCAGATCATCAATCACCAAAGCGTTTACAAGAATATGTGGGGACAGCTTCTGCACCTGATTCGGATGATAGAAACAGGGATTCCCGCTGAACCGACCATGGAGGACGCCGCACAGGCGATGCGGATTGCCTTTGCCGGTGACAGAGCTATCCGTACGGGAACCGTTGTGCGGTTTTTCTGAAAAATGAATTCCCGGAGCTGCTGATGCAGCTCCTCAGCCTGTCGAAAAAGGTCGCCGGAAGGCGACCTTTTTCTCGTATAAAGAGAAGAAATACGGTATAATGGTATGGGGTGATAAAAATGATGGTGAAGAACGCAGAGAACCGCAGTCAGATGGAATT
>JBMNVT010000031.1:0-9878 GCA_050947015.1 Acutalibacteraceae bacterium
GCATGCGGGAAAGCTGAATTTTGAACCGGAATCGCAGCCGCGCATTTCTCAGGGTGAATATTTTGCACACGTTGCGCAGCGTTACCCGGAAGCCAGCCTGATTATGGCGCACATTACCGGCGGCGGCACGGGGCAGCTTAAACAATCGGCGGTCATAAATTGGGTATATGAGCGGCTACCGGCAATCGTGAAAATATTTATCACAGCGGCAACGCTTGAACGGTGGGTTGACGAAGCTGTCGAAAGGGCGAAAGTAGAGTGGGAAAAGAACGCCAATATTAAAGAATACATCGAGAGCGGGCAGACAATCACACTTGCGACGGGAATTATTGAGAATACAGCAGCAAAAAAAACGCCCGACAAACAGGGCGGCAAAATAGAATAAAGAAAATAGCGGGTAAGGCATTACGCCTTATCCGCTATTTTACACATAATACCGAAAAGCCCGCCAACAAAAAATAGTGTGGTGTTCGACTTTTCAAAGATTGGTGGACACGAGGGGACTCGAACCCTTGACCTCTCGCGTGTGAGGCGAGCGCTCTAACCAGCTGAGCTACGCGTCCATAACAGAGCGAGCCTCTGAAAAATCAGAGGCACGCGTTATGCTGTGGTGACCCGGACGAGAATCGAACTCGTATTACCGCCGTGAAAGGGCGGTGTCTTAACCGTTTGACCACCGGGCCATATTGGTAGCGGCAGTGGGATTTGAACCTACGACACTTCGGGTATGAACCGAATGCTCTAGCCAACTGAGCTATGCCGCCACAACCAACGCTTCATGCGGTACGGCACGTGAAGCGTATATGATTATAATATATTTCGTACCGGCTTGTCAACTGTTTTTTGAAATAAATTTTAATCAAAAAAAATCTGTTCTGCGGAAAAGCTGCGAAAACACCGCAGAACAGTTTTTTCACGGCAGTTAGGCTGTTTCCATGCTGTGCAGCGTTGCGCGGCACAGCAAATAAATCAGCGCGGAAACAATAAAATTCCATACAATTACCGAAACCAGCATCCAGCTTATAGAAAGCCCCAGCGCCACGGTGAGCACAAACCCGACAACAACGCCCGGCAGAAGAATGACGCCGAGCATCAGCATGTACAGCAGGATGATCATACCCTTGTTTGTCATCTGACCAAGCAGGCGCTGCGAAAGAATGTTGCTGGCGGTGAAGACCGCGCCGAAGGAGATGTATGTCAGCGCGCACAGCACCACCACCGGCAGGCGCGCGTTCCCCACAAGGCCTGCCACTGTAAAGATCACGGCGGCGTCCACGGCAGGCTTCAAAAGGGAAAGCGCGCTGCCCCAGAGCAGCTTTGCCATCGGAGACGCAGGCACCAGATACAGGTACGGTTTGGTCAGCTCGCGGCCCCACGCCCCCATGGAGCTGCTGAAAAACTGCAGATAAATGCAGGCAACCGTGGCGCTGCCGAATGCGATTCCTGCCGACATGCCGTCTTCGCCGCCCTGCATAACCTTCGGCATCAAAACCATGACCGTAAGCATCACCAGCGTAAAGATATCGACAAACGGAATGCGTGAACGGCGGCTTGTTTCCTTCATCTGTTTAAAGAAAAATGCGCTTGCTCCGCTCCCCCGGCCGATTCCCATACTTCTGCGGCTGATGCGGGGCGTCTTGGCTCCGGTTTCCACCAGCTGGCCCGATTTCTGTGCCTGACGAATGGCAAAGTTCTTCTCCGCACTTTCCAGCACATCTTCATAATAATCCGGCTGAAGCAGCAGGAATCCCGCGACGATTCCGCCGAACCCCAGCACGGTCAGCACTGTGTACAACACCGCTACGGCCGTGTTGCCAGCCAGCACACCAAAAACCGCGCCCGTCACCCAGCCGGCAAACGGGAACCATTCCCCCGCTTTCGTGCACAGCGCCGCCAGCAGATTCTCCACACAAAGCCCGCCTTCCATTTGTGCGGCAGCAAACAGAATCCCGGCAGCAAATAACGTGGTCAGGGCAATCACGCTGCCGCGCCATATCTTTGTTCTGCGGGGATTTCCGCTGGTAACAACATATCCAAATAGCGAAAGCAGCTGGCTGATCAGCAGCGTGACAAGATACCCTCCCATCAGCAGCGCGGTATGCGCGGTAGAAAAACCGAAGTTCTGGCGCAGCATTGGTGCATAACACAGAATAAAAATCGAAAGCAGCAATGTGCTGGCGGTGGAACGCAGCAGGGCAAAAACCAGAATCCGGCGCGGGGAAATCGGCGCGCCAAACAGAAGATTCACATCCGCCATGCGAAAAAATCCGTTGCCGGAATTATTCTGATTCATTCCTCCCAGCGCACCCGTTACACTGAACAGCATCATCAGCCCCAGAAACACCGCGCGCAGAATCCTCGGGTCAGCAAATTTTTGCGGTCCGGCGGCGCCGTTGTCCGGCAGGATGGCCGAAGAAAATACCGCAAAAAGAAAAATAACGGCCAGCAGAAGATAAGCGACCAGCTTGGCCGGATGGTTTACGAGATCGCGCAAAATATTTTTCATTGTTTTGCGCATCATAAAGATGAGACTTTTCATGAGTACGACCGTTCCTTTCGACTGCGCTGCAAATTCAGCGTCGATTTCGGCTTGTCAAAATACCAGCTGCTCCTTTGGCGGCACGGCGTTTTTTAATCCGGAATTTCTCTGGTTCCCGGGTTGCTTTCGGTAATAGAGAAAAACAGCTCCTCCAGATTCTCGCCGCTCTGTTCCACCTGGCTGCGGGTACGCTCTGCGGCAATCCGGCCGTTCATCATAATGAGAGTCTTATCCCAGAAATCCGCAACGCTGTCCAGCATGTGGGTACTGATTAAAATTGCGCATCCCTGCTCGCGCAACTCGGCCAGCATTTCCTTAAGCCCCTTGATTGCGTGCGGGTCAAGCCCCACCAGCGGCTCATCCAGCATCAGCATGCTCGGGCGCGGCAAAAGCGCGCAGCAGATACTCACCTTCTGCTGCATTCCCTTGGAAAGCTCCCTGCCCAGCTTGTCGCGTTTGTCGTCCAGTTCCATCCGCTTCAGCAGTTCGTCGGCATAATCGCGCCAGCCATCGCTCAGGCGGTAGGCTCGGGCAATAAATTCCAGATGCTCGTCCACCGTAAGCATTTCATAAGGCGCAGGCAGCTCCGGCACATAGCCGAACCTGCGCTTGGCCTCAACCGATTTGTTCGGAAATCCGTCGATCAGGATTTCCCCCTGAAAGCGCAGCAGCCCTGCGATGCACTTAATCGCCGTTGATTTGCCTGCCCCGTTTGGGCCGACCAGAACTGCGATCTGCCCGGGTTCTACGGTAAAATTCAAATGGTCGTTTGCGAGCACGGAGCGGTACTGCTTGGTCAATCCGCTGACTGTCAGCATAATAAAGCGTCATCCTTTCGATTTGCTAAATATTTCACTGTTATAAATCATATCATACGCCACCGGAAAGTCTCTGTCAACTCCCGTTTTTTTGCAGCGACAACAGTCAAAATTTTTATTTTTTCTCCGCACCCGCCCCCAAAAAACAATACAAAACAGTTTATTGATTCAGAAAATGAAAGGAATTTTGTAATGAAAGCATACGCAATGTTAAAGATCGGCGCTGCTGGCTGGATTGAAAAGGATCGCCCCTTGTGCGGCCCGATGGACGCAATCTGCAGACCGCTCGCTGTCGCAATCTGCACTTCGGATATTCACACTGTCTGGGAAGGCGCGATCGGGGATCGCCGCAACATGGTTTTGGGGCACGAATGCTGCGCAGAGGTGGTTGAAACCGGTTCCCTTGTTAAGGATTTTAAACCGGGCGATCGGGTTTTGGTTCCCGCAATTACACCGGACTGGAATTCGCTGGAGGCGCAAGCCGGTTATTCGATGCATTCCGGCGGAATGCTGGCCGGATGGAAATTTTCCAACTGCAAGGATGGCGTGTTCAGCGAATTTTTTCATGTAAACGACGCAGACGGTAACCTTGCTCTTTTGCCGGAATGCATCCATCCCATTGACGCCTGCATGCTTTCGGACATGGTTCCCACCGGTTTTCACGCGGTGGAACTGGCCGAAATTCAGTTCGGGGATACCGTTCTGGTAATCGGCATCGGTCCGGTCGGTCTGATGTCGGTTGCCGGCGCCTCTCTGCGCGGCGCTTCCCGCATCATTGCCGTGGGTACCCGCCCGGTGTGCGTAAAGGCCGCCAAAAAGTATGGCGCAACCGATTTTATCAGCTACAAAAACGGTTCCATTGCGGAACAGGTGCTGACGATGACCGGAGGCAAGGGAGTGGATTGCGTCTGCGTGGCCGGCGGCGATTGTTCCACCTTTGAAGAGGCGGTCAGAGCGCTCAAGCCGGGCGGAAAAATCGGCAACGTGAACTATCTGGGCGACGGCGACTGCATTCTCATTCCCCGTGTGGAATGGGGTGTCGGCATGGGGCACAAGCAGATCAACGGCGGCCTGATGCCCGGCGGCCGCCTTCGCATGGAAAAGCTCAGCTCGCTGGTTGCGGCCGGTCGGCTGGATGTTTCCCCGTTGAGTACGCATGTATTTCACGGCTGGGATCATGTGGAAGAAGCGTTGCTTCTGATGAAAAATAAGCCCGCCGACCTGATTAAACCAGTCGTCGTAATTGACTGAGCAGCCGTCCGCACCCTCCCCACGGGAAAGGCGCGGATATTTTTTGCGCAATTTTACGCGACTTTGTCTATGTTTTTCACCGACTCCGTGTTACAATAGACAGGAATCCCGCACCGCAAGTTTTGTGTTATGAGAAGGAAAGGAGCCCCGCTTATGGCTGTGATACAAATTTACGGAAAGAACAAATGCTTCGACACCAAAAAAGCAGAACGTTTTTTTCAGGAGAGAAAAATTAAATTTCAGCGGATTGACCTGCCGCGCTACGGAATGAGCCGCGGAGAACTGGAATCGGTTTGCCGCGCCGTAGGCGGAACGGAAACGCTGTTGGATGAAAAACAAAAGGATGCACCGCTGGTCCGTTTTCTTGCCGGAGATGAAGCAAAGCTGCAAAAGCTGCTGGAAAACCCGCAGCTGCTGCGTACGCCGATCGTCCGCAACGGCAAAGCCGCGACCGTTGGTCTTTGCCCGGAGGTGTGGAAAACATGGATCGAATGACAGGACCGCGCCGGGCGCAGCTTTGCGGGCAGCTGTTTTTGTCCTTTTTGCAAATCGGCGCCACCACGTTTGGCGGCGGATACGCCATGATTCCGCTGATTCAGCGCGAAGCAGTGGAAAAAAAGCACTGGGTAACCGATGAGGATGTGCTTGATATTGTTGCCATTGCGGAATCGACTCCGGGGCCGATTGCAATCAACGCCGCCACCTTCGTGGGGTATCACACCGCGGGCTTTTGGGGCGCGGCGTGCGCCACGTTCGGTGTCGTTCTCCCCTCTTTTCTGATTATTCTGCTGATTTCGCTTTTTCTGCGCCAATTTGAATCGCTTCGGCTGGTGCAGTATGCCTTTGTCGGCATCCGCGCGGCCGTATTGGCGCTGGTGCTTTCTGCCGTGTGGAAACTTGCGCGCCAAACCAGGCGGACGGCGTTTTCCCTCTGCGTTGCGGCGACGGTGTTTGCGCTGGCCGTCTTTGTGCCCCGGCTGGATGTGCTGTGGCTGATTGCCGCCTCCGCCGCGGCGGGGATTCTGCTGCAGGCAGTTCGGGCGGGAAAGGAGCGGCAGAGGAAATGATTTTTTTAACGCTGTTTCTTACATTTTTCAAAATCGGCGTCTCCACCTTCGGCGGCGGTTACGCCATGATTCCAATGATTCAGGCTGAGGTCATTTCCCACGGATGGATGACGCATGAGGAGCTGATTAACTTTATTGCAGTCAGCGAATCGACGCCCGGCCCGTTTGCCGTCAATATCTCCACTTACGTCGGCGCGCAGACCGGCGGCTTTTTTGGCGCGGTATGCGCCACGTTCGGCGTCGTTCTTCCGTCATTCCTGATTATTCTTCTGGTTGCAAGGTGGTTTTTGCGGTTCCGCAGCAGCAGGCTAATTTCCGCCGCAATGGACGGCCTGCACCCGGCGGTGGTTGGTCTAATTGCGGCCGCCGCTGTTTCCATTGCGCAGACGGTGTTCCCGTTCGCGGGAATTCAGAACGCCTCCGCGTTTTTTTCTTCGGAAACCTTCTTCGCGCTGCTGATCTTCGCCGTTTCGGCGGCGCTGATTTTCTGGAAAAAACTTCATCCTGTTTTGGTGATTGCAGCTGCCGCTTTACTTGGCATTGCGCTTTGCTGCCTGCGGGATGCTCTTGCCGCACGGAGCTGAATCCAATTGAATTTGCAGAAATTGCGCCGGAATTCTTCCTTTTTTCGCGCGTTTGCGATATGATAATACAAAAGATCCCAAGGAGCTGATCGGCATGAACCGCTGCGATTTTTGCGGCGCCCCGCTTGACCCGGAGGAAAAAAAGTGTCCCTATTGCGGCACATCAGTCCCCAAAACAGAAAAAACAAAGCCTGCTGCCGACCCTGTTCGGCGGCCGCCGCCCGGAACGACCTCGGAACCACCGCTCTGGAGCGCCGACCCGTACCAACCGGCTCCCGCTCCGCGCAGCAAAGCAAAGCGCGGCTCCGGCTGCCTGATCGCGTTTGTCATCGCCTTTATTCTGATCGTTTTCTTTTCCGTTATCCGTTCCTTTACCGACGGTGCGTTTTCCGTGCTGGATCAGATTCTGGAGGGTGACACGACCGTTTCGTACAGCTTTTCCGCAGATGTTTCGCCGGACACTCTGCCTGAGCAGTACAGCGATTGGTACCAGCCCGGCATGTACAAGGTCGGTGTTGACCTTGCCGCAGGCGTTTACCGGGCGGACGCGCTGGAGGGCGACGGTTATTTTGCCGTTTGCAGCGACAGCAGCGGCAAAAGCGAATCCATCCTATTCAACGACATGTTTGAAACGTATACTTATCTTGTGCTGCAGGAAGGACAGTACCTGAAGCTTTCACGCTGTGTTGCGCTGGAAAGCGAAAAGGTTCCCGCCGAGCAGCCGCAGGACGGCGTTTTTACCAACGGCGTCTTCCGCGTCGGGATCGACATCCCCGCCGGAGAATACAAAATTACCGGCAACAGCGACGACAGCTACTATCGCCTGATGGGCAGCGCGCAGTGTGCCTATGACGACCGGGAATACATTGCTTCGGATTATGTGGAGAATACCGTCTATCTGACGCTCGAGGACGGCCAGTTCCTGACGTTGGAGGGCGGCGCGCAATTGCCTGTGGAAAATCGCATGCTTTTCCGGTGAATTCGCCGTTTTTGGCTGTTGAGTTTCCCCGCTGCGATTGTTATAATGATGATATTCGTGTTGTTTTGGGAAAGGAGAATTTCTTTGGAGGAATTTTGGAAAACCGTCACGCAGTTTGCCGCCGGCTTTGGGCTGAAACTGCTGGCGGCGCTGCTTCTGCTGGTGATCGGGCTGAAACTTTGCAAATGGGCGGTTCGCCGTCTTGAAAAAAGCAGGTTCTTCGGCAAGCTGGAGGACAGCGTTCGTTCCTTTGTGCGCAGCCTGGTTTCCATTGGGCTGAAAATTCTGGTCTTTGTTTCGGCATCGCTGGTGCTGGGAATCCCGGAATCATCCTTTATCGCGCTGCTGACCTCAGCTGGGGTCGCCATCGGTCTGGCGCTGCAGGGTGCTTTAAGCAACTTTGCCGGCGGACTGATGATCCTGCTGTTTCGCCCGTTTCGGGTGGGGGATTATATCTCCACAGCAAGCGGAGAGGGGACCGTTCACGACATTACCGTTTTTTACACCGTCCTCATTACACCGGACAACAAGCATGTCACACTGCCGAACGGCGGGCTGACCAACACTGCCGTCACGAATTATTCCCGTGAAAAAACGCGGCGCGTCGACCTGGCGTTTTCAGTTGCCTACAATTCTGACCTGACCGAGGTTCGGCGGCTGCTGCTGGACGCCGCACGCGCCCACCCGATGGTGCTCGCCGAGCCGGAACCGACAGCACGGCTGAACGAGCAGGGCGACAGCGCGCTGATTTTTGTTCTGCGCGCGTGGTGCCCCACCGAACATTACTGGGACGTTCGCTTTGACCTGAACGAAGCTGTCAAGAAAAGCTTTGACGAACATTCGATCGAAATTCCGTTCCCGCAGCTGGACGTTCACCTGCAGCCGGACAGCACCCGAACGCATTCCTGAACCGGCCGCGCCCATTGCTGCGGCTTTGCAGAAGAGGGGCTATTGCATGATATTTTCCAACAAGGATTTAAAGCGTCTGATTGTACCGCTTGTTATTGAACAGACACTTGCTATGACGGTCGGCATGTTTGACACCATGATGATTTCCTCGGTGGGCGAGGCAGCTGTTTCGGGTGTTTCACTGGTAGATATGGTCAATGTGCTGCTGATTAATCTGTTTGCGGCGCTGGCAACGGGAGGCGCGGTGGTCACCTCGCAGTTCATCGGCGGCAAGGATCGAAAAAGCGCCTGCGATTCCGCACGGCAGCTGATGATTCTTTCGCTGATTGCTTCGCTGCTGATTATGGCGGCGGCGCTGCTGCTGCGCGGGCCGATTCTTCGGCTGTTGTTCGGCGCAATTGGAGACGATGTGATGGACAGCGCAATGACATATTTTTTCTGGTCGGCACTGTCGTACCCGTTTCTTGCGATTTATAATTCCGGTGCTGCGCTGTTTCGTTCCATCGGCAATTCAAAAATTCCGATGTACAGTTCTCTGGTCATGAACGTGCTGAATATTGGCGGCAACGCACTGCTGCTTTTTGTTGCGCACATGGGCGTTGCCGGCGTTGCAATCGCTTCGCTGGTTTCCCGGGCAGCCGCAATGGTGATTGTTTTATTCCTGCTTTCCAACCGGGAAAATCTTGTTTATCTCAACCTTCGCGAGCGGTTTCGGGTTGAATGGAGCATGATGAAACAGATTTTGCACATCGGCATTCCCAGCAGCGTGGAAAACAGCCTGTTCCAGCTTGGCCGAGTGCTTGTCGTCAGCATCATTGCAACGTTCGGCACCGTGCAGATTGCCGCGAACGCCGTCGCCAACAGCTACGACGCGCTCGGCTGCATCCCCGGCTCTGCGATGAATCTTGCCATGATCACCGTGGTCGGTCAATGCGTCGGTGCGGGCGATTACGCACAGGCAAAGCACTATATCAAAAAGCTGCTGATAATTTCATATCTGATGACGTTTGCGCTGAATCTGGGAATCCTGCTTTCACTGCCGCTTACACTGCAAATTTACGATCTTTCCGCCGAGACGCTGTCGCTCGCTTCAACGCTCGTCTGGATTCACGACGGCTGTGCCATTCTGCTGTGGCCAATCGCTTTTACGCTGCCGAACGCCATGCGTGCGGCCGACGACGTGCGTTTCACCATGCTGATTTCGCTGTTTTCCATGTTCACCTTTCGGATTCTGTTAAGCCTTTTTCTGGCAAACCAGTACTCGATGGGTGCTCTCGGCGTATGGATTGCAATGGTGGCCGACTGGATCTTCCGCTGCATCTGCTTCGTCTGGCGCTACCGCAGCAACAAATGGCAAAAACATAAGGCCGTGGTCCCAAATGCCGCAGCCGCTGAAAACGGAGGAAGTCTTTCTTGAGTCATCTAAATTTTCGCCATACCGTAAAAACCATTTATCTTGCAAAGATTAACAGGCACTCGCCCTATCTCTCCATAACTCTCCATAAGTGTTACCCGTATTACCTTTTTGGGATTTCTGCTTTCCCTAACTCGGTCTATCACACCATATCACGCCGTAAGTTTAGTATTACGATAGTATAAAGAAAAGCCTTGGCTGTTTGTTTCAGTCAAGACTCTTTTTTTCATCTATTTCTTTAAGGCGATTAAGCCATTTTGTAATTGTACCTGTTTCAAAAAAGTATAGTAACGCACCCTCTGAAAACCTATCTGCTC
>JBMNVT010000032.1:0-9332 GCA_050947015.1 Acutalibacteraceae bacterium
ATTACGGCGCGTACAACCTGAATACCAACAATACCATCAAACTATCCGTTGGTGGTGTTGCCAAGGTAAACAACACGGCGGCAAAAATTGATTTACGAACGGGAACGGGCACGACTCTCGCAACATGGACGGGTAACGTAGCTCACAACTCAGACGGTACATTAAATCTTGCGCTGTCTGGGTATTTTTATTTTAACAGTTCTGCGGCAACGTCACTGCCAAAGGGTGGATATACGGTCAGCGGCACTGCGGCGCTTGATACGATTCCGCGAAAAAGCTCTGTCAGCTGTACGGATGCCAATGTAGGCAGCAGTGCGGTCATTACAATTAACCGCGCATCAAGTAGCTTCACGCACACACTGACCTATGTCTTTGGGAGTCTATCGGGCACGATTGCGACAAAAACCAGTAGCATGAGCATTGGGTGGACATTGCCAACCTCGTTCTATGCACAGATGACAAAGCGCACTCTCCAAGGTACAATCACCTGCGAAACATTCAATGGCAGTACATCACTGGGAACCACTACATGCACATTTACAGCCACAGCGGTTGATACGGTTACGGTCAGCGGTACGGTTGTAGATACCAATTCAGTGACAGTTGCTCTGACCGGGGATGCATCAAAGCTGATAAGGTACTTTTCTACAGCAAAAGCAACAATCGCGGCAAGCACAAATAATAGCGCCACAATTACCAGCAAGACGATTAACGGCGCGGCGGTATCAGCGGATCGTACATTTACCAATTGTGAAATCAACAAATTTACCTTTTACGCTAAAGATAGTCGTGATTATTCTGATAGTGATACGGTTGAGCTAACCATGATCCCTTATGTGAAGCTGACTGTAAATGCAGCGGTTAAGCGTGACACACCTACAGGAAACGCGATAACGCTAACCGTGAAAGGTAATTACTATAACGGAAGTTTTGGCGCTACTGCAAACACGATTGGAATCAACTACCGATTCCGTGAAGCTGGGACAACATCGTGGGCCGAAGACGGACTCACACCTACTATAAACGGGAATACATACACGGCTTCTGTGAATTTAACAGGATTCGATTATCGCACAGAGTACGAATTCGAGATTTCCGTTGCCGACCGGCTTTCCGGAGACGTAGCAGGTGTTGATGTTGTGCGCGGACAGCCTGTTTTTGATTGGGGCAAAAGCGATTTTAATTTCAATGTTCCCGTTGCTGCGCCTTCTATGACGCTTGCCGGGAAAACGGTTCCGACCATCGAGACCGGCACATGGACGCCGGTATTGTCCGGCAGCGTGACGTACGCCAGCCGATCCGGAAGGTATATCAAAGTGGGGAATCTGGTGTGGATCACTTGTGATATCAAGCTGTCGAGCAAGGGCAGCACGACATCGGCGCTCACGATCACGGGGCTGCCGTTTCAGCCGACCGCAAACACTGCGCTTGTGCAGTCGTTTGACTATGCGACTAAAACGCCGCAGGTCGCTATTGCAGATTCTACGAACTTCATCCGCTTGACGCACGACAATAACGGCTCGTGGAACACGATGACGCACGCATCCATCAATGACGGCTTTCATGTGCTCATAAGCGGATGCTATCCGTGTGCAGGTTAAGGAGGGAATAATTATGACAACAACAGTAACGCTTGACGCGCTGACACAGAACAGCGTATCGGTAAAGACCCGGAAGACGATCACACAGGACGGAATAGACTACGAGATCGGGGAGCCGCACCGCTGTGCTTATGTAAATAGCGTGTCTGGACGAAAGCAGCTTGCCGCAGAGCTGCCGGAGCCGTACCTGTCCGCGGTGCTGGCCGTATGGGGCAGCGTCCCGACCGTAGACGAACCGGAAGGAGGTGTTTAATGATGGGTAAATATCTAAGAACGATCAACAATTATCCGCCGTATGCGCTGATGAAGGATAAGCGGGGCTTTATCAGCAGGCTGTACGGCAACGGGCATACCGGAGTAGACAGCGTGGGAAATCAGTGGGCAAACCCGGTATGCGCGATCTGCGACGGTACCGTGCTGCAGGCTTACATCAGCGCAAGCCTCGGGAAAGTCGTCCAGTACGGCGCAGGACGCGTTAAAATCGCGTATTACCATCTTGCCACGATATCCGTAAAAGTCGGCCAGAAGGTCACTGCAGGCAAAACACAGATAGGCATTGAGGGCAACACGGGAGCGCTTGCAGACGGAAAGCATCTGCATGTCAGCATCTGGATAGACGGCGTATTGGTCGACCCTCTCCCTTATCTGACAGGCGCAAAAAAGCTGCCGGTAATGCAGCAGTCACAAATCAATAACGCTCTGACAGGAGCGCATGAGGGGGAAAAGTACATGATCCGCAAAGTAACAAAAGCGTTGAATCTGCGCAGCACACGGAGCCTTGCAAACAACAGCAACCTCGTTTACAAGGATATGCCGGTCGGCACGGTGTTTCTGGTCACCGACACCGTGAAAGAAGGCGGCGTGACGTGGGGCAAGGTAATTGTCACGATTAACGGAAAGACCTATGCCGGGTGGAGCAACATTGCAACAACTTGGAGCGTGGAGGTATGAGCATGGATGGGAATAACATCGCGCAGCAGGCCTTAGACAGCGCCAAAAGCGCACACAAGCGCATTGACACGCTTGAGCATGAGGTCGGAGATCTCCGCACGCTGACTGTCGCTGTAGGCAAAATGGGAGAGCGCCTCGAAGGGGTCAAGACGGACGTGGAGGAAATCAAAACGGACGTCAAGGCCATTACGGACAAGCCAGGAAAGCTGCAGGATAAATTGATTGCTGCAGCGCTGACCGCGCTTGCAACAGGTCTGGTCGGCGCGATCCTCGCGCTGATCCTTAAGTGAGGAGGTAAAACAATGACAAATTTAAAAATCTGGCTAAAGGCCGCAGGTGTGCGTGCTGTTAAGACCATCGCTCAGACTGCCGTCGCTACGATCGGCACGTCTGCCGTACTTGGTGATGTCAACTGGGTCATGGTTGCGTCAGCTTCGGCTCTGGCCGGTATCCTGTCGCTGCTGACCAGTGTGGCCGGTCTGCCGGAAGTCAAGGAAAACTAAATATTACCTATCAGTAATAAAGCGGGGCACCTTATTCGGGTGTCCCGCTCTTTTTTGCTGCGTATTTTAACATCCATCCTTTGTAGCTCATCGATGGCCGTCCTTTTCGGGTTCTGTTAATCGATGATGCGATCGCCGAAAATCCAGTGCGTATGCGTGTAATTGATTTTTCTGGATCAATGGCATCAGGCTCAAAAAGCCGATAGTTATTCCTGACCCAGTCCAAAAGGTTTACAACTTCGATCTCGTTCCCTTCCGGAGACACCAGCAGCCAAATGTGCGAATTCCGGTTCTGCGGCCCTCTTTGATTTTGCGGATCCATAAGGGCTGCTGCAACTCCGATCGGCTGCAACTTATGCATCACCGCGCGTCTCCGATCGTTTTGCTTAAGCGATTTTTTTGCGTCATCGCTCCAATTATTTGATACGCCCATGTGTTGTTGGCTGCGGTATTTAGCGCTGCACTCATTGCTGCATGTATGCTTTTTGTCAGACGGATAGCACTCAAACTCTTTCCCGCAGATAACGCAAGATCGTTTAATCACATCAGCAGCCTCCTTAGATCATCGACCTCAAGAGCATCAGCAAGTTTAATCGCAGTATTAAGCGTGAGGTTCCCAATCTGTCGTCGTCCTTTTTCTATGTCGCAGATGTTTCCTCGGCTCATGCCAATCGCATCCGCAAGCTGCTGGACGGTCATGCCTTTTTTGGTGCGCAAATATGCCAGGGGATTGGTCGGATTGTTATGGCAATCCCTGCCGTAAGACGACAGACTACATTCGTCGCAGGTGACACCGTCAACATTACAATCAACATACCGTTTCATTTTTTTGATCCTCCTATTATTTAATAATGACAGCTACCTGCGCGTCGTGCATCACGATCTCGCCATCATCGTCGCCATAATCTGCGCTATCGCTTACCAGTAGAGCACAATGGTCATAGTTGTTAATGCAGTCAGTTATGATACGTCCTGCATCCTGCATGGCATCTGTGTGATCGTTGATTTTATAAGCGCTTACGCCATCAAGTTCTTCGGCATCGTCGATGTCTTGGTCTCCAAAAAGATCTCTGCTGTCAAACTGATGGCTTTTATGCTCCATCGCACCGAGCGAAAATTCAACACCGTCCTGCACGCGGATACCAACATACTCATAATCCCAAGCGAGGTTCTCGATCATTTCGATAATTTCTGTTACTGTCATTTTTATTCCCTCCGTATCTCTTACTGTGATTATATTGTACTACAAATGTAGTGCAATGTCAATAGCTTTTTTGAAAATATTTAAAAAAATTAACGGGAACATTTCGTCAGATCGGAGTGCTCCCGTTTTTTGTTGTAATAAACTATTGATATTTTCTTTAATTTCAAGATAATATAAAGTAAAATTCAAATAAATCTGCCGCACTTCTGCCGCAATCGTGCCGAATTTTATTGTTTGCCGCACCTTTGCCGCAGTTGTTTTGACGCATTTTAATGAATTTTAATACAATAAAAAATACAATAAAAAATCCCGCAAACCGCATTGTGTCGCGATTTACGGGACTTTTTGAATTGGAGCTGGTTGACGGACTTGAACCCCCGACCTGCTGATTACAAATCAGCTGCTCTACCAACTGAGCTAAACCAGCGTTTGTTGTTTCGCCCATCAGTATAGCATACTGTCGGCAGGCTTGTCAAGCAAAAAAAGAGCGGCTGCAGAGGAATTGCCTGACAGCCGCAACCTTTTATTGGTTTTTACGAGCGCTTTCAACCGGCGTGTAAACGGTTCAGCCGTTCTGGTTTGCGCTGTCGTCAAAGTTGATAATCGGCAGGGTGCCGTTGTCGGCGCCGCTTACAAATTCGGGAAGCTTACCGTTCCAGGCTTGGGTGTAATAATATTCAATCAGCTCCGGTGTCAGAGTTTCGGCCAGCTTGCGGTTTTTTTCCGCTTCCTTTTCGCCGGCGTACCTTGCTGCCTCGGCTTCAATTTTAGAAACCTCAGCGGCAGCGTTTGCGGCGATGACACTGCGCTCGGCGGCGGCTTGTGCCTCCAGGTTTGCCTGCTGCTGCTCAATCTGAGCCTTCAGTTTGGCTTGTTCGGCCACCTGCTTCGCTTCCACGGCATCGGTAAAGGCATCCGAAAAATCAATGTTTTCTACCGCAGCGGAAAGAACGATAATATTGTATTCTGTCAGATTGGCGGTCAGAATATCCGTAATTTCGGCGGAAAGGCTGCTGCGTTTGGTAATCAGGCTTTCAGCCGTGTATTGAGCAAACACCGTTTTTACCGCTTCCTGAATCCGGGGCGCAATTACGGTGTCGTAATAGGAAACGCCAATGGTGCGGTAAATCGTCTGAGCGTTTTCTTTCGAAATTTGATAGTTGAGGGAAAAGCTGACCGAAACCTCCTGAATATCGCTGGAAAACGCGGTCAGATCCATCACCTGCTTCTGGGTGCGGTTATCCATGTTGGTTACGTTCTGGAACGGTGATTTCACATGGATTCCCGCCTCATAAGTATAGTTTTCAACATTTCCGAACGTTGTCACCACGCCGGTATGCCCAGTCGGAACGGAGGTAATGCATCCTGCGCCGATAATGGCCAATCCGACAAGCGAAACCAGCTGCAGTGGGCGAATCTTCCAGCGCAGTGCCGTCTGAACCCGATCACCGGTTATAATGCGTTCCTTTTTCAGGCCGAAAATGAAAAAGGCGCCGAGAAATACAATCAATCCCAAAACAAAGTAAAACATAGCGATAACTCCTTTGCTGTCAATGGCGGCAGTCCGGGCGGTCTGCGCATTTTGGTGCCGCATCGGGAATGCGCAGGCTGTTCGATATTGTTTTCTTCCCCCTTTCCCGAAAGAGCCGTTCGTACCGGCAGAAAAAAGACTTCTACTGTACGAATCCTTCCGTACAATAAAAGTCTTGCATATGATAGGAACCCTGGCAGGGAAAACGAATGTCTGCGGGAATCTCCTACTTATCCCGAGGCGAACCGGAAACCCGGTTGTCCTGACGCCGTCGAGCCACGTGTAAGGTGCAGCTACTTCCTTTTATTGTATTATTATTTTAACATAATTCTGTCGAATTGTCAAATATTGTGGCGCAATATTTTTGGGCGGATCCTGCCGTGTCACAAAAGTGAAAACACGATTTTTCCGCGGCAGACCGTGAGCATGACCCGACCGGTAAGCTCGGCGCCCTTCCATGGCGTGTTGCGGGATTTGCCGTGCAGCGCACCCGGATCGACCGTCCACCGGTAATTGGGGTCAAACAGAATCAGGTCGGCGTTCGAACCGGGACGCAGTGTTCCGGCGGAAATCCCGAGCAGCTGCGCCGGACGGCAGGACATCAGCGCAATAATTTTCCGCAGCGGCATACCGTGTCGGTGGTGAAGAACCGTGAGGGATGCGGCCAATGAGGTTTCCATGCCGATAGAACCGTTTGGAGCGGATAGAAAATCGGATTTTTCCTGTGGCGTGTGCGGCGCATGGTCGGTGGAAATGGCGTCCAGCGTGCCGTCAAACAGCGCTTCAATGACGGCGCTGCAATCTGCTGCGGTGCGGAGCGGCGGATTCATGCGAAAATCGGCATCACGGCTGAGCAGAGCTTCATCAGTAAAGGAAAAATAATGCGGACAGGTTTCGGCGGTGACGGCGACGCCTCTTCTTTTTGCGTCTCGGATCATGGCGATCGAAACGGCGGTGCTGACGTGACAAATGTGCACCGGAACGCCGCAGGCTTCGGCGAGAGCGATTTCCCGCGCGGTTCCGGCGTCTTCGGCAGCGGAGGGAATTCCGGGAACGCCAAGCTCGCGGGAAATGTTGCCTTCGTGCATTTTTCCGCCCGCGGCAAGAAAAAGGTCTTCGCAATGGGCCGTGACCATCAGACCGAGCTGCGATGCGCGGCGCATCGCCTGTGCCAGAATCCGCGTGTCGATCACCGGGCGGCCGTCGTCGGAAAGCGCAATGGCACCGGCGTCTCGTACGGCCTGCACATCCGTCGCTTCGTGTCCGCCAAGACCTTTGGTGATGGCGGCGGCAGTGTAAACACGGGCATCGGCTTTTTCCGCGCGGGCAAGCAGCTCCCGGATGGTTTCGGGTGAATCCAGCGCAGGACTCGTGTTCGGCATGGCCAGCAGCGAGGTTACTCCGCCCGCTGCGGCCGCGCGGCAGCCGGTAAATACGTCTTCTTTCTGCGTTTGTCCGGGGTCGCGAAGGTGAACGTGCATGTCCACCAGGCCGGGCGCGCAGATTAACCCGTCGGCATTGAAAATCTCGCAGCCCTGTGGCGCGGCAAAAGAGCCGACGGCCTCAATTTTATCTCCGCAGATCAGAATATCCGCGGTGCCGTCAAGGTCTTGCGACGGGTCGATCACACGGACGCCGCGAATCAGTTTTTTCTGCTCCAAAAGCTTTCCCTCCCAAGTTTTTTGGCAGATACTTCCGTTTTTTCGGTTGCTGTCGGCTCCCGGAAACAGCCGCTCTTTTCTTATAACATATAGTATAGCGGCTTTGCGGCGGTGCGTCAATAAACGGTGTGCGGAAAAAACTTGCCGGATCTCTGCGCGGCGTGTATACTTAAAAAAGAAGAATTCCCCGGTTTTCAACATCTTGACGATGAAATGTCGAAAACCGAGGGCACAAGCAGAACAGGAGGACAGAAGCCCAATGCGGACAGGAGCGTTTCGGTATTTGTTTTTTTCATTTCTTCTTTTGCTGACGGATGTGACCTTTGGCGGATTTGACTGGACGCCTGACCTGGTTGGTGCGGCAATTCTGCTGCTTGGTCTGCGGGAGCTCAGGGTGTTCGACGCGGAATGCACCGCCGGCTTTGGAAAAACGATTTTGTGGGGATGGGTGTTGCTGGCGCTGGGTGCGGGCAGGGTTGCGCTGTATTTTTTACCCGATGCGGGCTGGCTTCTGCCGTGGCTTTGCGCGTTTTCCAGCCTTGCTGCGGCCGTGGCGGTCTGGCTTTGCGGAGCGGGCGTGTTTCGGCTTGCGGTGCAGGTGGGTCAGCATTCTCTGGCTGCCGCTTTGCGTCAAAGTGTTTTTGCCGCCTGCATCTGCTGTCTTTCCGCTGCCTGCAGCAGGGTGCTTTCGGCGGGATTCGGCGCGGAACCGGCACCGTTCTCTTCCGTGGTTATTACCGCAGCGTCTGTGGCTGCCGCCTTCTGGTTTTGTGCACTGCTGCTGAGGGCGCAAAAGCTGCTCCGGCCGTTTTTCGGCTGAAGACTCAGGGTTTGGGCGAACAGAACACATGGCTGCCGATGGTCGTAATGACCGGGAGTGAGAGCATCCACTGATTGCTGGTTTTTGCGGGATTATAATAGTAAAGCGCGCCGCCGCTTGGGTCGACGCCGTTGAGTGCATCCTGAGCTGCGCGGCGGCTGGATTCAGAAACCGGCTGGTTGATCTGCCCGTCCGTCATACAGGTAAATGCGCCGGATTGATATACCACGCCCGCAATCGTATCCGGAAAAGACGGATGCTCCACGCGGTTGAGAATTACGGCGCCAACCGCTACCTGACCAAGATACGATTCGCCGCGTGCTTCTGCGGAGATGACACGCGCCAAAAGTTCGACGGAGTTTTGGCTTTGCCCGGCGGAAACAGGGGAGATTCCAAGTGCTGCCAGCGTCAGCTGGCCGACGATTCCGTCCGCATTCAGACCGTTTTTGCGCTGAAAATCCAATACGGCCTTTTGCGTCTGCAACCCGAAAATGCCGTCTACGCTGCCGACCTCGTACCCCAAATCCTTCAGTTTTTGCTGTATTCTGCGCACCTCTTCACCGCGGGAACCTATTTTGGAAAGCACCGGCTGTGCCTTTGATTCCATCTCTTCCAAAGCTTCCGTTTGCGCTGCAGCCTGTGTGGATGAGGTGTCGTTTGCCTGCGCCGCGGCGATCAGGACAAGATTCAGCAAAATAATAACGGCAATTTGCCATACCGTTTTTGCAAGCGAGTTTTTTGCCATTGTGAAAACAGTTCCTTTCTGTCCGCAGGGCGAACTATAAATTTAAAAATTCCTTTGTTATTCATTGTTCCATCTTTATGAGAGACTATCCGCTGTGCCGAGAAAAACGGGCGCTTGTGTCATAAGTACGAATGGTGCTCCATATATGGTAGATGAAAATCAAAAATGTGTTTTTTTAAAAAAACTTCAAAAAAAGTGTTGACAAAGGGGATGCGGCGTGGTATTATAGTCAAGCGCTCTTCGGAGCGGGGCGAACGAAACGAAGAAAAATGGCATGAGAATGCGACGGAAGCGTTTCGGAAGCCTGAATGGAACC
>JBMNVT010000033.1:0-9243 GCA_050947015.1 Acutalibacteraceae bacterium
CTTTGATTGCTCTTTCTTCGATACACTGACTGTATCTTCGTACTAATTTCCCCGAAGTTCCTTGAACTTCTCAAATTCATTACGGGTTCTTTCTTGTCTTCTGTGTTGTTTAATTTTCAAGGTTCCAAAGTTACTTCTGCAAAAAACGAAGCTTTGTAAGTATAACACACTCAAACGAGTTTGTCAAGAACTTTCTTCACTTTTTTGTCGAAGCGCATTAAGAATCAAGCGAATACTGCACCGATTCTATTGGTTTTTGCTGTCCTCATCGGACAGCTTGTATATAATACCACACTACCATTTGCTTGTCAACGCTTTTTTACTTTCTTTTTTAAAAAAATCAATTTTTATTTTCTCTGGCTCGGGCAAGCTCTTCCAACTCCTCCCGGCTGATCCGGTAAGATTTGTTGCAGAAATGACAGCTTGCCTGTGCAAAACCGGTCTCATTCGGTAATGAGCGAATTTCTTCCGGAGAAAGCAGGGCAACAGCCGCCTTTACCCGTTCACGGCTGCAGGTGCATGCATATTCTACCGGCGTTTCGTCCAGAACCTCGACCGTAAACCCGGATAACGCCTGGCGACAGATCTCCTCCATGGTCATCCCCTTGGCAAGCATGGTGGTCATCGGCTCCAGCTCTGCAAGGTTTTTCTCCAGCTGATCAATTGCTTCCTCGTCCGCCGTCGGCAGCAGTTGAACAATCAGTCCTCCCGCCAACAGCACCGAATGATCCTGCTTGTCGGTCAACACCCCCAACGCGCAGATTGTCGGCGTCTGCTCGCTGCGGGCATAATATTCGGTGACATCCTCGGCAATTTCACCGGACACCAGATTGACCTGCCCGTTATAGGGCTGGCCGCCGCCGAGATCCTTCATAACATTCAACTGACCGTCTCGGCCGACCGCACCGCCGACATCCAGCTTCCCAATACTGTTAAGCGGAAGCTCAACAGCTGCATTTTCTGCATATCCGCGGCAATGCCCGGCGTTATCCGCCACGGCAATAACCGAACCGATAGGACCGCCGCCGTTGACGCGCAGAGTAAGGGAGGCTCCCTCTCCCTTGAGCATATTCCCCATCATCACCGAAGCCGTCAGTAACCGCCCCAGCGCCGCAGCCGCCACCGCCGAACATTCATGAATCCGTTGCGCAGTATAAACGGTATTCGTTGTGTCTGCGGCCATCGCAATCAACGTGCCGTCCGTTGTGATACAGCGTATGATATGATCCTTTTGTTTTATCATAAAAAAACTTTCTTCCTTCCCTGATTGGGCGCATCATTTTGTATTTCCCACTGTGCCCGCCTGTTCCGGCTTGCGTGCCGCAATCAAAACACGATCGTCGGTCCGGGCCGCTGGCTCCTGCGAAAAACCACTAAAGCACGCAACCGGCTCCAGGCCTGCTTCCTTCAGCCAACATTCCAGCTGTTCCGTTTCGTAGGCTCGTTCTTCAAAAGCCTCATGGCGACGGCGGTAAAGCCCTTCCTCCCGCTCAAAAAAGTCCAGAGTAATGCGTACGACATCGTTTTCCGGGAAAAATTCATTCTGCCACGAGCAAAACACCGTTGGCGTTTCATAAATAAAGGTATGGTTTGCCAGCGTTTTTCGGTGTTTGTGCACGGTGTTTACATCAAATAAAAAAATTCCTCCCGGGTTTAAAAATAGAGAAACACGGCGGAAGGTTTCCTTTACATCCTTTGCGCGCAGCAAATGATTGATGCTGTCGAGCGTGCAAACAGCCGCTTCCACGGTGCCATACAAATCAATCTGCTGCATTTTCTGCCGAAGGAACAACACCGAAACGTTTTCTTCCGCTGCCTTTTGCTGCGCTTTGCAGAGCATTTCTCCCGAAGCGTCCACTCCGATCACCTCGGCGCCCCGCTTTGCCAACAACACAGAAAGGCTGCCGGTTCCGCAGGCCAAATCCAGCAACAGGCCCGGTCTTACGCCGTACCTCTGCAGAATGCTCCAAAGGCATTCTGCCTGCCGTTCATAGTCCACATTCATCGTCAGCCCATCATAATATTGTGCAAAGCTCCGGTAGCCGCCGCTCATTTGTCCTTTTCTTCCTGCAGGCGGTTAAAAACAAGCTCATAACCGTCGCAGCCGTAATTCAGCGAACGATTGACCCGGCTGATTGTCGCCGTACTGGCTCCGGTTTCATTTACAATTTCGCTGTAAACTTTTTTTTCGCTGAGCATTTTTGCCACCGCAAGCCGCTGGGACATTGCCTTCAACTCCGGCACCGTGCAGAGATCCTCGAAGAAATTATAACACTCTTCCTTTGTTTCCAGCGCAAGGATCGCTTCAAATAAAAACTCCACACCGGTATCTTTTAATTTCGTATTCATCGCGTCCTCCGTTTCCTATTCCTTTGATGGAATCAGTGTTCTGGTCTTCAGTACAATAAAATTTTAGCACACAAAAGTTTAAAAGTAAAGAGGATATTCTTCAAAATTTCAGAAATTCCCAGTCATTCACCCAAAGCCGCGCGGATCAGTGCAAGAACCTCCGCCGCGCCCTCTCCGTTCTGTGAAGAGAACGCAATCGGCACCGGATGCTCCAGCTCCGCAAGCTCCTGTTCGATCTTTTCCATGCGTTCCGCTCGCTGCGTTTTATTCAGCTTGTCCGCTTTGGTCAACACCAGCAAAAACGGGATCCGCATTTGCGTCAGATAAGAGATCATCTGAAGATCCTCCTGCGAAGGCGGGTGTCGCATATCGACAAGCTGCACAACAAGCCGCAGATCGCGTGCGGCATTAAAATAGCCTTCCACCAGCTCGGACCAGCGAAGCTTTTCCGTTTTGGCAACTCTCGCGTAGCCGTAGCCCGGCAAGTCAACAAAGCGTGCCGTGTCGAGCCTGTAAAAATTAACGGTGATCGTTTTGCCCGGCGTGGCGCTGGTGCGCGCCAGCGCCTTGCGGTTCAGCAGACGATTGATCAGAGACGATTTTCCGACATTTGACTTACCTGAAAATGCAATTTCGGGCAAGTCGCACGCCAGCAGCTGGGCTGCAGTTCCCGCGGCGGCTTCAAACACAGCGGATTCCAGTTTCACGGCAAAACCTCCTTATTCGGCATGCACCGGGCGTTCCGGCGAAACAACAAACCCGGAATACTGGACGTTCACTCCGTCCTTCACCGGTTTGCTTCCCGCTCTTTCTTCGATCAGCGGCGCGCAAAGAGCCGCCGCAAACACCGTCTGCACCTGCTCTGCGGGGATAAAACGTATATTCTCCCTGACAACGTCGTCCATCTCCGCCAGATCCGGCTCGTTTGCTTTTGGAATAATGACCGTACGGATTCCCTTGCGGTAAGCTCCCATGGCTTTTTTCCGCAGACCACCGATCGGCAGTACGCGCCCGCGCAGAGTGACCTCGCCGGTCATCGCCACATCCGCACGCACAGGAATATTTCGCAGCGCCGAAACAAGCGCTGTCGTCAGCGTGATTCCGGCGGAGGGTCCGTCCTTGGGCACGGCGCCTTCCGGCACATGGATGTGCAGATCATATTTTTTATAAAAATCCGGATCAATGCCGAAAGACCTTGCGTAAGTGCGAACACAGCTGATGGCGATGCGCGCGGATTCTTTCATGACGTCGCCGAGCGAACCGGTCAGTTCCAGCTTGCCCGTGCCCTCCATCAGTGTCATCTCGACCGGCATCACCTCGCCGCCGACTGCCGTCCAGGCAAGACCGTTGGCCACGCCGACCTCATCCCGGTGAGAAAGGTCATCATCCTTAAACTTTGCCGGGCCGAGCAGCTCTTCCAGTGCGTTCGCGTCGATTTTAACGCTCTTTTCGCCGTCGCCGACGATTTTTCGCGCGGTCTTGCGGCAAAGCGAAGCCAGAACACGATCCAGCCCGCGGACACCCGCCTCGCGCGTGTAGCCGTCGATCAGCGCATGAACAGCGTCGTCCGTTAACTTCATGCGTCGTTTATCCAACCCATTCTTTGCAAGCTCATCCGGGTAAAGATGTTCCTTTGCAATATAAAACTTTTCGTCATGCGTGTAGCTGGAAATATGTATCAGCTCCATGCGGTCGAGCAAAGGCTGCGGAATTGCCGATTCATCGTTTGCCGTCGTCACGAACAGCACCTGACTCAGGTCAAACGGCAAATCAATAAAATGATCCTGAAAAGAAAAATTCTGTTCCGCGTCGAGCACCTCGAGCAGCGCCGATGCCGGGTCACCCTGATAGCTGTCGGAAAGCTTGTCAATTTCGTCGAGCAGCAGCAGAGGGTTTGCCGAGCCGGCCTGCCGCAGCGCTGTGATAATACGCCCCGGCATTGCGCCGATATAGGTACGGCGGTGACCTCGAATCTCCGCCTCATCATGAACGCCGCCGAGCGATACGCGCACATATTTGCGGTTCATTGCCTTTGCCACCGAACGCGCAATTGACGTTTTCCCCACGCCGGGCGGCCCGACCAGACAAAGAATCTGCCCTTTTACATCGGGGTGCAGCTTACGGACGGCCAACAGTTCCAAAATGCGCTCCTTTACCTTTTTCAACCCATAATGGTCGCGATCAAGAATTTTCTGTGCCTGCGCAAGGTCGATGCGATCCGTCGTTTCTTTGCCCCATGGCAGTTCGATGCAGGTATCCAGATAACCGCGCACCACGGTGGCCTCGTGAGAGCCAAACGGCATCTTTGCCAGTTTTGCACATTCCCTGAGCAGCTTATCCTTTGATTCCTGCGGCATTGCCAGCGCATTGATCGCCTCGCGGTAAGCGTCGGATTCTTCCAGCGGCGAATCCTCCTCTCCCAGCTCATCGGCAATCACATGCATCTGTTCGCGCAGATAGTATTCCCGCTGGTTCCGGTCGATATTCTGCTTGACCTTGTCCTCAATTTCGGCTTCTGTCCGCAGCAGCTCCAGTTCGCCGTCCAGAAACGCGACCAGATCCTCCAGACGCGCAGTGGCAGATGTCTGTTCCAGCAGCTGCTGCGCCTGCTGCGGTTCCATCGTTACATTGCCCGCAATATAATCGGCGACGGCGCTGGGATCCTTTGACGTGCGGATCTGCTGAAATGCATCGTTTTCGGCAACGCCGGTATTCTCACTGTATTTTGAAAAACGCTCCAGCGCCATACGAATCAGCGCCTGATTCTGTAGTTCGTCGGCGAAACGGCGCACCGGGCGCTGCATGACCTGAACCAGAAAATACGGGTCCTGCTGCTCAATCTCAACAATTTTTGCGCGGTAAAGGCATTCGGTGATCACGCGAATGGAATCCTTGCTCACACGAATCAGCTGCAGCACGCGGGCCACCACGCCCGTGCGGTAAAAATCACCCGGCAGCAACGGTTCTTCGGCGCTTTCGTCCTTCTGGGCCAGCAGAAACACCGTTTGTCCGTTTTCCATCGCCTGGTTCAGCGCAATAATGGTCTTTTTTCTTCCTGCCTCAAAATGAAAAATATTCCCCGGAAAAGCCACAGCCCCCCGCAGCGGAACCATCGGCAGGCTTTTGATCGCCTTTTCTGTGCGGATGCTCATGTGTTTCAACCCTTTCTATTGCCGGTCGTTGCGCACCGCGTTGCTGCGGCGCATAAAGATTGCGTTACACAAAGCGAGCGATTCCCGCGGCACAACAGTGCCGTAAGAATCACCCGCCTGATTCTTTTCGATTTAAGACGCCGATTCCTTTCGGACGCGTTTTTTCGGAGCGTCCAGCTTCAGGCTGACGGCTTTGCGCTCCGGATCGCGCTCCAGCTTCGGCTTGCTTCCTTTGCTGACACAGTCACCGGTGATGGTGATCTTCACAATTGTCGGATCGGACGGCACCTGATACATCAGATCCGTCAGCGTCTCCTCCATGATAGAGCGCAGACCGCGGGCGCCGGTACGGCGTTCCTGCGCCTTGCGAGCAACTGCCGCCAGCGCAGCCGGTTCAAATACAAGCTCCACATGATCCAACTCAAAAAGCTTGATATACTGTTTCAGCACTGCGTTTTTCGGTTCCTGAAGAATGCGCACGAGCGCTTTTTCGTCCAGACCGCTCAGTGCCGTAATCACCGGCAGACGGCCAACCAGTTCCGGAATCAGGCCAAACTTGACCAGATCGTGTGGGGTAACATCTTTCATCCAGTCTGTTGCGTCCAACTCTTTTTTGCTGTGCACTTCGCCGCCAAAGCCGAGCGTGGAGTGATTCGTACGTTTTTCCACCACTTTTTCCAGCCCGTCGAACGCACCGCCGCAGATAAACAGAATATTGGTGGTATCGATCTGAATAAATTCCTGCTGCGGGTGCTTACGGCCGCCGGTGGGAGGAACATTGGAAACTGTTCCTTCCAGAATTTTCAGCAGCGCCTGCTGAACGCCTTCGCCGCTGACATCCCGGGTGATCGACACGTTCTCCGACTTGCGGGAAATCTTATCAATTTCATCCACATAAATAATACCGCGCTCGGCACGCTCTACATTGTAATCCGCCGCCTGAATCAGGCGCAGCAGAATGTTTTCCACATCCTCACCGACATAACCGGCCTCGGTCAACGTGGTAGCGTCCGCAACCGCAAACGGGACATCCAGAATTTTGGCAAGCGTCTGAGCCAGATACGTTTTGCCAACGCCGGTGGGTCCCAGCAGCAACACGTTGCTCTTCTGCAGCTCCACGCCGCCGTCATCGGCGGAATAAATACGCTTGTAATGGTTGTAAACCGCGACGGAAAGCGCTTTTTTGGCGTCGTCCTGCCCGATGACATACTCGTCGAGCTTTGCCTTGATTTCCTGCGGTTTGGGCAGGGAATTGCCCGCTTCCATCATATTGGGCTTACTGCTGTGAGCGCCTGAAATCCCATATTCATCCTCCAGAATCGCCTCACATAACGCAACGCACTCGTCGCAGATATAAACACCGCGGCCCGCGATCATCTTGCGAACCTGATCCTGTGTTTTGTTGCAGAATGAACAGCGGACGGTGCGGTCGTTCGTTTCTTCGTTACGGGACATTCCATCACCCAATTTCACTAAGATTCAAAAAATTCCAATCAGCGTTTGTAAATAACCTTGTCAACCAGGCCGTATGCCGCAGCCTGTTCCGCGGTCATAAAGTTGTCGCGTTCGGTGTCGCGGGCAATCTCCTCCAGCGGGCGCCCGGTATTTTCCGCCAGAATGCCGTTGAGCTTTTCGCGGATCCGGAGAATGTGCTCCGCGTGAATCTTCACATCGCTGGCCTGCCCCTGCGCACCGCCCATCGGCTGGTGAATCATAATTTCGCTGTTAGGCAGCGCAAAACGCTTTCCCTTTGCACCGCAGGAAAGCAGAAACGCGCCCATACTGGCGGCCATACCGATGCAGATGGTGGACACGTCACACTTCACATACTGCATCGTGTCATAAATCGCCATTCCTGCAGTCACCGATCCGCCGGGGCTGTTGATATAAAGACTGATATCCTTGGTCGGATCCTGCCCCTCCAGATAGAGCAACTGCGCAACCACTAGACTTGCCGAAGTATCATTCACTTCTTCCGAAAGCATGATAATGCGATCGTTCAGCAAACGGGAAAAAATATCATACGAACGCTCTCCGCGATTGGTTTGTTCCACAACCATTGGTACCAGACTCATTGCAGCTCAACCTCCAATTTGCAAATACAGTTTTTCGTCGGAAAATCCTGCCCGTCACAATGCGGCAGGCAGGATCCCTGTTGAAATATAGGCGCCTCTCGGCAAATTTATTCAGCATACCGTCCGGGATTTTGAGGAATTATTCCGCTTTGACTTCCTCCGCAGACTCTCCAGTCACGTTTGCCGCATCCTCGACAATTTTCATTGCCTTTTCCACAGCGATATCTGCGGCAAGATCTTTTTCGGGAACCATCGGCTTGATCTTTTCGACTTCCAGATTATAAGCCTTTGCCATTTTCTCATACTCGGCGTTCAGTTCTTCCTCGGTGGGCTTGATCTCCTCAAGTTCCGCAATCTTTTCCAGAGCAAGGCGAAGCTTCACCTGGCGTTCCGCCTGCGGAACAAACTGCTTGCGCAGCCCGTCAAGGTCAAGCCCGGTGTACTGCATGTACGACTGCACGTTCAGTCCCTGACCGGAAAGGCGATATTCAAAATCGCGCAGGCAATCGTCTACACGATGGTCAAACATGACCTGTGGAATTTCGGCGGAAAGATTTTCGATCAGCTTGTCAATCAGCTGATTTTTCACGTCGTCCTCAGCCATGTGGCTCTTGCGATGCTCAATATCCTCCTTCAGGTGCGCCTTATAGGCTTCCAGCGTATCAAACTCACTGACATCCTTGGCAAAATCGTCATCCAGCTCCGGCAGCTCATTCTTCTTGATTTCGTGTAGCTTCACCTTGAAAACGGCCTCCTTGCCGGCAAGCTCTTTTGCCTGATAATCTTCGGGGAACATGACGTTGACGTCAAATTCATCTTCCGCCTTATGGCCGACGATCTGATCCTCAAAGCCCGGAATAAACTGACCGGAACCAAGCGTCAGACTGTAGTTTTCGCCCTTGCCGCCTTCAAATGCGGTGCCGTCCACAAAGCCTTCAAAATCGATCACAGCGATATCGTCCTTTTCCGCTGCGCGGTCTTCCACGGCGACCATACGGGCGTTACGCTGCTGCGCGCGCTTCAGTTCCTGCTCCACCTCTTCGTCGGAAACGGCGGTGGATTTTTTCGTTGCGGCAAGTCCTTTATATTCCGAAACGGAAACCTCCGGCTTCACGGTCGCTTTCACCTTAAAGACCAGACCGTCCTTGCCTGCGCTGACCAGTTCAAGAGTAGAGCTGTCCACATCAACAACATCCAGACCGGATTCGGCAACGGCGCCCTCCACCGCGTCGGGATACACGGTGCGAATCGCTTCCTCATAAAACACGTCAGCACCGTACATGCGCTCCACCATGGCGCGCGGAGCCTTTCCTTTGCGGAAGCCGGGCAGAGCGATTTTTTTGTTTTCACGCAGATACGCCTGATTCACCGCTTTTTCAAACGTCTGACCGTCCAGCTCGACGGTCAGTTCGTGGATATTGGTTTCAACTTTGTTGCATTCTTTCAAGCTCATTTTTTGTTCCTCCTGCTGTTTACGTGTTTTTTGATTATATCATATCTTTTTACAGTTTTCCACCCCTGTTGTCAAATGCAGAAAACTTTAATTGTAGGTTTGTCAATGATGTGTTACACATTAGGGAAAGAAAATAGGACAGCTTTGGGAGAGATCCAGTTGAGAGGACGCATGGGAAAATTGTTGTAATGCCTTTGCCAGACAGCGAGCTGTC
>JBMNVT010000034.1:0-8346 GCA_050947015.1 Acutalibacteraceae bacterium
TGGAATTTCATCGGGGCCGTTGAAATCCCCGTTGAAGCGCAAGAAAAGACGGCATAGCCTACATTGCTGTAAACTATGCCGTCTTCTTTTTAGAGATTTACATTATCCCTAAGCCGCACGGACAAATGGCGGTCGGTGTCGTATTTGCCGGCGTCGCTTCGGGCAATACGTCCATTTCCGCGGCAGGCGCATTTGCGCTCGCTATCGGCATTGCTGCGCAAAATTTTCCGGAGGGAGCCATTATCTCGATGCCGTTGATCGGCAGCGGCGTTTCCAAACGGCGTGCCTTTTCTTACGGTGTCCTTTCCGGCATTGTGGAACCGATCGGCGCCATTTTGACCATTTTGTTGACTTCTCTGATTACACCTGCATTGCCGTACATTCTGGCGTTCGCAGCCGGCGCCATGATTTATGTGGTAGTGGAAGAGCTGATTCCCGAATCACAGGCCGGCGAACACAGCAACATCGGCACCATCGGCGCCGCCATCGGTTTTGCGCTGATGATGATTCTTGACGTCGCGCTTGGATAATCTGTTCTGCAGACCATCAAAAAACGCCGAAAGCACAAGGCTTTCGGCGTTTTTGTTCTGTTTCAGGAACAGATTCTTTTGAGAGGATAAGAAGGAAACCCGTTTAAACATTCACCCATTGCCCCGGAACAGTGAGTGCCTTCTGGCCTGCTTCACGCAAAGCCATGATGGCAACCGTCTCCTCGTGCGGAACCGGCGCTCTCTTGGTACGGAAAAACTGCACTAAACCCAAAATAAAGCGATGGAAGAAATCGGACTTGACCTCCAGCACAGTGCTCCCGGTTTTGCTGTTAATATTCATCACAAACGGCGAACCGTGCTCATAACCGGAAACTGACGCGCACCGCCCATCCTCGAATTCGATAGTAAGCAGGTACCACGCATCTGTTTTAAGCGCCATCACGCGCTGCGGACGGCTTTGCATCAGCATCATCAGAGGCTCCAGCTGGTGAATGGCATAAATTTCAAAATCGTTCGGCCCCCACGAATTGATTGCGACAACCTTCGAAGGATCAATCTGAGCATATTCCTCCGCAAAGCGCAGCGCCGAGGTGGACCAGCACGGCGTACCGGAAGCTTCTGCGACGGCAAAAACACGTTTTGCCGAGGCTTCATCCGGTGCGAAGGTCTTGTCCACATAGCAGGGCTTGCCGGAGCTTAGCGGCAAGCGGCAAAGCTGTTCATGCAGCTCACAGTTATCCGGCGAAAGAATAATCAGCCCATCGCTTTTTTCAATCAGCTCTTCCACAGTGGTGCACAGTTCAACGCCAAATTTTTTGCACCATTCAGCGCTTGTCAGCCCGCCCTTGGGGCTGTCGGCCAAAGCCCACGCGTATGTAATTTCCATTTCACCGCCGGATGCTTCCGAGATCCACTGCGGATAATTATTGGCATGCCACTCATCCAGATAATAATCAATAAATCCCAGCTTCAAATCATGTTCCTCCTTCGGGCGTCCGTCAGAGCGCAATCTCGCGGTGCTGCTCCGCGGAATCATAAATCGCCTGCATCATTTTAGCGGTGATAATGACGGTATCGATGTGCGACTGCAGCTTTTTGCCGGTTTTTACACAATCGACAAAAGCGTTAATTTCGTTTTCAAAATGCGGACGCATCTTGAATTCCGGCTTATATTCCACCAGTGCGCCATGTTCCGCAGTGTAGACGGTGAAGTATCCGCCGTAATCCAGCCGAATGCCCGCCTTGTCTCCCATAAAGTCAATGTACGTTTCGTTCGGCCCGATATTTTGCGCCCATGCACCCTCCACGGTAATAACCGGGCCAGCTGTGCGGACAAGCGCCGAAACGGAATCATCCACATCATAAATTCCGTCAAATTTCGGCGGACCGGCCCACATGTCGGTATAGGCGTAATTCTTCATATCACAGCCGAGCTTGCAGAAGGTTTCGCCGGAAACGGTCTTGGGGATGGGATCACCACAGCAATACATGACAATATCGAGGTAATGCACGCCCCAGTCGATGAGAGAACCGCCGCCCGCAATTGCCTTGGTGGTAAACGCGCCGCCAAGCCCGGGGATGGAGCGATGCGCGCGAAAAGCCGCATGAACATGATAAACATCGCCAAGCTTACCGTCATCGATAAACTTTTTAATCAGATTAACGCTGTCGTTAAAACGGTTCACCACACCGATATTCAGCACCTTGCCGGTTTCGTGCTGCGCCTTCTGCATCTCAAGTGCTTCCGCATAGGTTCGCGCCGCAGGCTTTTCACACAAAACGTTCTTGCCTGCGCGCAGGCAGTCGATGGAGATTGGCGCGTGCATGTTGTTCGGGGTACAAACTGAAACTGCCTCCACCTCGGAATCCTTCAGAATGTCGTGATAATCCGTTACCGCTGTGCCGCATCCGTATTTTTCCACAGCAGCCTGCGCGCGCTCCGGAATAATATCGCAGAAATACTTGATCTCCGCCTCCTCGTTTTTCAGATACGCCGGAATGTGCGCCGCATTGGCAATCGTACCGCATCCAATAATTGCTACTTTCATATGCTCGAATTCCTTTCCGTTTGTTTTTGTTTTTACCGCGCGGGTTTCGCCTTTCGGCAAAGCCCGGCTCTGCTTTCATTATATCATAGGAAAAGAAAAAAAGAATTACCATATTTTACGGAACAGTTAACCTTGTTTGACATTTTAATAGAAATCATCGCTTGATTCTCCAGCCAAACTATTATTTTTTCGTACGATATCATCATCCTCTGCCAAAAGCAGATTTTGCCGGACCGCGCCCGGCGAAACGGCCTTCGCCTGGCTCCTCGGCAGCCTGTCAGGGTCATATCCTTTAAAATTGCAATTGGCGTAATCCCGTGCGCTCATGCCGACCGTCCTGCGAAATGCTCTGCTGAAGGCCTGCGGCGTCTGGTAATGCAGCATGTCGGCAATGGCGCTGAGCGAATATTCCCCCAGTTTCATCAGCTCGATGGCATAAACAATCCGAAGCTCGCTGACATAGCGCTGCAGTGTCATCCCCGTTTTCTGGTGAAAAAGCCGGGAAAGGTAGGCTTCGCTGTAACCCAGCTTTTCTGCAACCTCCCCTGTGCCGGAAAGCGTGCCAAGGTGGCTTTCAATATAGCGCATCATGCGGTAGACCGTTTCCTCCGTGGCCGATTCCCCTGCACCCAGCAGCGGGACTTCAGCCTGCTCCCGCACAAAATCCCGGTAAGTCAGCAGCAAAAGCTCCTGAACCAGAATTTCAAACAACAGATGGTCCTCCAGCGTAAGATCATAAAATTCGCGCAGCGCGCGCGGAAAATACAGTGACATTCCTTCATGATCCGGCACGATCTGCCGCTTGGACGCCGCCAGATGATCGCGCACCGGACACCACGCCGACCCAAGATCTCCCGGGTGAAACCGGTAACCGAGATAGGCAAAACGGAGCTTTTCCGACCGGTCGGAACGAATGAAATGCCGCTGGCCCGTTTTGTTCAGCACAACATCCCCCGGGTGAACGGCAAAGGGCACGTCGTCGATGTAAAACACGCCTTTTCCAGATAGAATAAAGCTGATTTCGTCGCACTGCTGTACATGCAGCGGAATTTCGTATTCCCGCTCACAGCAGATTTCTCCCACCTGATACAGATCGAACAGACGAAAGCGAATTGGATTCTGCCCGAACGCCTTATCCAGATGAAAGCTGGTGCCGAAGTCCTTTTTGATCACCATGGCTGTCCCCCTCTTCATTGTTCTTGTACCCGTAGCGTCAGCGCCGACACCACGGCCGTTCCGGTTCGGCAGGCCTACCCTGCATGATTCAGTGTTATTATACTATTTTGCTGCGTCGTTCTCAACCGGTAATAAAAAAACGCAGAGTGCTGTTCCACTGTTTGTTTTTCCTGATTTTTATGGTATACTGAAAACAAACGATTGGAGAAACAGCCCGATTTCTCCGGGAAAAGGGGAGTTTTGCACATGAAAGATTTTTCCGTCCTGATCGGGCAAATGACTGTTCCGGAAAAGCTGGCACAGATGACCCAGCTGATGGGCGATTGTTTTGTGACCGAAGGCTTTGGCAAGCTGATGGGGATCAGTTATGGCTTTGATGTTCCGGAGGAACTGGCCTAGAACGTCGGCTCCGTTCTGGCAATGAGCGGCGCACAGAAGCTGCGCGAGGTTCAGAAAAGTTATCTGGAACACAACCGCAACAAGATTCCGCTGCTGTTCATGCATGACGTGATCCACGGTTTCCGCACCATTTTTCCTGCTCCGCTGGCTATGGCCTGATCCTTTGATCCGGATCTTGTTGAGCAGGCAGCATCGATCGCCGCAAAGGAAGCTGCCGTCAGCGGCCTGCACGTCACCTTTTCCCCGATGGCAGACCTTGTTCGCGACTGCCGCTGGGGACGCGTGATCGAAAGCAGCGGCGAAGACCCGCTGCTCGACTGCATGATGACACAGGCTGCCGTGCGCGGTTATCAGGGCGACGACATCGGCCAGCCGTACCGTCTTGCCGCCTGCTTAAAGCACTTTGCCGGTTACGGAGCAGCGGAGGGTGGGCGTGATTACAACACGACCGAAATCAGCACATATCAACTGGAAAACTTTTATCTTCCGGCCTATCGGGCCGCGGTGGATGCAGGCTGTAAACTGGTCATGAGCGCCTTCAATGCGCTCAACGGCGTTCCCTGCACCGCAAACCGAGCTCTGTTCCGTGACCTGCTGCGCGAAAAGTGGGGCTTCAAGGGCACCGTAATCACCGACTGCACCGCGCTTTACGAGCTTGTTCCGCACGGCTATGCCGCCGATGAAGCCGACGCGGCTCAACGTGCGCTGGAGGCCGGCATGGACATCGAAATGGCGTCCACCGCATTTTACAAGGAGCTTCCGGCGCTGGTCGCCGAAGGCAAAGTTCCGGAATCACTGTTGGACGAAGCAGTCCTGCGCATTTTGGAGTTGAAGGACGAACTCGGCCTGTTTGAAAATCCGTACAAGGATGCCGACGAAGAAATGGAAAAAAAGATCCTGCTCTGCAACGAGCACCGCACGACAGCGCGGGAAGCCGCCGCCAGATCCATGGTTCTTCTCAAAAACGAAAACGGTGTTCTGCCGCTGCAGAAGGGCAAAAAAATTGCGCTTTGCGGCCCTTACGCTGATAGCCGTATGCTGCTGGACATCTGGAAATGTGAAGGACACGAGGAAGAGTGCGTTTCTCTTGCGGACGGACTGCGCGGACGCGCCGACATCTGTGTTGCCGGCGGTTGCGAATGGAGCGAAGAAAAGGAACAGCCCACCCCGGTGGACAAGGTTGTTGCCGCGGCTGCAGACTGCGATGTGATCGTTCTTGCACTGGGCGAACACCCCTCCATGAGCGCCGAAGCCGGAAGCCGGGCCTATATCACGTTGCCCGCCGATCAGCTTGCGCTTGCCGATCGGCTTCTTGCGCTGGGCAAGCAGACCGTGCTGGTGCTCTATTCCGGGCGTCCGCTGGAGCTTGGCTCCCTTGCCGACCGTGTGGACGCGATCTGGGAGGCCTGGTTCCCCGGAACAGAGGGCGGAAACGCGCTGGCTGATTTGCTTTTGGGAGAAAAGGAACCCGCCGCCCGGCTTGCGATGAGTTTTCCACATACGGTTGGTCAGCTCCCGCTCTATTACAACGCACTGCCCACCGGACGGCCAGACGTTGGCCAGGAGCGCTATGCCTCCAAATACATTGACTCCCCGCACGACGCAAAATATCCGTTTGGCTTCGGCCTGAGCTACACCACGTTTGAATACTCGCCGGTCACGCTTTCCGCCGAAAGCATGACAGAAGGTGATACGATCCTCGCGAGCGTATCGGTCCGGAACACCGGGACGCGCCGCGGAGAAGAGCTTGTCCAGCTTTACCTGCGCGATCTTGCTGGAAGTTATGCTCGTCCTGTCAAAATGCTGAAGGCATTTCGCCGCGTTTCCCTACAGCCCGGCGAAACACAGACGGTATCCTTTACGATCGACACCGAAATGCTGAAATATTACACCAAGGATAACGGTTACGCCGCGGAAACCGGCGATTTTCTGGCCTTTATCGGCCCTGATTCCTCTGTTCGCGACGGTATGCGCTTTACTTTGAAATAACAGACGAAACAACAGAACTGCCCGAAGCAGCAGACGCTTTTTCTCTGCTGTTCCAGGCAGTTCTATTTTCATGGGATGAAACTATTTTTCTTTGTCTTCCATGCGGTATCCGACGCCAACCTCGGTAAAAATATAGCGGGGATCCGCGGGGTTTTTTTCAATTTTACGACGTATGTTCGCCATGTTTACCCGCAGAATCTGGTTATCTCCGCTTGTATTCGGGCCCCAGATATTCTTGCGCAAAAAGTCATAAGTCAAAACCTTTCCCGCGTGTTTCCCCAACAGTGCAACAATTTTATATTCATTCTGCGTCAGTTGAACATCCTTTCCCTCCAAATAAACACGGCGGCGGTTGTAGTCAATGACCAGACTGCCCATGCGCAAAAGACCATCCCGCAGGAGCTCCTCATCCTGTGTTCCTTCATTGCGCGAATGACGGATCGCCGTCCGAATGCGCGCCAGCAATTCCTGTATTCCGAACGGCTTGGTAATATAATCATCTGCACCAAGGTCTAATGCTTTCACCTTATCCCCCTGCTGCATCCGCGCTGACACCACCAAAATTGGCACCTGAGACCACCTTCTGACCACGCGGATCAAATTCAGACCGTCACCGTCCGGCAGCCCCAGATCGAGCAAAACGACATCAGGACAGTGAGAGCAAATGATCGCTTCCGCTTCTGCCACAGTTTTTGCAGTCACAACATTGTAGCGATTTGCTTCCAAAATAGTCTGTAAAAAATCTGATATCGTCTTTTCATCTTCCACGATTACAACTGTAACTTTATTTTCCATGCAGGCACTGTCCTTTCCCTTGAAGAAGGCTCCGGGATTTCGCTTTTTCATCCATCTTACAAAGAAGGCACTCACATGCAAGGAAAGCTTGGCCACAAATGCGACCTGTTAAATTCCTTTGAAACCACTGGCAGGTACGCCATTCAACGACAGGTCGGCAGCATTAGCTCAAACACCGCGCCCGTCCCCTTATCCGCACCGTAAAGCAACTTTCCGCAATGCAGGCGAGCTGCCTGCTGCGCAACCGTCAAGCCCATTTTCAGGCGATGCGTCAGCCGTTCTCCAAATATTTTTTGATAGTCCGGGACCGTCGGCACACAGCTGCAGAGGCGTTCCGACTGTTCACACCGGCAGGTAAACCGAAACACAGCGTGATCCGCGACGCAAAAAATCGTCAGCGAAGGCCGACACGCCACCGGCAGATAATAAACCACCACCTCAAGCAGATTCTGTATCACTTGCTCCAGTATTGCCGCATTCACCGGCAGCTGCAGCGGTTCCTGCGGAACTGAAATAAAGACTTGCGTATCCGGGTAAAATAGCCGGAAATTCCGAACCGATTCTGCGGCAACCTCCTCTGCCAGTTCCTCTGAAACGGTTATTTTTGCCGTATCGGCCAATCGTGTCAGCAGCAGCCTGTTTTCCATCGTACGCAGCATTTGCTGCAGATCGGACTCGACGGATTTCAGCAGTTCGGTTCTCTCGGCCGGGTTGGGATCTTCCGATTCCAGAAATGTTACCACTCCCAACACGATGCTCAGCGGCGAGCGCAGATCATGTGCCACGGTATGCAGAAGGTCGTCACACAGCGCCTTCTGCGCGGAAAAAGTGCGGCTGCAGCGAACCGCAACCGGCAAAAACGCCGCCGCCGCAAAAAGCAGCAACAGCAGCCAAAATAGCGGCGAAGCAACCCATATTCCGCGTCCCCCTGCTGAGGCGCAGGCATAGGCCGCCGACGCATTCACCAACGCCATTACCAAAGAATAAAAAGTTCCTCTGGTAAAGAATGCCGTGCATTCCACTGCCAAAAAAAGGATCAACACAGCCGGCAGCGAAAAGTGCAGCAAAACACACAGCCCTGTTAGCCCGCCGGCAACCGCCGCAATGACAATTGTCAGCCACGTTTCACGTGTTGAAAACGAAAAACGAAGCTCGTTCACAAGCAACCCGGTTTTTGTTTCCGCTTTCAAAGGCAACCCCTCTTACCCCTGCTAAATTATAAAATTTCTATAAACAGGAAATTTCATATGTTGTTTTATTTTTTTAAAGTAACACATTACGACAAGTTTGTCAATGAATAATGAAATTTTATTTTTTTTTATTTGTAGGTGATACAATGATGAGTGACAAAAGAAGAAAATAAAAGTAGCGAATAGGCGTGACATATGCTAAGGTTGAGTTGACGAGACAAAACCGAAAGGCAGGTGTCACCCTATCCGCTATGAATA
>JBMNVT010000035.1:0-7401 GCA_050947015.1 Acutalibacteraceae bacterium
GCGAATCTTCGAGATTTATCCGGTAGAAAATAAGCCGATTATCAGGGCATGAAACTGTGCTTAGTACACAAAGGAATCAGACTTCGTCGACTCTCCAGAAATCAAAAAATGCGCTACTCTGAGATATTCAGATGATCGGCATCGGCGTTTCGTTGTTTGGCGTGGTGCTTACTTCACTGCTGCAGGGGAGCAGGGCATCGTTTAATCTGCCGGGGTATTTTGTGCTGTTTTGTGCCGTGATTTCCTACAGTCTTTATGCTGTTCTGGTGCAGAGGGCAAGGCAGTTCACCAGCATGGAGCTTACCTATGGTATGATTGCGGTGGGAGCCGGGGCATATACTGCCATGGCGTTGGCGGAGCGCCTGCCGCAGGGAACGGTGCGGCAGTGGGTCATGTTGCCGTTTACAAATCCGGATTTTTTAACAGCGGCGCTTTATCTCGGCATCGGTTCTTCCGTCTTTGCGTTTTTTCTGTCAAACGCCGCTTTTGCGATGCTAGGCGCAAACCGGGCGGCGGCCTTTGTCGGGATTTCCACAGTGGTTTCCATCCTGCTGGGGGTCGTTGTGCTGCACGAAAGCTTTGCGGGATGGCAGATGTTTGGGGCGGCGCTGATCTTGACGGGCGTTTATGTGGCAAACCTGGGCGGCAGTCGGGAGGTATTCCGTTAAGACAGAGCCTTCTCAGAGGAGAAGCTGAGGTGCAGATTTATTTGTGGTAAAATAAATTTTGGCGAAAATGGGGTTTTGTTCTGTGCGAAAAATGATTTGGACGGTGAGCGCATTTTGCAGAAAGGAAACGCTGCTCGTTGTTTCGGGCGGGTTGGCGGCGCTCTCGTGTCTTCTTGTCCGGCCGGATAGGCTCTATCTGTCCTATCCGGATTACCGGGTATTGGCCCTTTTGTTCAGCCTGATGCTGGTAATCGCCGGCTGGCAGGAACTGGGCTTTTTTCGCTGGCTGGGGGCAGCGCTGAGCAGGCGTGTCGGCACGGTGCGCGGGCTGCTTTGGGTTTTGTGCGGGCTTTGTTTTTTTGGAAGCATGCTGATGACGAACGATGTCGCGCTGATTACGTTTGTGCCGTTCACCATTGCGCTGCTTTGCCGAAGCGGGGCAGAGCGGCAGCTGATTTCCGCGCTTGTTATCGAAACGGTAGCAGCTAACCTCGGCAGCATGCTGACGCCGGTGGGCAATCCGCAAAATCTTTATTTGTATTCTCTTTCCGAAATGGATCCTGTCGTTTTTTTGCTGCACATGCTGCCGATTTGGGCGGTTTCGCTGGTGATTGTCTGCGGGATGATTCTTCTGCAAAAAAACAGTCCTCTGACAGCCGCCGAGCCGCAACAGCCGGCTCACCGGTCGGTCGTGCGCAGCTGGCGGTTTTGGGTTTTTGCCGGGCTGTTTGCGTTTTGTCTGGCCGGTGTACTGAGGTTTCTGCCTTACTGGGCGGTGCTCGTTGGCGCGTCGGTTGTTGTTCTGCTGCTGAATCGCAGGCTTTTTTCCTGTGTGAATTATTCTTTGCTGGTAACCTTTCTGTTTTTCTTTATATTGATTGGTAATCTTGGCCGTGTGGAAGCGATCCGCACATTTCTCAGCAGCGCCATTGCCGGCAACGAGCTGTGGTTTGGCGTCGGTCTGAGTCAGATTATCAGCAATGTTCCCGCTGCAATGCTGCTGGCCGGATTCAGTACAGAATACAAAGCGCTGCTGTGGGGAGTGAATATTGGCGGGCTCGGAACGCTGATTGCCTCCATGGCAAGCCTGATTTCCTATCAGTTTTACGCCGCGGTACCGGGTGCGAAAAAAGGGCGCTATCTGCTGCAGTTTACCTGTTTTAATTTCGCCGCTCTGGCGGTGCTCACGTTGGCGGCAGTTGTGTTTTCCGCTTTTTGCTAAGTGGAAGAAAGGAGAGTTTGCAATGGCGCATTCCCCCAAAAAACGCGGAACCATCACCGATGGAGTGATCTGGCAGCAGCTGCTGCTGTTTTTCTTTCCGATCTGGTTCGGCTCATTTTTTCAACAGCTTTACAATACGACCGATGCAATTATCGTGGGGCAATTCTGCGGTAAACAGGCGCTTTCGGCGGTCGGTGGAACCACCGGCGTTCTGATTAACCTGTTGGTAGGTTTTTTCGTCGGCCTCTCCTCCGGCGCGACGGTTATTATTGCGCAGTTCTTTGGCGCAAGGCTCGATGGGGAGGTGAACCGCGCGGTACATACGGCGATTGCACTTTCGATCGCGGGCGGCGCGGTGCTGATGGTGCTGGCGTTCTGTTTGGCTCCGACGGCGCTGCGCGCAACAGGGACACCCGACGACGTGATTGATTATGCGATTACTTACCTGCGAATTTATTCCCTTGGCATGATTCCGAACCTGGTCTATAATATTGGCGCAGGAATTCTGCGGGCGATCGGCGATTCAAAACGGCCGCTCTGGTTTCTGATTTTCAGCTGCGGCGTGAATATTGTGCTGGACATCCTCTTTGTGGCGGTGCTTCGCTGGGAGGTGATGGGCGTTGCCGTTGCGACGGTGCTTTCGCAAACGGCCAGCGCCGTAATGGTATTATTTGTGCTGATGCGCACCCGGGAATGCTACCGCCTTTTTCCGCGCAGGATCCGGCTGGATCTCGGCCTTTTGCAGAGCATCTTCCGCATCGGGCTGCCGGCCGGTCTGCAGTCGGTAATGTACAATATTTCAAACGTTATCATTCAGACGAATATCAACGCGCTCGGAACCGATACGGTGGCGGCGTGGGCAGCCTACGGAAAGATTGACGGGCTGTTCTGGATGATGATTAGCGCGTTTGGCATTTCGATCACGACCTTTGTGGGGCAGAATTTCGGCGCGAAAAATTACGGTCGGGTACAACGGGGCGTTAAGGTGTGTTTTGGCATGGCGGCGGGAGCAACGGTAGCGCTCAGCCTGATTCTCTGCCTGTTGGGCGGAACAGTGTACCGCATTTTTATTCAGGATCCGACCGTGGTGGGAATCGGCACAGAAATTTTGTATTATCTGGTGCCCACCTTCATTACCTATGTTGCAATTGAAATTTTCTCCAGCGCGCTGCGCGGAATGGGAGATTCGCTGATTCCGATGATTATGACATGCGTCGGAATCTGCGGTTTTCGGATGATATGGCTGTTTGCGGTGGTACCGCGGTATCCGTCTCTTCAGACAATTGTCATGAGTTATCCGATTTCCTGGACTATTACTTCCATTATTTTTGCCATTTATTATTCCAGGCGCAACAAGGCAAAGCGGCTGCTCAAGGCTCAGGCCGCTGCGCAGGCCGGGTCAGGACAGATCAATGAAGAAAGGACTGTGAACAGAGATGTCAGTTGAACGGGTGAAGGAATATTTGCGGCGTTGGAACGCGCAGGAGCGGGTTTTGGAGCTGGGCGAATCGAGTGCAACGGTGGAGCTTGCCGCATAGGCGCTGCACTGCCAAAATGCTTTCTCCGGCGGAGGTAGAGGAAAAAATCGGCTATGCGGTGGGCGGCGTCTGCCCGTTTGGCGTCAACGCCGGTGTGGACGTCCGGCTGGATGAGTCACTGCGTCGTTTTGAAACGGTGTTTCCCGCCTGTGGAAGCGGTAACAGCGCAATCGAGCTTTCCCTTGCGGAGCTGGAGGAGTTTTCGGCGGCGAATATTCCCGCCGCAATGGCAAAGGTGTTCGGATATTACTGCATTTTTACGCCGCTTTCCACCTGGTGGGGCGACGTGCTGACAGCGGTCGGCTGGAACGATTTTCTCGTACTGTTCGGTACGATGGTCATTAATTTGATTACAGAATTTCTGTTCTGCCGGTTTGTGGTATACCGTAATTCCATTGATACAAACGAGGCTGCCAGAAAGAAACGTGGCGAAAACGAAGGCGAACCTGTGTAAAGGAACGGAGGATGGCTGCTATGGCGCTGCCGAAGATGGTTCTTTTTGATTATGGAGAAACATTGGTGCACGAAGACGATTTTGACGCGGTGGCCGGGAACGAGGCGCTGCTTCGGTTTGCACGCCAAAATCCGGAGCACGTTACCGCTTTGCAGCTTCAGGAATTTGTGCAGAAGCTGCAGGAGGATACTCTGCGTCATGCGCGTACACTTAATCTGGAAGCGCACAATCGAATTTTCAACCGGTTTTTGTTTGAATATTTTGGACTGGAGCTTGCTCTGACGCCGCTGCAGGCCGAAACGATTTTTTGGGATGCGGCAGCCCCGGGTTCGCCGATGCCGGGAATCTGCGAGGTGTTGGAATTTTTACACTGCAGGGGCATCCGTACCGGTGTTGTCAGCAATATCAGCTTTTCCGGCGAAGCACTGGCGGAGCGTGTCAACCGTCTGCTGCCGAGCAATCATTTTGAATTTATTATAGCTTCCAGCGAATACCTGTTTCGCAAGCCAAGTCCCCGCCTGTTCGGAATAGCGCTGCGAAAAGCGGGAGTCGCGCCCGGAAACATCTGGTTTTGCGGCGACAATGCCGCAGCGGATGTTGCCGGAGCCTCGGCGGCCGGTATGTGGCCAGTGTGGTACACGGCGCCGCTGCCGTGTGCATATCGGCCGAAGGAAGCATGCCAGACGCCGGATTGTGCCTGCGCACATATTTTTCACTGGAGAGAACTGCAGCAGTTGCTGCAGGAGGCACAAAGGGCGGATTGCAGGAATGGATGTACTGCGCTGCAATAAATTATTCGGCCGACAGCCGGTTTTGAAAGGATGGATCCATGTTATGACAGCAGAAAAGAGAACGACAATCCTGTTTCAGGGCGATTCCATTACCGATGCAGGGCGCAGCGGCAATGCCGACGAATACCGCGGCAGTGGTTATCCCACGATGGCAGCAGGGCAGCTGAACCTGCGGGAACCCGGAAAGTATACCGTGATCAATCGCGGCATCAGCGGCAACCGCGTACTGGACCTGTATGCCCGTTGGAAGCGCGACTGCCTGAATCTTTGCCCCGACGTCGTCAGTATTCTGATCGGTGTGAACGATGTTTGGCATGAGCTGGATTTCCAAAATGGCGTTGACGCAAATCAATATGAAATGGTCTACAACCTTTTGCTGGATGAAACACAGGAAAAGCTGCCGGGAGTCAAACTGATCGTTCTGGAGCCGTTCGTGCTGAAGGGAACCGCAACGGCGGAACACTGGGAATATTTTGCGGCTGAAGTTGCGCAGCGCGCCGCGGCGGCAAAACGTGTGGCGCAGGCTCACAAGGCTGTTTTTGTGCCGCTGCAGAAGCTGCTGGATGACGCCTGTGCCGACGGAACCGCCAGCAGCGAGTGGCTGATCGACGGGGTACATCCGACCGCTGCCGGTCATGCGCTGATTGCCCGGGAATGGCTTGCGGCATTTGACTCTCTGAATTAAATAGGTTTTGCCGAATTTCAAAAAAGTTGTTTTTCAGCTCTGCCGTTTTCAACAGCGGCGGAGCGTTTTTTGAAACGGTAAAAAACATGGTGAGCAAAGCCCGGTACAGAGCGTTTAAATAAAAATGAAAATTAAGGTTGACAACCACAAAATCAAATGATATAATAATCCTCGCTGAAACGCCGCGGAGCCTCACCGTGAAAAGCGTTTTTGGTGTTTTTAGCCGTTTTACTGTATTGAGAACATTTTATTTGCGAGTGTGCTGGAACTGGCAGACAGGCACGTTTGAGGGGCGTGTGTTGTATGACGTACGGGTTCAAGTCCCGTCACTCGCACCATTTTAACCGCGATTTATCGCGGTTTTTTTTATTTCGTGTTGCATTTTGTGTTGCATAATGCTTGAAAAGTAATCATCTATCGCGGAATCAACTTGCTGACGTTCAGAAGAAAAAGTGTGCTGATATACTGATTTTAACACTTCCGGAGTACTCCAACCTCCGCGTTCCATGGCATATTTATCTGGAATACCGAGCGCAACCATTACCGATGCGTTAAGATGCCCTTACGGTATAATTACGACAAACCGGAAAGGCCCCGTAGAATCAAGGCCTAATAGTGACAAGTAACTATTATGTCTTGCGATGGGGCAGAGAACGGTGTGACCCGAAGGTCACGCCGTTTTTCTGCGTTCATAGGTAATTTTTGCAGTAATTGTTTCGGAAATAACGGGGATTTCCACATCGTCCACGAAGTTGAAGTAAATCTTCACTTTCTGCTGCCGCTTGCCGCTGGATTTGTCCGGGGCGTAGACAACAATCTTCTTGATATACTCGTTCACGATGGTCTGTGTCAGATCCTCCACATCCACATATTTCTGTGTCAGAGCAATAAAGGCATTCAAGCCATCATCCATTTCTTCCCGTTGTTCCACCCATCCCTCGATAACGCCAATTTCAAGCCGTAAACGTTCCTGTTCTTCCTCATAGTCAGCGGACATCTTCTTGTATCTGTCCTTGCTGATCTCACCGAATGCGAAGTCCTCATACAGCCGTGAGATAATGACATCCAGCGAAGCAAGACGCTTTTTTGCCTGTTCCACTTTCTTTTTTTCATCACGGATACTTTGCTCATGGTCGGCTTTTCGGCATTGCAGATATTCCTCCTGAAAGCCGTCCACGTCGTTACGGATATACTCGTTGACTGCCCGGATGCGTTCCAGAACGATTTCACGAAGCACATCTTCTCGGATATAGTGAGCAGTGCAAGTACCACGGTTGCTCTTATAGTTGTTGCAGACGTAGTGATCCTGTTTGCCCTCAAAGCTCTTGCTTGTGGCAAAGTGGAGCTTGCCGCCGCAATCGGCACAGAACAGAAGCCCAGAGAACAATCCCTGCCGTTCCGCTTTTGCGGGGCGGCGTTTGTTTTTTCTCAGTTCCTGTACCCGGTCAAACTGCGCCTGAGACACAATCGCTTCCTGTGTGTCCGGCAGGTAGAACATATTTTCTGGCTCATTGGGAATCCGCTTTTTCAGCTTGTAGGACTTGGAATAGGTCTTGAAGTTACAGGTACAGCCCGTGTACTCTTGCCGTTCCAATATCCCAACAATGGACTGGTTTCCCCAGTGGTACGGTCTTTCCGGCATCGGCTTTTTCTTACGCTTGGCATACAGAGCCTTTGCGGTTAGAATCTGCTTTTCTTCCAGAATCCTTGCGATCTGCTCCGGACCTTTACCATCAATGCAAAGGTCGAAGATGAGCTTGACTACCGGAGCGGCTTCTTCATCCAGAATCCAGTGGTCCTTGTCCTCCGGGTCACAACGATAGCCATAGGGCGGCTTACCCATGTGCTTGCCGCTGGTTCCTCTCTGCCGTAGACTGATACGGACTTTCTTACTGGTATCACGGGGATACCACTCGTTGAACAGAGGTTATTCGGGAAAGGGAAAGACAAACAAGCAGAAATCCAGTATTCATGCGGGTTTGTGGCGGGATGGCTCCCCAAAAGCTGAACACCAATAAGACAAGCAGCAATACAATCGCATAT
>JBMNVT010000036.1:0-6394 GCA_050947015.1 Acutalibacteraceae bacterium
CTTATTCATAGCGGATAGGGTGACACCTGCCTTTCGGTTTTGTCTCGTCAACTCAACCTTAGCATATGTCACGCCTATTCGCTACTTTTATTTTCTTCTTTTGTCACTCATCATTGTATCACCTACAGTGTAGGTTGCGTTTATTTTTGGCTGCACTTGCTGCGCAGAAGAGAATATGATAAAATAAACTTCGGATACCACAGCAAAAGGAGATGCGCACATTATGGCAAACGTGCTTCGGTTTGAAACGGCACGGCTGCTGCTTCGGCCGTACGAACCCGGCGATGCAGGGGAGGTCTGGCGCGTGATCCGCAAGCCCGAAATTTACGCGACAACCGCATTTATTCCCCAAAACTATCCGCGTCCGCGCGCCGACTGGTGGGTCCGCTACGTCAATACGGCAATCCGCAACAGAACCGGCTATGAGCTGGGAATTTTTTACCGAAAAACCGGGAGATATATCGGGAACGTGGGGCTGGTGAACGTGCGCAGGGAAATGAGAAGCGCCAGCGTTGCATACCACATCGACCCGGACTGGTGGGAACAGGGCATTGCGACCGAAGCCTGTGGGCGCATGGTGCAGTTTGGGTTTGAGACGCTTCGGTTGGAGCGGATCAGCGGCACCTGTATGGTGGTCAATCCTGCGTCCCGGCGCGTCATGGAGCATTTGGGTTTCGTTTTTGAAGGCGTTGCGCGGCGGGAACTGTTCAAGGACGGAAAATTTTATGATATTGCGCACCTTTCCCTGCTGCGGGATGAATGGAAAGGGCTGCGGGGGAGATGAGAACAAATGAAATGGATGATTGCTTCCGATCTGCACGGCTCGCTTTCCGCCTGCCGAAAAATGCTGGAACGGTTCGATGCGGAACGCGCCGAACGGCTGCTTCTGCTTGGCGATTTGCTGTATCACGGTCCGCGCAATGATCTGCCGGACGAATATAATCCCAAGGGCGTCATTACGCTGCTGAACGCGCGAAAAGAGGACCTGCTGTGCGTGCGCGGAAACTGCGACGCCGAAGTGGATCAGATGGTGCTGGATTTTCCGATTCTTTCGGATTCGCTGTTATTTTTTGTCGGAGAGCACACGGTTTTTGCTACACATGGTCATGTGTTCCATGCGGAAAATCGGCCTCCGCTGCACCGTGGAGATGCTTTGCTGCACGGCCATACCCATATTCCCGTGCTGGAACGGCGCGGGGACTGGACGCTGCTCAATCCCGGTTCGGTCTCGATCCCTAAAAACAGCAGCTGCGCTTCCTATTTTACAATGGAGGACGGCGTGTTTACCCTGCGCGCGCTGGAAGACGGCCGTGCGCTGAATTCGCTTTCCCTGTAAATTTCGCTTTACCTCAGCGCCTTTCCCGCCTGTTCCGGCAGCGGGGACGGCGCTGTTTTGCTGTCCGGGGTGTTTGCCGGCTCCGGCTGCAGCTCCGTGAGATTTCGCCAGTATTTTTTCGGCATATGGCTCATACGCAGCCTTGGGTTGATTTTTTGCCGGATGGCAACGGCATCGTAAAACACCTTCCATAAATGGCGGAAGTTTCTTTCGTCCGGAGCCAGAGCCGGCAGTGCCATTTCGCGGTCGGAAAGGATTCTCCAGCCGTGGGTGTCGTAAACGGCGACCTGCCCGTGCACGGCATCGTGAATCAGGAACGGCTGCACGTTGAAGCGGTCGGCAAAGTGAGGGGTAACAATGGGCAGCACAGGGTATTCCGGGTCGATCCGGGCATACCAGACGCCTCCCTCCAGCTTGGAAAACCGGATGAATTCCAGCAGCAGACCGGCTTCTCTCCCGACCAGGTTTGCAAGCTTTTCCACACGCCGCACTCTGTCGTCGTAAAGCATGGCGGAAACCCGACCGCCGTGCTGCATTGCCAAGCGGATATACTCGTACAGCGCCTGTGATTTCCCCGGGTTGTCCGAAAGAAACGCCGTCCAGATTTTTTCATATACAAGTGCGTCCGCCCGCCGGAGGATGCCGTTGATGACGCGTTCCGCCTTTGCGTCGTCGCGGGGGATTTCAAAATAGCTGCCGCCGAATTCCTGCTGGCACCCGGTTTCGTCAATGAAATCGGGTGCGGGACGGCGCGCATAAGCTTCAAATACAGCCGTGCAGAAGCCCTCAAAGCTTCCGTCGTGCAAAAAGACGGTGAACAGAGAAAAAACCTCCTTTTTCAATTTCGACCGCATCAGACAGTCCCGGCCGCAAGCTGCCGCCGTTCCGCGGGCTCGGGCAGCAGAACCGGCCGTTCAAACCAGGAAAGCTGCTCGGTCGGCCCGTGCAGGGCAAGGTCGATTTCATCGGAACGGCGGCGGATGTCCGCGGTGAGATTATCATAGATAAACGAATACGAAAACTGTGCGCCGTCCATCATTTTTCCGCCGCAGGTGATAAAATACTGCGCGCGTTTCAGCACAATCCCCATTTTGCGCAAATCGGCAAAGCCAAGCGTTCCGGTGCGGCGCGCGGCCAAAATCCGCAGCGCCGATTTGACGCCGACGCCGGGGATCCGCAGTAGAGTTTCCTTGTCTGCGCGGTTGACTTCCACCGGGAAAAAGTCGAGATGATTCATCGCCCAACTGCATTTTGGGTCCAGCATGGGATCCAGCGAGGGGTGTGCCTCGTCGAGCAGTTCTCCGACCGTAAAGCCGTAATAGCGCAGCAGCCAGTCGGTTTGGTAAAGCCGGTGCTCGCGCAGCAGCGGTGGGGGAACGTTTTGGGGCAGCAGTTCGTTTGTGCCCACCGGAATATAGGCGGAATAAAAGACGCGCTTGAGCGAATACTTGCGGTAAAGGCCTTCGGCCAGCTTCATAATCTGCAGGTCGTTGTCCGGCGTCGCGCCGACGATCATCTGCGTGCTCTGCCCGGCAGGAACAAACTGCGGCGCATGGCGGAAAACGGCCAGCTCTTCCCGGTTTTGCGCAATGCCGTCGCGCACCGCTGCCATCGGCGTCAGGATTGCCTGCTTTTTCTTTTCCGGCGCAAGCTGCTTCAGGCTGTGCTCGCTCGGCAGCTCAATATTGACGCTCATCCGGTCGCAGAGCATTCCAAGCTTGCGAATCAGCTCCGGAGAGGCGCCCGGAATGGCCTTGGCGTGAATATATCCGTTAAAGCGGTACGGCCCGCGCAGCAGCTCCAGCACACGACACATCTGCTCCATGGAATCGTCGGGGCTTTTGCGCACGCCGCTGCTTAAAAACAAACCTTCGATATAATTGCGCCGATAAAATTCAATGGTCAGCTGCGCAAGCTCCTCCGGCGTGAATTCCGCGCGTTCGGTGTCGTTGGAACGTCGGTTGATGCAATACTGGCAGTCGTACATGCAGTAATTTGTCATCAGAACTTTCAGCAGTGAGATGCAGCGCCCGTCTGCCGCAAAGCTGTGGCAGATTCCCGGCGCGCAGGCGGTGCCCAGATATCCAACCTTTTTGCCGCGGTTGTTTCCACTGGAGGTACACGCTGCATCGTATTTTGCCGCGTCCGTCAGAATGCGCAGTTTATCGGCAATCTCCATTTAGAATTCCTCTCTTCCGATTCCGTTACACTGTTTTGATTATGCGGATATTCTGCATAATATATTGTACACCACATGCAGAATAAATGCAATAACCGGTGAAAAGTTTTTCCTCGTTCCGGCTTGCTTTAGCGGGGCGCCTGCTATTCTGTTTTGCCGGATATTTTTTCGCTTTGCTTTTCCGCGTTTTTCCGTTATAATAGAAAACAGAAAAGAAGCCGGCAGGCGCCGGCGAGAAACAGGCCGTCGGTGTGAGCGGCCGTCAGTTTGAAAGGAGCATTCCATGGGAGGAATATTTGGAGTTGTATCGGAGCAAAGCTGTGTGATGGATCTGTTTTTTGGAACGGACTATCATTCGCACCTCGGCACACGCCGCGGCGGCATGGCGGTTTACGGGGAAAACGGATTCAACCGCGCCATTCATAATATTGAGAATTCCCCATTCCGAACCAAATTTGAACGTGATGTGGAAGAACTGCAGGGCAACCTTGGAATCGGCTGCATTTCGGACAACGAGCCGCAGCCGCTGCTGGTGCAGTCGCATCTGGGCAGCTTTGCCCTGACGACGGTTGGCCGCATCAACAACACGCAGGCGCTTGTCAGGCAGGCGTTCGACAACGGCCACATCCATTTTCTGGAAATGAGCGGCGGAAGCATTAATGCAACCGAATTGGTTGCCTCGCTGATTAATCAGAAAGATTCGCTGGTGGAGGGCATCCGTTATGCTCAGGAATGCATCGACGGTTCCATGTCAATGCTGGTGCTGACGCCGGAAGGAATCTATGCCGCGCGCGACCGGATGGGGCGTACGCCGCTTGTCATCGGTCACAAGGACGGCGCCACCTGCGCTTCGTTTGAAAGTTTTGCCTATATTAATCTGGGATACAGCGATGAACGCGAGCTTGGGCCGGCGGAAATTGCCTTTCTGACCCCGGAGGGTGCGCAAACGGTCAGTCCCCCGCGCCGGGAGATGAAAATCTGCACGTTCCTCTGGATCTATTACGGCTATCCCACTTCTTCGTATGAAGGCATCAACGTGGAGAAGATGCGCTACCGCTGCGGCGCGATGTTGGCCCGGCGGGACAATAACGCTGCCGATACTGTCGCCGGCGTACCGGATTCCGGCATCGCGCATGCAATTGGATATGCAAACGAATCCGGCATTCCGTTTTCCCGCCCATTTATCAAGTATACCCCCACCTGGCCGCGTTCCTTTATGCCGACGCAGCAGAGCCAGCGCAACCTGATTGCCCGCATGAAGCTGATCCCGGTGGATGCGCTGATCCGTGGCAAAAAGCTGCTGCTGATTGACGATTCGATCGTCCGCGGAACGCAGCTGCGGGAAACGACGGAGTTTTTGTATCAGAGCGGCGCAAAGGAGGTCCACATTCGCCCCGCCTGTCCTCCGCTGTTGTTTGGCTGCAAATATCTGAATTTTTCGCGCTCCAATTCCGAAATGGATCTGATTACCCGGCGAATTATCCGCTCGCGCGAAGGCGACCGGATCACACCGGAGATCCTTGCGGATTACGCCGATCCCGACAGCAAAAATTATAAAGAGATGGTCGCCGAAATTGGGCGTCAGCTCAGCTTTACCTCTCTACAGTATCACCGGTTGGACGATATGCTCAGCGCGGTGGGCATCGAACCATGCAAACTTTGCACCTATTGCTGGAACGGGCGGGAATAAGCAAACCGGCCGGCAAAACAAAAGAAGCCTGACACCAGAAAGCACAGGATGTCGGGCTTTTTCTTTCGCATTGTGCGACAATCAATCCAGACGGAAGGAGGGACACAATGGATTGGATTACGGGAATTCAGCGTGCGCTGGATTATACCGAGGAGCATCTGACGGAGGAAATTGATTACGAAGAAGTGGCAAGGCACGCCGTCTCTTCTTCTTTTCACTTTCAAAGAATGTTCGGGATGCTCTGCGGATTTTCGTTGGGGGATTACATCCGCATGCGGCGGCTGACACTGGCTGCCTGTGATCTGCAGCAAACAGGCGATAAAGTGATCGATATTGCGCTGAAGTATGGCTACGATACACCGGAAAGCTTTTCCCGGGCGTTTGCGCGATTTCATGGAATCAACCCAACCGAAGCAAGGCGCGGAGGAACGGTGAAATCCTTTTCCCGCCTGTCTGTCAAATTGATTTTAGCAGGAGGAAATACAATGGATTACAGAATTGTGACAAAGGACGCATTTCAGTTGGTGTGCCGGAAAAAGCAGGTCAATAAGCCGCAGGGAGACACCGCAACTGCCGACATCTCGGCGTTCTGGAATGAATGCGGAAGGGACGGCACTATTGACGCAATCTGCAAATATGCCGATTTTGCACAGATTGGAGGGCTGCTTGGCGTTTGCTTTTCCGGTGAGATGGACAACTCGGCGTTTCCTTATGCAATCGGCGCACCCTACAATGGAACCGAAGTAAAGGATGGGAGACTTGAACTTGTCGAAATTCCGGCGTATACTTATGCGGTTTTTACCTGCCGCGGAAAAATGCCGGATGCTTTCCGGAAAACCTACCAACAGATCTGCACCGAATTTTTCCCTCAAAGCAATTATGAATACGGTAGCGGCGTAGAACTGGAGGTCTATCCTTCGGCAGATACCCAAAACCCGGACTATACCTGCGAAATCTGGATTGCAGTAAAAAAGAAATCCAAACAGTCAGAAGTTGACGCATAACTCTCAATGACGCCCGGTCTCTTGACAATGCAAGCGGCCGGGCGCTGCTTTAAAATCTTGTAGGTGATACAATGATGAGTGACAAAAGAAGAAAATAAAAGTAGCGAATAGGCGTGACATATGCTAAGGTTGAGTTGACGAGACAAAACCGAAAGGCAGGTGTCACCCTATCCGCTATGAATAAG
>JBMNVT010000037.1:0-6061 GCA_050947015.1 Acutalibacteraceae bacterium
GCCAGACAGCTCGCTGTCTGGCAAAGGCATTACAACAATTTTCCCATGCGTCCTCTCAACTGGATCTCTCCCAAAGCTGTCCTATTTTCTTTCCCTAATGTGTAACACATCATTGACAAACCTACACGTTCAGGCAGTCATCCTTGAGAATAGCATGGATATTTTGCAGCAATTCAAGACAACGATTTTCAGTCAGCCGTTCTAAGCCGGATTCCAGCTGCGGAAAAGAGATTTTTACATCATATTGGCATAAAATATTAGCAAGCAATTGCTGAGTAAAATTCATTTTGCTGCACTCTCCTTTATAATACGTTTATGTAACGTATTATAGCGCAAAATATTTGATAAAGTCAAGTAAAATACGCGATATAGACGTGGAGTGCGATATGAAAAAAATACTGTATTATAACAATAAAAACTTGATTTCAAGGCAGCTGCGGAAACTACGAACGGAACAGCACCTGTCTCAGGGCGACCTGGCAGCTCGAATGCAGACCATGGGAATCAGCATTGATCAGCAAATGATCAGTAAAATTGAAAACAATACCCAATTTGTAACAGATTATGAGCTTGCCTGCTTTTGTGAAATTTTCGGCATCAGTCTGCGGGAAATGCTCTGTGAATTTTATGAAAAATATGCAAATTAAAAAGCCGCTGTATTCTGATTGGAATCCAGCGGCTTCGTGGCGTTTATGGCCTGTATTGCTCAATTTCCTCAATCATGGCGTAAACATTTGCTACGGGAGTCCCATGCACAATTGCGTTGGAAGGCCCCGGAATATAGTTGATGCCGCCGGAGTCGCGTCGGAACTCCGCCCGCAATGATTGGAAACTCCGCCCCCGCAAGCCTTTTCAGCTCCAGCTGGCTTTGGTAAATCTGCTCCAGTGCCTGCGGAGAGGGATCGGCGCCTTGTTCCGTTTCTGCGGCATATTTTTCGGCAATGTCCTCGGGTTCCGTTACCGGCGACGTGTCCTCAATTAATCCGTAGGTTTGGGTTTCCGGGTAAAAGCGCTTAATCTGGTGAGAGCCGTCCTCTCTGCCGAACAGAAGCGTGTATGCGTCCAGCCAGGATTTTTTCCTCGTGGAAATGGAGGCTGTCCGAGCCTGTATCTGCAGGGTATCCGAGGATCTCGCTGGCAACGGAACAGGCGATCGCAGGAAAGTAGAAGGGCTTTTTGTGTTCCAGAACGGCGCAATACCGCTCAAAACGGCTCATAGGTGTTCACCTCCGCATTAAAAAGAATGAGTCATATTGATGATAGAAGACTGCCTCCAGGAATACAAACGCAAATGCAGACCGATAAGCGCTGTTTTCAAGAGAGACTTCCGGTGTTTATCGTCGGTGCAGGATCCGGAACCGGGAAGGAGAAACGCCGTTTTTATCAAGAAACTGGCGGTTCAGGCCGGAAACATCGGCAAACCCGGCTTCGGACGCGATCTGAAGGATTTCCTCGTCGGTGGAAAGCAGAAGCTGCTCGGCGCGGTGAACGGCCGCATGCAGAATATACTCCTTGGGAGCGCTGCCGGTTGCCCGGCGAAACACGCGGCGAAAATTCGGCTCGCTCATAGAGCAAAGCGCGGCAAGCGACGCAACTGTTGGCTGAGTTCCCTGCGCAAGCTGCCGCTGAATTTGCCGCAGAGCCGGTGAAACCTGAGTCAAAACCGGATTTTGCTGCAGCGTCAGCTTCGGCAGTGCAGCGGAGCCGCGGGAAAGCTCGCAAAGCAGTTCGCAAAGCAGCGCGCCGCAAAGCTCCCGGCGGCGGGGCTTCACGCTGCCAGAGCTGAGAATCTCGCGGAAAAAATGCACGGCGGGTTCGTGGATTTGGGGCTGTTCCGCGCGGGAAAACACCCCGAAAAGCCCCATTTCATTCTGCAGCCATTCCTCCAGCACGGGAGGGCTTAAAAAGCCGAGCGAGGGCAGCAGCGTTGCCGGGTTCAGACTGATAAAGTGCCATCGGCTCGGGCCGCCCGGCCTGCTGCGGTTGTAATGCTTCTGATACGGGAAAATAATCTGAATATCGCCTGCCGAAAACGGGAAAACCCTGTCTTCGGCATAACACTCCCCACTCCCACTGACGCACCAGCCAAGTTCCAGAACACTGTGGTAATGCAAATAAGTCACATCGTAAATTTTCAGCTCGCACACCGCGGGGTTTAAAATCCGCAGGGTTTCATCCAGAGCGGCTGCGTCTTCGTAAATTGCCGGCAGCGGCGGTTGGGATGATCGATTTTGCAAGGTGTTCGCCTCCTTTTGCGTAGCGGCATTTTCCTGATTCCATTATACTGAAATCACAGAAAACCGCAATGTGAAAGGAGTGTTTTTTATGATTCGATTTAACCAAAAGGCTTTGCGCGACCGAATTTATGCGTGTTGGGTGGGCAAAAACATCGGCGGAACGATGGGAACCCCGTTTGAAGGAGCACAGCAGCTCAACGACATTCAGGGCTTTTCCACGCCGGAGGGAACGGTTTTGCCGAACGATGATCTCGACCTGCAGCTGGTCTGGCTGCGCGCAGTGGATGAGCACGGCCCTGAGGCGATTGATTCCAAGCTGCTGGGGGAATATTGGTGCAGCTATGTCGGTCCGTGCTGGAACGAATACGGCGTCGGCAAGGCGAACCTGCGTGAAGGACTGCTTCCGCCGCTTTCGGGCGCAATGAACAATGAAAAGTGGATGAATTCCAATGGGGCATGGATCCGTACCGAAATCTGGGCGTGCCTTTACCCCGGAAACCCGGTCAGGGCGGTCAGAATGGCATATGAGGATGCCTGTGTTGACCACGGCATCGGCGAAGGTACGGCGGCGGCAATGTTTGTTGCCGCAATGGAAAGCGCTGCGTTTGTTCTGCGGGACCTGCGCGCGCTGATACGCATCGGGTTGGCTTCCATTCCGGAAAATTGCCGCGTTGCGCAAAGTGTGCGTCTGGTCTGCAAGGCGTTTGACGACGGAGAGGACTGGAAAACGGCACGGCAGCTTTTGGTGGAAGACAGCGCCGATCTGGGCTGGTTTCAGGCGCCGGCCAACGTCGCGTTTGTTCTTCTTGGCATGCTTTACGGCGGCGGGGATTTCAAAAAATCGATGATTCTGGCCATCAACTGCGGCGACGATACCGACTGCACCGGCGCAACGCTTGGATCTCTGTTCGGAATTCTGTATGGGATGGAGGGTATTCCGCAGGATTGGCGCAGACATATCGGTGATAAAATCGAAACGCTTTCCATCATCAAGGGGAACGGCTATTTTCCGCGCACCTGCACCGAGCTTACCGATTGTGTGATGAGCCTGATTCCCGCTGCGGCGAGACCGTCGCTGCCGGATCTGATAGATGCGCCGGAGCGAACGATACTGTTTGGCGACGAGGCGGAGGATTTTTCCGCCGTGACGGAGGAATCCCTCTGCAGCCGCGCGCTGGCCGACGAAGTCTTTTCCTGCTCGCCGTTCAGCTTCACCGCTCAAAACGCCTATGTTTCCGCGCGGATTGAATTTGAACGCGAGCCGTATCTTTCCCCGGAAAAACCGCTGACGGGCAAGGTTACGCTGACGCCGGTCTTTTTCCTGGAACAGCGGCACTATCACCTTCGCTGGTTTGTGCCGGATGGCGTTTCGGTCAGCTGTGCCGCAAATCTGTACACCAACCGCCCTGGTTCTCCGCGGAGGGAGCACGCTTCGGCCGAATTTACATTCACGACGGACCGCCCGATCGGCGCTTCGGTTCGCGCGGTTCTTGAAATTACCTGCGACGGCCGTCCGACCGCGCTTTATGCTTCGGCAACGGTGCTGGGATGATGCACTGAAATTCCAATATTTTTATGCGTCTGCAAACAGAGTGTTAAAAAATGCAGGCGCATTTTCTTTTGAGAAAAAGTAAATTTTTCATTTTGAGGGTTGACAGTTTTCTCAAAATGAGGTATTATAAGCGCATAACTTTATAAAATAAAGTTATATAAACGCAACGACGGCAGAAAAGCATATTGATGTCGTTGCTAAAAAAGATTGTAAAATTGGTATCATCGCTGTTGGCTGTTATATTAATTTTGAACTGTTTGTGCATGAGCACATTGGCAGCAACCATTCCTGATCCGTATCACGCTATTCTTAATGCAATCAATAAAGAATACGACCTGGAATTAGGGTACGTTACCGTCGATCCTAATACTATTTCAGTCGAGGACTACGAAAAAGTTACAAGAGAAACTGCGGAGAAGCAAAGAACTCTGCTTGATCGGATGACCTATCGAGAAAGAAGGATTTTAGCAAAACCTTTGTCTCAAGAAATGATGGCAGCTTCAAGTTCAATAATTACAGTTACGAAAACACAGAATGTATGGGATTTATCCGCATATTAAATAACATTGACCTATAACTATAATGAATCTACACACCAATGCACATCTCCCAGAAACGTAAGCATAGGGGTGAACTGGATATTGCTTCCGATTTCAAATACATCTTTTTCTGTAACAAGCGGACCAACATATAAGTTTCTTGATGCATCGCGCACTATCGGAGTTACATATATTGGAACTCTCCGCTACAATAATTCCGGAGTGGAATATACAAATTATAAAGCATATGCAGAATTTGGAGGAAAATGATAAACAGATTTATTTGTAATGGGAGGGTCTTTATGGATGGTTCGAATCCAATGACAGCCGCAGAAAACTTTGACCTCATTCAAAAAACGTTTGTACAAGCAAAAAACGACTACACCGGGCTTGCTCTTTTTTGGCTTATTTTCAGCGGAATCAATCTGTTGTCCGCTGTTTTGGATTATGCTGGCGCGTTTGCCCGGAATCCATGGGTCGATTATTTGGGCAATATCATTCCGCCACTGCTGATAATACTTTCCTTTTTTTTAATTTTCCGGAAAGAAAGCCGGATTACGAACAGATATTACCTTGGATGCTTGGCTATATGGGGAATACCGGCAGTTTTGTTACCGGTGTTTGGGTTGGCTGTCCGATTGTGCACAGGTATTTTTCCAATCGAAAACAATGCGGCGGCACAGGTTCTGCGCAGAGCGGCCGACCACCAGGCGCTGCTGAATATGCTGCTGCTCTGTTCCTGTTTTATAATCTGCGCGGTGCTGTTAAACAAAAAATGGCTGTCTGTCGTCGGAGCCACCGTGCTTCTGCTGAGTTGGTCACTTGATCTTTTGGATTCCGCAGGGCTTTTGAATTTTGTGGTTCGTACGGCAAGCGGAGTTATCGCGACGGTTTCAGTCCCTCTACTGTTTTCCCATTTTTGTATGGCCTTCGGTTATTTGTCCGCCGCGCTGCTTCTTCGGGCGGAGATGAAAAAGAGCAGCACCGTTTTTTCCGGCAGCGGAATGAAAGCGGAAAAGAGCTAGGGAAAAATGTAAACCGTACAGTTTTTCAAAGCTGATTTGCTGGGTCAAAGGAAATAGGGAGGATTATGGATTGGAACACAATTCCGGAAGCACTGACACTTCCGCTGCGGCTCAAAATTTTATGTCTGCTGACCACTCGAAAACGCACGTTTCAGGAGTTGAAGGAGCTGACTGCTGCCACAGACGGAAACATCAGCGTGCAGCTTTCTCGGCTTACCGAGTGGAATTATATTTCATCCAGTAAGCTTCCCGCCGAAAAAAGGCGTTCCAGCACTATTTATGAGATTACTCCGTTCGGTATTCGGCAGTTGGAGGAATACGTTGAATTTCTGCAGGGTGTTATCCACTGACCCCTGTTCCCTGAATTTTGTGCCATCTGCGATTTGAAGCCTTTTTCTGCTTGCAATTTGAAAAAGAGTGTGCTATGATAAATTTAATTGAACACGCAAAAGACTTTGATGGAGAGAGTAGCCGCAGCGCAAAAGGCAGAGCGAGCCGGGGAGAGTGCAAGCCCGGTGCGAGTAGCCCGCGGGGAAGATCACTCCAGAGTTGCGGATGGAACCTGCCCGGCGCACCTGCGGCGAAAGGGCAAAAGTAAATCTTGCCGGTTTTCCTCCGTTACCGGGAACGCATATCAAGCCGGTATGCCGTAATGGGTGGTTCAACGAATCGTTTTGCAGCAGCAAGCCTTCGTCCTGTTATGGGCGA
>JBMNVT010000038.1:0-5604 GCA_050947015.1 Acutalibacteraceae bacterium
ATACTTGGCTGGTGACGGCCCGGGAAAATAGAAAGATGCCAACACAAATATTCCTCAATAGCTCAGCCGGTAGAGCATGCGGCTGTTAACCGCAGGGTCGTTGGTTCGAGTCCAACTTGGGGAGCCAGATGAAAACCTCGTTCTTTGGAACGGGGTTTTATTTGCATTTCCCCTGTGATTACTTTTTACCGCTTTGCGTTTTCTTCGCAGCCCGTTTGTTTCGGTTCTTTTGAAAGCGCGGAATAAAATTACCGGGGTGTCGGCAGCGAGCAAATACAGATGATTCATTGTGCTGCTAAAACGAATTTCGCAATCAGCGGTCATGCAGCAATGGTTCCGGCAAAGAATCAAATTTTTTGTGAAAGGCAAAAGGTGATATGAATGAAGATTTCGACGGAAATAAGCTCTGCGGCTAAAATAGTCGGAGAAGAAAAAGCAGTAGAATATATTGCTAAGTCGGGATTTGACGCATGGGATTTTTCAATGTTCGCAATGTGCGAATATGATTGGGAAAAGCAGATGATCCTGAAAAACGACCACCCGTTGGCTTCGGGCAATTACCTTGCCTTTGCACGCAGACTAAAGAGAATCGGCGAAGACAATGGAATCGTATGCAACCAATCACACGCACCGTTCCCATCCTCCTGCCCTGAAATTCGTTCTTATCTGAAAAGGGCAATTGAATGCACTGCCGAGGCTGGCGGGAAAATTTGCATCATCCATCCCGACAACAATAAGACAGCTTTGGAAAATGCGGAGATGTATGACGAATTGCTGCCCTTTGCAAAGGAATGCGGTGTTAAAATAGCAACCGAAAATATGTGGAATTGGGATAACAAAAAGCAGCAGTCTTCTTTTGCAGCCTGTGCGACCTCAGAAAGCTTTGTTGAACATCTTGATGCGGTAAACGATGATTTTTTCGTCGCTTGTCTTGATATCGGTCATGCCGAAATGCGCGGTTCGGGCTCGGGTGCAGTGAATATGATATATTCGCTTGGTGAAAGATTGAAGGCTTTGCATATTCACGATAATGATAGATGGCACGATTCTCACCAGATCCCGTTTTCCATGTCAATATCGTTTTATGACATCGTAAAGGCGCTGAAGGATATCAATTATCAAGGATATTTTACGCTTGAAGCAGATCAATTCTTAGAAGGTTATTCTTCGGGCAATGTTTTGGAAGGGATTAAAAAATTAGCCGAAGCCGATCGGAAATTAGCCAATTTATTTGAAAAGTGATCGAGTGTTTTTGAATTGAGTAAATATTTCAGAACGAGGAAAGGTGATTTGCCATGCAGAAAACAGAATGGAAGATCCTTGCGATCGGAAACAGCTTTTCGCAGGACGCGGCAAAGTATCTTCAGCCGATGGCGCAATCTGCCGGTCGGGATCTGAAAATTGTCAATCTCTATATCGGCGGCTGTCCGCTGGAACACCATTGGAATAATGCAAGCAATGACGCACCTTTATACGATCATGAACGGAATGGCGCAGAGGCCGACTGCAAATGCTCCATTCGTCAAGCCCTGCAGGAAGATGGCTGGGATGTTGTTACGCTGCAACAGGCCAGCGGTGACAGCGGTGTGAAAGAAAGCTACGAACCGTACCTGCGGGAACTTTCGGCGTATGTAAAGGGCCTTGCGCCACAGGCGGCGCAGTGGATTCACCAGACATGGGCGTATGAATCCGACAGCACACATCCGCATTTTTCCCGCTATGACGGGCAGGAGGGAATGTATCAGGCGCTGCGCAAATGTTACTCCGAGGCGGCATCTGAGATTGGCGCGAAAATCATACCCGTTGGAGATGTGATCCAGACGCTGCGCGGGAAAAAGCCCTTTCTTTATGCGGAGGGAGGATATTCTCTTTGCCGTGATGGATTTCATCTTTCTCTGGATTACGGCCGCTATGCTGCGGCGGCAACTTGGCTGTACAAGCTGACTGGTATTCTGCCGGACGAAAGTTTTCGGCCGTTTGAGGGGAATACCGCGGAGACTGATGTTCTGGCAATGATCCGCAGCACGATTCCGTCCGTCTGCGATGCAGAGCAATAAAAAACAGAAGATCCTGCCTGTGGTCTCAGCCGCAGACAGGATCTTCATTTTTATGCTTGACCGCAAATCCGTTTTCCGCATCTCTATTGCATTCGCGGCAATGAAATTCATGAATGCAATCGGCCTATTCCGGTGCATTGATTTGAGTCGTTATTTGGAAGGTTCCGGAACAATCTCACGGACGAACAGTACCCCCTCCTGAACGGAAAAGCGGACCTCAAATCCGGCAAAGGGGAATCCGTAAACCCGGTCGGGGTCGTGTTGATAAGAAGGCCGGGGGTCCTGCGCAAGCAGTTCGAGCAGCGCCTGACGATGCTGTTCGGGAAACTTTAACAGAAGTTTCTGTGGGCACTCCACCTTCAGTGAATAGGCAGCAAGCGGCGCCGCAAAACCGCCGGAGGCTTCGGGTTTGCAGTCGGCATGAGGCAAATATGGTTTAAGATCAAAGATCGGCGTGCCGTCCATCAGATCGGCTCCCAACACATGAATTACTGGGCCAACCGGAGAATCCAGCTCAATCCCTGCAATTTTGACACAGGAAAGCCCAATTGCGTTGGGGCGAAACGGCGATCGCGTTGCGAAAACCCCCATGCGCCGGTTCCCCCCAAGGCGCGGCGGCCGGACTGTCGGGGACCAGCCCCGGCGCATTGATTCGGAAAAATGCCAGATCAGCCACAGATGGGAGTAGTCGGCCAAACCGCGCAGCGCATCCGGATTACGGTACTGCGGTTCAAAAACGATGGTTGCCTGCAGGGACTCCACCAGGCCGCTTTGCCGCGGGATTCCGAATTTTGTCGGAAAATCACTGTGGATTCGTGCAATGATCCGCATTGCAACGGAATTCGCGGGCAAATCCTCGATTGGTTGTGCGGCGAACGGATGTTGTTTTTCCTGCATCAGCTTTCGCTCCCTTCTCGGCATGTTTGCAGCGACCGGCAGGCCGAGCGGATTCCCCGGGCGGTTCGCTGCGTTGCTTCTGTAAAGTGGCTGCCGGCTTTTCGACAGAATCCTCCGGCAAAAAGATTTTTGCAGAATAACTCCCAGCCCAAATCTTAATCGTTTTCGATTCCATTTACTCATCCTTTTACCGGGTTGCAGCGCGATCCGGTTCTTTTGTTGGTATTTTACCACAATTGTGCGGCGGAATCCAGCCCTGCAATGCCGGAAACGATGGGAAAACAACAAGGACAGGAAGACTGAAAAAATCAGCTCCTTCTGTCCGGCGTGGTCAGTCTGTCGGAGCAGACGCAAGAAAATTTAATCCGAAGCCGCCAGACGCCACATAAAAACGGAAAGAAATCGTTGTTTACAAGGATTCGTCCAGCACAACCTCGCGGCCGGTGCGTGCGGATTCATAGATTGCGAGAATGATCCGCACCGTGTTACGGGCATCCTCGCCCGTAACCATTGGCTCGCGGTCGTCAAGAACTGCGCGCGCCATGTCCTCCACCTGAATCGTGTGACCAAGGTTGTCTCTGGAATAGGCGCAGTTGAGTCCGCCCATGCTGCCGACAGTTTCAGGCTGCGGAACAGGGTTTTTGTTGAACTGCCAACTGTAAAACCCGGAATCGCCAAAACTTACGTTGCCGTTGGAGCCGCCGATGGAAAAAACGGTATCCAGCCCGGGGAAGACCGAAGTGGTGCCCTCAATAACGCCAATGGCGCCGTTTTTGAATTTAACGCTGATGACAGCAGTGTCTTCCACCTCCGTGTTCCAAACAAGCCGTTCGCACCTTGCCCAAACGCTGTGCACGCCGCCCATCATCCATGAAATAAGATCGATTCCGTGAATTCCCTGGTTCATCAGCGCGCCGCCGCCGTCCAGCTTCCAGGTACCGCGCCACTCTCCGCTGTCATAATAGGCCTGATCCCGGTAATATTTCAGGTAGGCGTCGCCGATGGTCACCGTGCCGAACCGCCCTTCGGCAATGGCCTTTTTTGTTTCCTGAGCGGCACTGAAGGTTCTGCGCTGAAAAATTCCGCCCAGCTTTACCTGATTTCTGCGGCAGGCGTCAATCATTTGCGCCATCGCTTCCTCCGTAACATCGAGCGGTTTTTCGCAAAGGACGTGAATTCCATGTTCTGCGGCCAGTACTGCGATCTCATGATGCAGGCCGCTGGGAACCAGAACGCAGCACACGTCGATCGATTCCGATTCAAACATGGTTTTGGCGTCGGTGTACCATTTGGAAAGCCCATTTTCCAATGCGGCTTTTTTTGCTTTTTCCTCTGCTATATCGCAGACGGCAACCAGCTTTGCCGAAGGCGCGTGCGCAATGGCATCCAGATGGTTTGGCGCAATGCGGCCGCACCCCACAATTGCAAAAGCAGCAGTGTCTTTCATTAGAACAGCCTCCGTTTCTTTTTTGCGGCAAACAGAAAAGGCAGCGTTTTGCCGCTGCCTTTAGTATATCATGGCTGCCTCTGTAAAATTTGCCTTTCCGATTCAGAATTTATCAGATTCTGCACCGACTTGCGGTATTGCAGGGGAGAAACACCCACCGCCCGCTTGAAGGCGCGGTCAAAGGAAGCAGTGTCCAGGTATCCGACGGCAAATGCAATGCTTTCCACCGTCTGGTCGCTGCTGAGCAGCGATTTTGCTTTTTGCATGCGCAGACTTTGGACGTATTCCGTAAACGAACTGCCGGTTACCGCGCGAAAAATACGCGTATAATACGCGGGGGAAAGCGCTGCCTGCGCGCAAAGCTCCTGCAGGTAAATTTTTTCCGCAAAATGTTCATGAATATAGTCCAGCGTGCGCGCAACCGCCATCCGATGGCGCGCGGCTACACAAAAGGAATCGGCGGAGCGCCGCTGCCGTTCCCGAAGCATCATGGCCAGAATTTTGAGCAGATTTGCCTGAATAAATAATTCACAGAGGGGGCCGCGGCTTTGAAATTCCTGCAGCGTTTCTTCAAACAAAAGTTCTACGCCGCGCAGAATATCGCCGCCGAGCGAAACCTGCGGCTGAACCTGATCGAGCGTAACCAGAAACGGGGTCACAAACTCCGTGGCCGAAAAGACCGCCCCAGGGAAACCATCGCCGCCGCACAGAAACGCCTCGGTAAACTCCAGCCCAAGCAGTACAGTTTCCGCACTGTCGGACTGAACCGCATGCACAATGCCGGGCGGCAGAATAAAGCAGTCGCCGCGAATCAGAAAATAGCGCCGGTGGTTAAACTGGTGAATGCAGCTGCCGCGCTGCACAAACCAAAGCTGAATGTAATCGTGTGCGTGCAGCTCCTGCTGCATGCGGCCCTCCCGGCGATAAATTTTAAACGGAAACGCAGGCTCCATCTCCTGTTTTGCCAGGTAAACCGGATCCATGTCATGAACCTCCCCGCAAAGCAATCCTGTTCTATTTGAGTATACCACAGATTTATCTTTTGCGGAATAGCGCCGGAGAAAATCAGTAGTGCAGCTTGTAGGTTTGTCAATGATGTGTTACACATTAGGGAAAGAAAATAGGACAGCTTTGGGAGAGATCCAGTTGAGAGGACGCATGGGAAAATTGTTGTAATGCCTTTGCCAGACAGCGAGCTGTCTG
>JBMNVT010000039.1:0-3503 GCA_050947015.1 Acutalibacteraceae bacterium
TATTCATAGCGGATAGGGTGACACCTGCCTTTCGGTTTTGTCTCGTCAACTCAACCTTAGCATATGTCACGCCTATTCGCTACTTTTATTTTCTTCTTTTGTCACTCATCATTGTATCACCTACATTATCAGGCAAAAAAGACACAAGGCGGACTTGATATTTTTGTGTTTTTTTCGTAAAATAAACGATAAGGAATCTTTGCGCAAAAAATTTGCGCTGTTTTACACGGGTACCGTCTGTGCAAAACAACAAAGCGGCAGGAAGGACGGAACAATTATGCTGGGCAGTATCGTAGAAGTGATCGCTGCCCGCAGGTCGGAGGAAGCCGCCCGTGAGGGAGCTTTGTCCTATCGCGGGCATATTTTTTGCAGCGGGGGAGACGCACCCGTTCGCCGCGAAGCATTTGTTGTCGGGATCAGCCGCGTGCCGATCCGCTTTACCGGGCGTGTGCTTGCTGTGTGGATTCGCCGGGAGGGAACACCGCCGGTATTAATCGTCGGAGTCCGCGACCGTGTGGTTTATGAACCGGAACTGCGCCAGATGCTGCACATTTCGCCGGAGGACGGGGAGATGCGCTGTCTTTATGAAAAATCATGCGGTGCGGTGATTTTTCGGCGTGACGGCGGTCAGCTGCGCTTTTTAATTGTAAAAAACAAGAAAGGGCGCAATTGGGGGTTTCCGAAAGGGCATGTTGAATTGGGGGAAAGCGAGGAACAGACCGCTCTGCGGGAGGTGTGGGAGGAAACCGGCCTGAATGTGCGGATTTGCCGGGGATTTCGCGCCGTCAGCAGATATTCACTTTGGAACTGCGCAAGCAAGCGCGTGGTGTTTTTTCTGGCGGAAAGCCGGGGCGGAGAGGTGACGGTTCAGGAGGAGGAAATTGAGCGCGCCCGTTGGCTTTCCTATCCGGCGGCAATGAATTTTTTCCGTTTTGAAAACGATCGGCGTGTGCTGAAAAGCGCCGTCAACTGGATGAACCGCCACCATATGATGCAAGACAATATGAATGAAAGGACCCGATTATTTCCATGATGGATTATGCAGTGATTTTGGCGAAACAATTCAATGTGCAGCCGGGACAGGTGCAAAATGTGATTTCGCTGCTCGATGAAGGCAACACGGTTCCGTTTATTGCGCGTTACCGCAAGGAGGCGCATGGCTCGCTCGACGATCAGACCATCCGTGAATTAAGCGATCGGCTGGCGTATCTGCGTGGGCTGGACACCCGCCGCGAGGAAGTTCGAGGACAGATCGAGGCACTTGATGCCATGACGGAGGAGATTTCGGCAACGCTTGAAAATGCGCAGACGCTGGCGGAAATTGAGGATATTTACCGTCCCTACCGCCCTAAGCGCCGCACCCGCGCCTCCATTGCCAAAGAGCGCGGTCTGCAGCCGTTGGCGGACGCGGTTTTTGCTCAGGAACGCAGCTGTGACGAACCGCTGACCATGGCGCAGGCATATGTCAATGAGGAAAAACAGGTTCCCACCGCGCAGGATGCGCTGGCCGGTGCGATGGATATTATTGCCGAGGCGATTTCGGACAATCCTTCTGTGCGTAAACGGCTCCGCGTGGTGGCAACCGCACAGGGAAAGATCACGGCCTGCGCGGCAAAGGAAGAAGATTCCGTTTACGCGCAGTACTATGATTACAGCGAACCGGTTGCCAAAATGGCAGGACACCGCGTTCTGGCGCTGGATCGTGGCGAGCGGGAGGAATTTTTAAAAGTCTCTCTGGATTTTGATGAGGGGAAGGCGCTTTCGATTATTGAAAGCGAAGTTGTCAGGGAAAATTCTCCCTGTACGCAGACGGTGCGTGATGCGGCGAGGGACGCCTATGAAAGGCTGATTTTTCCGTCACTGGAACGGGAGATTCGCTCTGCTCTGACAGAACAGGCCGATGAACAGGCAATTCGCGTATTCGCCATGAACCTTGGCGACCTGTTGATGCAGCCGCCGGTTAAGGGAAAGACCGTGCTCGCGCTGGACCCGGGGTATGCCCACGGCTGCAAGGTCGCAGTGGTCAGCCCTACCGGCAGCGTGCTCGATACCGGCGTGATTTATCCGGTGCCGCCGCGGAGCAAGATCGCCGAATCAAAGGCGGTTTTAAAGCGAATGGTGGAGAAAAACGGCGTTGAAGTCATTGCCATCGGCAACGGAACAGCGTCCCGCGAGACGGAAATTTTTACGGCCGAACTGATCCGTGAAACAGGGCTTCCGCTTTCTTATATGGTCGTCAGCGAAGCAGGTGCATCGGTTTATTCAGCTTCCAAGCTGGCGGTTTCGGAGCTGCCGATGTTTGACGTCAATATCCGCAGCGCCGTTTCCATTGCGCGCAGAATGCAGGATCCGCTGGCGGAGCTGGTTAAAATTGATCCGCAGGCGATCGGTGTTGGGCAATATCAGCACGACATGCCGAAAAAACAGCTGGATGAGGCGCTTGGCGGTGTGGTGGAAAACTGCGTCAACCGTGTCGGTGTCGATTTGAACACCGCGTCGCCGGCGCTGCTTTCCCACATTGCCGGCGTTAATGATACCATCTCCAAGAATATTGTGGCTTACCGGGAGGAAAACGGCGGGTTTTCCAGCCGAGCGGAGCTGAAAAAAGTGCCACGTCTTGGCCCGAAGGCGTTTGAGCAGTGTGCAGGCTTTCTTCGTGTGCCGGAAAGCAAGAATCCGCTCGACAATACTGCGGTTCATCCGGAGTCCTATGCTGCAGCTGAACAGCTGTTGAAGCTTTGCGGCTATACCGACCGCGATGTACGGTGCGGGGGGCTTGGCGGGCTGCCGGGAAAGCTGGCTGCTTTGGGAGAAGAAACGACGGCAAAGCAGCTTGGAATCGGTGTTCCGACACTGAAGGACATTGTTGCGGAACTGATGAAACCTGGGCGTGATCCCCGTGACGAGCTGCCGCCCCCGCTGCTGCGGACGGATGTGCTTTCGATGGAGGATTTGAAACCCGGCATGGAGTTGGACGGAACGGTGCGCAACGTTGCGGATTTCGGTGCATTTGTCGATATCGGCGTGCATCAGGATGGCCTGGTGCATATTTCGCAGCTTTGCAGCCGCTTTATCCGCCATCCAAGTGAAGCGGTAAAAATCGGCGACGTGGTCAGGGTTCGGGTCCTCTCGGTGGATGCAGCCAAAAAGCGCATTTCACTGACGATGAAACTTGAAAAAGACGAAAAAGAAAAAGGAACTGAAAGAAGCAAAGTCAACGAAAATAAGGAATAAAATGGATATTTGGAAAATGTAAAATAACTCTTGACAAAACTATCCCGCTTTGCTATAATGATTAAGCTGAATATCGCGGGATGGAGCAATCCGGTAGCTCGTTGGGCTCATAACCCAAAGGTTGGTGGTTCAAATCCGCCTCCCGCAACCATATTGTGCAAGCAAAAAAGATATTGCACCGGAAAACCCAGTAACCACAACGGTTTCTGGGTTTTTTCGTGCCCTTTTTTTGAAGTGCAAAAAAAAGATATTTTCCTGTGTTACCCCCC
>JBMNVT010000040.1:0-3436 GCA_050947015.1 Acutalibacteraceae bacterium
CAGACAGCTCGCTGTCTGGCAAAGGCATTACAACAATTTTCCCATGCGTCCTCTCAACTGGATCTCTCCCAAAGCTGTCCTATTTTCTTTCCCTAATGTGTAACACATCATTGACAAACCTACAAGCCAAAAATAAACGCAACCTACACAAGTGCGGCAAAAAAATAAGCGCTCTCTGTGTTGCGCAGAGCCTGTACCGTGTGTTATACTTATTTACATATCTTCTTCCGGCTTCCGCGGCACGCAGCGCCCCATCCGCCCGCCGGTTCAGCCTGATGAAAGGATTTTACAGCATCATGAAGTATATTGACCGGTACCAGATCGGGATGGAATATTATATGGCGCAGCTTTCCGAGCTGACCTCGCCGCTGAATCCGCTTGCTCCGCAGGACACCGTTGCCCATTTGCAGGAGTTTTCGTTTTCGGTGCAGAGTGATGCGTGCAAAACGATTCAGGCGGGGCTTCGCAGGCTGGTTTCTTCACGGTACGATTTGAACGGCATCGTTCCGGCGCGCATCCGCGTCATTGCGGAAAGCCAGTTTACGCCCACTGCAGAGCGGTTGCTGCCGGTGTTTAAATGGGTGGAAAGCCTTCGCAGAGAAAACGAACGGGCAAGATTGCAATGGCTTTATGCGCTCAAGGATGTTTCCAGCCGAATTGCGCCGGAGGCGGGCGATTTTTTGCAGTCCTTTTCTCAATCGCGCGCGCAGCGGGTCACGTTGTCGTTTCAGCCGGGCTCGGCGGTACTTTCAGTTCCGGAAAGCCTTTGGGGGCAAGCGCGCATGGTGTTTGATGCGCCGCAGACCGATCTGCCGCAGGTCGGGGCGGAAGAGCGTTCGCTGACGGGATACCTTTTCTGGGCGGAAGCCGACCGCGCGGACGACGGCATGGAATTTCGCTTTTTGATTGATACGGAGTTTTCCGATACCGTTTACACCGAGCGGCTGCTGCAAAAGCAGAATTGGCAGGAAATTCGCCTTTCCTGCCGGGAAGCGCGAATGCATGTGACCCGGTTTGATTACGCCGGTCTGCTCCGCCGCCGGGGCAGCTCCGGAATGGCGGCGCTTGCCGCCTGCTTCACGGAATTGCTGAAAAAGCAGACCATGCTCGGCGCAATGGGGCTTTCGATGGAGGAAAACCGACTGCTCGGCTGTGCGCAGCTTTTTGCAAAATCACAGTTGCTGCCGGCGGTACCGCCGCCGGCCATGCAGACGCATGCCGATATTCTGTTTGAAAACCGCTATCTGGTGGAGCGAACCGCAGACTTTTTTGAACAGAACTGCGGCGAGCTTGGCAAAGAGCTTCACAGACTGTTGACGGACGCGCAGGAAAAATACGACGATGAACAACCCGAGCGAACGGAAAAGCTGATGACGCGGTTTTGTGAAACGCTGCGGCAATCGGAATTTGACGGCAGCGCTCGGCAGGTGACGCGTCCGCTGCTCCGGCGGTTTGCCGAAGCAACGGCGGAGTATTGTGACACACCGTATTTTTCCGGCGCTTATGACATTGCATGCAGAGCCGCGATGCGCGGCGCGGAAAAATTTTTAACCGGTCACGGTTTTACGGGAAGCTTCCCCCATTATTATCGTCTGCGCGGCGGTAAGGCGGAGTATCTTTCCGTCTGCGTCAGCAACGAGCCATCGCTGACAACGGACGGAAACCTCTGCTTTGTCTGCGAGATTGCAGCAGCAAAACGAAGGTTTTCCCGGGTAAGCGGCGCTGCCACCGTCTTTGGACTCCCCGCGGCAGAGGGATGCGCGCCGGAATTTGAATTTGACGACCGAATCGGCACGCATTTCGGCACGGTTGATTCCGACGAAACGGGCGCGCCGTGCCTCTTTTTGTGGCCGTTTGAGGGCGAACTGACGGAAGAAAATGCTGCGCGTTCCGCCGAGCGGTTGACGGCAATGCTGAGGATTGCCGAGTGCGGGTTGCGCGGCAAACGCCTGCCCCACGTATTTGCGGTGCGGCACAAGCGGCAGATTGCCGCGGAACACCTGTTTTCCCACTACGTCGGGCGCGGACTGGTTTTTGGCGTTGTTTTTGCCATTGCAGGGTTGCTTGTCACCCGCGGCCTGGTGCAGACGCGGGCACAGACCATTGGCGCGGTACTGACAAGTCTTGCTGGCGCGGCTTTGATTGTGCTGCTGATTGGCACCGTACGTTACCTAATCGTACGCCGCAGCATCTGGCGGCGCTGAAATAATATTCTCACCGCAAATTTGCACACAAAAAATCCGTCCTGTAATACAGGACGGATTTTTTTCAGCAGCCTTTGATTTGCTGCACAAGGTTGCGGTAAAGAATATCCTCGCGCTGCTCGTCATCGGTCGCTTCCGAACAGAAAAGCTTGACATACTGCGGCTCAATATAACGGAACGGCGTCTGGGTTCCAAAGCAGAGGCGCTTGGCCGTGTATTGCTTCAGGCAGTCCTCCAGTTGGCCATCCGTAAAGGAATCGGTATAGATCAAATTGAAAAAGACGTTGCTGCGCCGGTCGGCGGCATCGATCACCTCGCGCCCCATCAGGGTCGGATACGCCGTGCTTACGATCGTCGTCGGCTTGTCGCTGACGGCAAACAGCGCCGCAAGCTCGCTGCCCGAAACCTCGGTAAAGGTATCCAGCGGGCTGCGTTGGCGGATGTTTTCAAACCCGACGTCAATTTTGACGGCGAGACCAAGCTCACCGGCAATGCGGTATGCCTCGGCGGCACGCCAGTCGGCAAGGGAATAGCTGTGGTACTGCGGCGTAAATTGAACGCCGACAAAACCGAGCGCGACACATTCACGCAAATCGCGCTCCCATTCAATATAAGTCGGGTTGATAACGGCGAACGGCAAAATTTTTACGCCGCCGCGATAGGCGCCGACCTGCTCCAGCAGTTCCCGGTTGCCCTCCATTGCGTCAATATAAAAAATTGCATTCAGATTGGTGCAGACAATGTGAGTGATCTTTGCTTTTTCGGCACGCGCCGCCGTTTCGGCCAGCGTTTCACACGGCAGCTTCCGGAACGGCCAGTGGCCGATATAGGTACAGGTATCGATAACCATGTTGGCTCACTCCTCTCCCAAAAAGCGACGGTATTTTGTACCTGCCAGAATTGTTTTTTTGTCCTGCTCGCTGATGTCGGCGCCCAGGATTTTGCCAACGCCGGCGGCGGTGGAGCCGTCTGTTCCGTAAAGCATCCGTTCCGCGCCGATGCGAGCCACGCACTCTTCGATAACGGGGCTGTCGATTACGCTTCCGGAAATATCCAAAACGACGTTCGGGTATTTTTCCATCGCCTTCAGCTGCCAGTGCCAGTCGCCGCCGCCGGTAATGTGCGCCATAATCAGGCTGGCTTCCGGGTAACGCTGCGCAACGTGTGCAAAATATTCACCCTGAGAAATGCGCGGCTGCGATTCCGGTTCAAAATTCAGCTTTCCCGCATGC
>JBMNVT010000041.1:0-2598 GCA_050947015.1 Acutalibacteraceae bacterium
TTTCCGTTCAGGCTGTACATCGCGTTGATCGAGAGCGCGGTGTCCAGTGCGTAGATCAGTAAGAGAACGACGGCGGTAATCCCTAAGCCTACCGGTGAAAAAAGTGACACCAGCTTCAGAATTGCCGGGTGGATCAGCGCAACGGCAATTACGCTCATCCCGCCGAACAGCAGCGAGTTTTCGAGGCACACCCGTCCCTTAATGTTGAAGGGCTTGTCCGAATAGTCCCAGTAACGGGTGTTGAAGGCTTTTTCCAACAAGAATCCCGTTAGGTACTCCAAGGTGCTGGTGAGCAGGACAGCCGCAAAAAACAGCAGGACAAGATGGTCATGCTCCTTTAAGGGCGAAAGAATCCAGATGACAAGCATCGCGCCGAAGCCGTAGACCGGGCAGACGGGGCCGTTCAGAAAGCCTCGGTTGATGAAATGCCCTGCCGCCACGGAACAATAGATGCTTTCGCACAGCCAGCCGATAAAGCTATATGCCGTAAATATAAGCACAAGTGCAAAAAAATGCAGCATGCTAATTTTCCCCTAAAACGTTTATTTCCGTTGAATGTTTTTTCTAGTATCCATTAAATAAAGTGTATCTTTTCGCAGGACCTTTGTCAATTTCAAAATAGCTTTTTGAAAAGGGCAAGAACATAAAACGTAAGGGCTCCGCAGACGGCAGGGTAGATGATCCATGTGAGAATATCAACCTTGAGTTTCGCGAATTTCAGCAGCCTTCCGATGCTCAGTGATGCATTGAAAATCTCGCTTGCGAATAGAATTACAAGGTATGCCTGAATTCCGAACCGGGGAATGAGGAAATAAATGAGGATAACCCGTGAAACAGAGTCAATCGTGTTGACCTTGAGTGAGAACATCTGCTGGTCGAGTCCCTTGAGCAGGTTATCCACGACATTGTCAATGTACATCAGAGGTGCAAGCGGAGCCATGATGCGGAGAATCACAGCCGCCTGAGCGTTGCCGAAAAACACGGTGCCGAGTTCTTCCGCAAACACGATGAAAACAGCAGCCATGGGGAAACCGAACAAAAGGGTATAGCGGAACGCATATTCCGCCTGTCTGGAAATGGAGCGGCGGTCGTTCCCGGCGTTCGCTTCCGCAATTTCAGGAATCAGCAACATGGCGGCGGAGCTGATGAGCGACATGGGGAAGGTGAGAATCGGCATCACCATGCCCTGCACAACACCGTACTGGGCAAGCGAGGCGACGCTGTCCGCCCCGTTTTTGCGCAGGCCGACGGGAATCAGCAGGTTTTCCGCACCGGAAAGGCTGCTCCGCACAAGGGACCCTGCGAGCATCGGCCCGGCAATATGTACGATTTGCCGTGTTATGCCGCTGCTTTCCTTTGCAAGCCCGTGCCTGCCCACATACGCGAGAAAAACAGGAACAATGTAAAGAACAGCGGCGACTTCACCGAGCGTGGAACCAATCATGAGGCTTTCCAACGGGGGGAGGCTTGAGTGACGCAGCAGGAAAAGCGAAATCCCGATGGTGGCGCCCTGTTCCCAGAAATCGCCGAGAACGGGAATGACGGTGTTCCTCTGCGCGAAGAAGCAGCCCTTGAGCGATGCGCAGCAGGCGATGAACGGAAGACCAAGCGCCAGAATCCGCAGCGGGCGGGCCGCAAGCCGGCTGTGAATGAAATTCTCGGCGATGAAATCCGACGCCAGAAAGAGCACCGAGAGGGCGATTCCGCTGAGCACAAGCGCAAGCCCGAGGCAGCGCCGCACGCATCCGGCAGAGGCTTTTCCTTCCGCCGCGAGGCGCGTCATGGCAAGGCCGAAGCCGGAGGTGCACGCCGTGACACCTAAGAAAAAGACGGAGAAAATGAGTTGGTAAAGTCCCATGCCGTCTGCGTCGACATAAGACGTGATTACGGTTCGGAACCAGAGTCCCAGCATTCTTAAAAAGAACCCGCTCAGCGTGAGCACGGCAGTATTCAGCAAAAATCTGCGCTTTTTGTTCATCTGACAAACCACCTGAAGTTTTGTTCGTGAAAAAGTTTTGTTAGTCAAATGTATTCGCGCAGAGAACGAATTAAGTCTATATTTTCAGCGCATAGTCGGGTATAATGAAAACTGACCGGCTGTGCCTGCGAAGATCGGAGGAATCGCAGTGCTGCATGATATGCTTGTGAAGCTGTATTCATTGGAGGAAAAACCGGAGCTTTGCAGGAAATTGAAGAGTATGGGTATTTCCGTAAAACGCGCGATGCCGGTAGACAAAGGACATATTGTTCTGTTTGTGCGCAACAATTTCGGGGACGGCCCGGCGAACGAATGCTCCTATTCCTTTACAAGCCACCCGGTAAACTGTTTTATTGCCGTGCGTGAGAAGCGGATTATCGGCTTTGCGTGCTACAACACGGCGGCAAAGGACTTTTTCGGGCCGATTGGGGTATATGAAAAATACCGCGGAATGGGTGTCGGCGAAGCGCTGCTGCGGGCGGCTCTGCTGGCTTTGAAGAACAGCGGCTTTGCCTATGCGATTGTAAGCAGCACCGAAGAAACCGAGGGGTTCTACCGAAAAACCGTCGGCGCGACAATCATCGAGGATTCATTCCCCGGAGTTTACCAAAATATGATTT